>NZ_CP011144.1:0-324310 GCF_000972865.1 Pseudoxanthomonas suwonensis
AGACCACGGCGACGCCGCCTGCGCCCCGACGCTGCCGATGGTCGCCTGAGCCGTCGCCACGACGGATGCCGCGGCACGCGCAAGGGCGCCCTCCGGGCGCCCTTGCCGTTCCTGGCCGTCAATTTTCCCCGCGCGTGGCCGATACGTCGGTAACGGACGTCCCTTTGCCGCCTTTCCCGATGCCGGAAACGTACGACTCCCTCGCCGCACCGATGGACCTGGAGGATGCAGCCCGCTACACGCTGCACGATCCGCGTGAGATCGCGCGCGTCCTGCAGTCGCTGGTCGATGCCGGCGCGCTGATCAGCGCCCACATCATGCCCGGCGGGCTGCCCTGCCCGACCGCGCTGCTGGAGGTGGGCCACGATGGCGGGGTCCTGATCGACGGCAACCACCAGGAAAGCGTCAACCAGCGCATCGCGGCCGCCCACCACCTGACCTGCGTGTCGCAGCTGGACCGGGTGCGCATCCAGTTCCGCCTGCGCGACCTGGCCCGGGTCGACAACGACGGCCGGGTCGCCTTCTCCGCGTCCGCGCCGGAGTCGCTGCTGAAACTGCAGCGGCGCGAACTGTACCGGTTGCAGCTGGTGCCGGGGCCGGTGGTGACCCTGCAGATCCCGGCCACCGACGAGCTTCCCCCTCTGCAGGTCCGTGTGCTGGACCTGAGCGGCGGCGGGCTGGCGCTGTCGGTGCGCGAAGAGGACGAGGCCCGCTTCGCCGCGCGCACCCGCCTGGCCGACTGCCAGCTGCGCCTTCCCGATGCCGCGCCCCTGCCGGTGCAGCTGGAGGTGGCGCACGTGTCGCGCCAGGCCCCCCTGGCCGGCAGTGCCCTGCGCGCCGGCTGCCGGTTCCTCGAGCTGTCGCCGCACGCCGAGAAGCAGGTGCTGCAGTACATCTTCCGGGTCGAGCGCCAGCGCAACGCGCGCGAGCGCCGGGCGGTGTGAGCGGCCGTCTTGGAGTGGGTCGTGCGGGGGAAGCTGGCCGGATGCCGGGCGGAAGACGGCTCGCCACTGCGAACGGGCGCCGTCTTCGGCATGGCGGTCATCGTCCCGCAAGGCAGAAGCCACGCAGCTTCGGCCGGGGGCCGCCGTCCATCGCGCGGTGTCAGGGCCGTGGCTTCCTTCCATTGGCTGGCTTGGAAGCACCAGGCCAAGGCCCCTTCGCTCCCGCGACAGGAACCCAGCGTACGGGCGTCGAACAGCGGAGTACGACGCCTGTGCCGACGGCGTCGGGTCGCCGGCTGAACCCGGCTCCTACAACAGCCGCGCCGTTACCGCTCTCTGTAGGAGCTGACTTCAGTCGGCGACACGGGCGTCGGAATCATGAGGGCGTCGCCTGTGCCGGCGGCATCGCGTCGCGGGCAAGCCCGGCTCCTGCACAAGAACGGGTCGCCGGACGCCGAACGGAGCCGGTAGGCCGTTGGCGATGACGAAGTAACGACCTGGAAGCCCCCGAAGACGTGGCAGGCCGGGTGTGTTGCGGCAGCGGCCATGGATGGCCGCGTCGGCGAGTCGGCACACGGATGTGCCGCCGAGACGACCGCAACACACCCGGCCTGCCGCGGCTCAACCCGAAGCCGACCACGCCCAACGCTCTTGCCGTTGCCATCGCCGGTTGCCTTCGCCGGGCGGGGGCCCAGCTCCCCGATCGGCGCAGGGACCTAAAGTTGCCGCCGTCGCGGCCGATCCTCTCCTTCGAACCGATCCGCGCTCCGGCGCGGCCACGCCCTGCAGGAGCGCACCCATGAGCAGCACCCCATCCCCGACCGCCGGCGAGTTCCTCACCTTCACCCTCGGCGAGGAGCACTACGGCGTCGACATCCTGAAGGTCCAGGAGATCCGCGGCTACGACGCGGTCACCCGGGTTCCCGACGCGCCCGAGTACATCAAGGGCGTGATCAACCTGCGCGGCACCATCGTGCCGGTGATCGACCTGCGCCTGAAGCTGCGCCTGCGCGAGGCGCGCTACGACAGCCTCACGGTGATGATCGTCCTCAACGTGCTGGACCGGGTGGTCGGCATCGTGGTCGACGGCGTGTCCGACGTGGTCCCGCTGGCGCAGGAGCAGATCCGGCCCAAGCCCGAGTTCGGCGCCGCGGTCGACACCCGCTTCATCTGCGGGATCGGCACCCTGGACGAGCGGATGCTGATCCTGCTGGACATCGAGACGCTCCTGGACAGCGCCGACCTGGGGACCGAAGCCCCGCTGGAAACCGCCGCCTGAGCACGGCCTAAAGTCCTGCGGCCGCAGGCCGATAGGCACCACAACCAAGGGCCGCTCGCCGCAGGCCCGGACGCATCCCCGCCACTGGAGCACCGAAATGACACCGAACTTCCGCCTGCTTTCCCTCGCCGCCGTGCTGGCCGCCGCGCCGCTGGCCGCCTCCGCCCAGGACGCCATCCCCGCCGAACAGGCCGTCCGTTACGTCGGCAAGGACGGCATGGTCTGCGGCAAGGTGGAGAAGACCCGCTACGCCCAGAACTCCGAAGGCGAGCCGACCTTCCTGTATATGGGCGGCGCCTTCCCGCGCCACACCTTCTCGGCCCGCATCCCGGGCGACCAGCGCGACAAGTTCAAGCCCACCCCCGAGGAACTGGAGGGCCGCGACGTCTGCGTGATCGGCACGATCAGGAAGGATGCCAGCCGCGCCGAGATCGCGATCAGCTCGCCGTCCAACATCAAGCTGGCCACCATCAAGTAAGCACCGCCGCGGCCCGGGTGCGTCCAGCGCCCGGGTCGCACTGCATTCGAGAGACCAGGGGAAACGTCCATGCACTGGCTGAAGAATCTCAAGCTCACGCCCAAGCTCATGCTGGCTTTCGGCGTCGTGCTCGCGCTCATGGTGGTCCAGGGCATTGGCGCCTACTACGGGCTCGCCTCGCTCAACCGCTCCACCACCCACCTGGCCGGCAACACGATGGACACCGTGTCCACCGCCGCCGAGCTGCGCGCCCTGCTGGGCGAGTACCGCACCGCGTCCTACCGCGGCCTGGTCCGCGCCAGCGACGCGGTCAAGCAGGAGGCGCGCCAGCGCGCCTCCGGCCTGGCCGGCGAGATCGAGGCCGCCAGCACGACCTACGACGGCCTGGTCTCCACCGCCGAGGAGCGCAAGCTGTTCGACGAGTTCGTCGGCTCCTGGGCCGAGGCCAAGACGTCCTACGAGTCGGTCAACGAGATGATCGACCTGGACCTGCCGGACGACGCCCTGGACACCTTCCTCGGCGAGACCTCCGACCTGCACAACCGGACCACCGGGGCGATCACCGCGCTGATCCAGGAAGCCGACCGCCAGGCCGGCGCGGCCGGCGCCGACGCGGCCGGCGCCTACGCCACGTCCGGCATCCTGGTCGTGGTGATGCTGCTGGCCGGCATCGGCGGCGGCCTGGCCATCGCCTGGCTGCTGGCGCGCGGCCTGGCCGGCGCCATGCGCGAGGCGGTGGGCGTGGCCCACGACGTGGCCGGCGGCAAGCTGGACAGCCGCATCGACACCTCGCGCCAGGACGAGATCGGCGACCTGCTCAAGGCCATGCAGCGGATGCAGCACGACCTGCGCGAGCGCACCGAGCGCGACCAGAAGGTCGCCAACGAGAACCTTCGCGTGCGCACCGCGCTGGAAAGCTCCTCGATCGGCCTGATCATCACCGACCGCGACCTGGAGGTGGTCTACACCAACCCGGCGCTGCGCGACATGCTCGACGGCTACGCCGACCAGATCGCCGAGGCGCTGCCGGGCATCGATCCGCAGCGTCCGCTGGTGGGCCAGCCGGTGTCGGTGCTGGAGCACGGCGGCAAGGTCGATCCGGCCTTCATCGCCCGCCTCGAGAAGGAAGGCCGCGGCCAGCGGGAAATGCAGTACGGCCAGGCCTGCTTCGTCCAGAACATCTCGGTGATCCGCGATGCCAGCGGCGAGAGCGTGGGCACCGTCTGCGAGTGGCGCGACCGCACCATCGAAGTGCACATCGAGCAGGAGGTGGCGCGGGTGGTCGAGGCCGCCGCCGCCGGCGACCTGTCCGGGCGCATCGGCACCGAGGGCAAGCAGGGCTTCCTGCTGCAGCTGGCGGTGCAGCTCAACGGCCTGCTGGACGCCAACGCGATCAGCCTGTCGGAGGTCTCGCGCCTGCTGACCGCACTGTCCGAAGGCGACCTGACCAGCCGCATGGAAGGCGACTTCCACGGTGTGTTCGCCCGCATGCGCGACGATGCCAACGCCACCGTCGCCCAGCTCACCTCGATCGTCGGCCGCATCCAGGGCGCCTCCTCGGCCATCTCCACTGCCTCCACCGAGATCGCCTCCGGCAACAACGACCTGTCCCGCCGCACCGAACAGCAGGCCGCCAACCTGGAAGAAACCGCCGCCTCGATGGAGGAACTGACCTCCACCGTCAAGCAGAACGCCGACCACGCCCGCCAGGCCAACCAGCTGGCCGTCGGCGCAGCCTCCGTCGCCTCCCAGGGCGGCCAGGTCGTGGGCCAGGTGGTCACCACCATGGCCGACATCCAGGCCTCCTCGCGCAAGATCGCCGACATCATCTCGGTCATCGACGGCATCGCCTTCCAGACCAACATCTTGGCCCTGAACGCGGCCGTGGAAGCGGCCCGCGCCGGCGAACAGGGCCGCGGCTTCGCCGTGGTGGCCACCGAAGTGCGCTCGCTGGCCCAGCGCAGCGCCACGGCGGCCAAGGAGATCAAGACCCTGATCGAGGACTCCACCAGCAAGGTGGCCAATGGCGCCCAGCTGGCCGACCAGGCCGGCAAGACCATGGGCGAGCTGGTGGCCTCGGTGCAGCGGGTGACCGACATCATGGCCGAGATCTCCGCCGCCTCGCAGGAACAGGCCGCCGGCATCGAGCAGGTCAACCAGACCATCGTGCAGATGGACGAGACCACCCAGCAGAACGCGGCGCTGGTGGAAGAAGCCACCGCCGCGGCCCGGGCCATGGAGGAACAGGCCGGCGGACTGGCACAGGCCATCGCCGTGTTCCGGATCGAGGGCGGCAAGGCGCCAGCGGTCCATGCCCCGGCCAGTGCCGCCGCCCCGGCCAGTGCCGCCGCCCCGGCCGCGGTGCCGTTCCCGGCACGCAAGTCCCCGGTGCGCACGCCGGCACCGCGTACCGCCGGCAACACCGCCACCATCATCAACGAGGCCGACTGGGCCGAGTTCTGAGCCGGCACCGCCCGGAGTGGCAACCGAGGACCCCGGCCCCGGCCGGGGTTCCTGGTTTCGAACGTGCAACGGCGTCGGCCGGAGTCCGGTTCCACGCGGCCTCCTACCCCGCGATACCGCTCTTCTTGTTGTAGGAGCTGGCTTCAGCCGGCGACATGCCACGTCGGCACGGGCGACTGTCCCATGGTTCCGACGCCCGGGTCGCCGGCTGAAGCCAGCTCCTACAAGAGGCAGCAAGGCCACATCGCCGCGACCGCGCGGACGTCGCCTATGCCGGCAAGACGTGTCACCGGCGAGCCAGCACATGCCATGCAGGTTTCCGTCCCCGCTCCCTGAGCCACGGCCTGCCCCGCCGCCATCAACTTCGACCGCGCCGCGCCGATATCCATGGCGGCGGGACAGCACCCGCCGCCAGCCGTCCCGCACATGCCGGATCCGAGATGAGCGCCACGCACCTGCCGCACCCGCCGAACGACCACCGCGAGTTCCCGTTCTCCGACCGCGACTTCCGCCGCGTCTGCCAGATGATCCATGCCCGCGCCGGCATCGCCCTGGCCCCCGGCAAGCGCGACATGGTCTACGGCCGCCTGTCGCGGCGCCTGCGCAGCCTCGGCCTGGCCGACTTCGGCCTCTACCTGGACCACCTCGACGCCGACCCGGACGGCGCGGAGTGGCAGGCGTTCACCAACGCCCTGACCACCAACCTCACCGCCTTCTTCCGCGAACCGCACCACTTCGAACGGCTCGACCAGCAGCTTCGGCAGATCGGCCCCCGCGCCGGCACCCTCCGGCTGTGGTCGTGCGCGGCTTCCACCGGCGAGGAGCCCTACTCGATGGCGATCACCGCCTGCGAGGCCTTCGGCACGCTGACGCCGCCGGTGCGGATCCTGGCCACCGACATCGACACCCAGGTGCTGGCCACCGCGCAGCGCGGGGTCTATGCACTGGAGCGCATCGCCGGGCTGGACGAGGACATGCGCCGGCGCTACTTCCAGCGCGGCACCGGGCCCAACGAGGGCCGCTGCCGGGTCAATCCCGCGCTGCAGGCGCTGATCGAGTTCCGGCCGCTGAACCTGCTGGAAACGCGCTATGACATCGGCGGCCCGTTCGCCGCGCTGTTCTGCCGCAACGTGATGATCTACTTCGACAAGCCGACCCAGCGCGGGATCCTCTCGCGCCTGGTCGCGCACATGGACCCCTCCAGCCTGCTCTATACCGGGCACTCGGAGAACTACCTGCACGCCGCCGACCTGATCCAGCCCTGCGGCCGCACCCTGTACCGGCGCCACCCGCAGGCCCAGGCGGTGCACGCATGAGCGGCGCCGCGCTGCAGACCGACGACGTCCTGCGCTACCGCGACCCGCAGTTCAAGGTCCCGGCGGCCAAGCTGCTGCCGACCCAGTACCTGGTGGTCGACGACGGCACCGCTTTGGTCACCGTGCTCGGTTCCTGCGTGGCCGCCTGCATCCGCGACCCGATGCTGCAGCTGGGCGGCATGAACCACTTCCTGCTGCCGGACGGCAACAGCGGCGACGGCGCCCCGGCGCGCTATGGCAGCTACGCCATGGAAGTGCTGATCAACGAACTGCTCAAGCGCGGCGCCAGCCGCAAGCGGCTGGAGGCCAAGGTGTTCGGCGGCGCCAACGTGCTCAAGGGCTTCACCAGCAACCCGGTGGGCACCCGCAACGCCGATTTCGTGATCGCCTACCTGGCCGCCGAGCGCATCCCGGTGGTGGCCGAGGACATGCGCGGCATCCATCCGCGCAAGGTGTTCTTCTTCCCGCAGACCGGCAAGGTGATGGTCAACCGCCTGCCGCACGCGCACGACGCCGAGGTCGCCGCCGCCGAGTCGGCGGTGCGCTCGCGGCTGTCGCGCACGCCGGTCAGCGGCGGCGTGGAGCTGTTCTGATGGACAGGATCAAGGTCCTGGTGGTCGACGACTCGGCGGTGGTCCGGCAACTGCTGACCGAGCTGCTCGGCAGCGACCCGGGGATCGAGGTGGTCGGCGCCGCCGCCGACCCGTTGCTGGCGCGCGAGAAGATCAAGCGACTCAATCCCGACGTACTGACCCTGGACGTCGAGATGCCGCGGATGGACGGCCTGGCCTTCCTCGAGAACCTGATGCGGCTGCGGCCGATGCCGGTGGTGATGGTGTCCTCGCTGACCGAGCGCGGCGCCGAAATCACCCTGCAGGCGCTGGCGCTGGGCGCGGTGGACTTCGTCACCAAGCCCAAGCTGGACGTGGCGCGCGGCCTGGGCGAGTACGCCGGCGAGATCGTGGCCAAGGTCAAGGCCGCCGCGCGCGCGCGGGTGCAGGCGCTGGCGCGGCCGGCGCAGCGGCTGGAACCGGCGGCCACGCCGCGCGCTTCGACGGCGACCGCCGCGCGCTTCCGCACCACCGACCGGCTGATCGCGATCGGCGCCTCGGCCGGCGGCACCGAGGCCATCCGCGTGGTGCTGGAGCAGATGCCGCCGGACGCACCGGCCATCGTCCTGACCCAGCACATCCCCGGCGGCTTCAGCCGCGCCTTCATCGAGCGCCTGGACCGGCATTCGCCGATGCTGGTGCGCGAGGCCGGCGACGGCGAGGCGATCCTGCCCGGCCACGCCTACCTGCCGCCGGGCGACCGCCACCTGCGGGTGATCCGTGACGGCGCGCGCTGGCGCTGCCGGATCGACGACGGCCCCCCGGTGAACCGGCACCGCCCGGCGGTGGACGTGCTGTTCCGCTCGGTCGCGCAGAGCGCCGGCGCCAATGCCGTGGCCGCGATCCTGACCGGCATGGGCGACGATGGCGCCCGCGGCCTGCTGGAGCTGCGCCAGGCCGGCGCGGCCACCCTGGTCCAGGACGAGGCCAGCAGCGTGGTCTGGGGTATGCCCGGCGCGGCGTGCAGGCTCGGCGCGGCGCAGGAAGTGCTGCCGCTGGACCGCATCGCAGGTCGCCTGCTGGAGCTGGCCGGCGCCTGAGCGCGACGGCGGTCGCGCTTCCGTGGCGCAGGAACCGGGTCAGCCCGCGACACGGGCGTCGGAACCGCGCCAGGATGCGGTGTGATCGCCCGGGTAGAAGAACGCGCCGCCGCGCGCGGCAAGAATGATCCGTGATGTTTTCCTGTAGGAGCCGGCTTCAGCCGGCGACATGGGCGTCGGAACCATGAGGGCGTCGCCCGTGCCGACGGCGTCGCGTCGCCGGCTGAACCCGGCTCCTACAAAGGCAGGCTGCCTCGTGCGCTACTCGGGATTGGCCACGCCGTGCGGCACGTGCCCGGCGGCCACGTGCAGGCGGGCGCTGTCGATGTTGTGTGCCGAATCGTCGAAGAAGATGTCCGCGCCGAACGTTGCCAGGAACGGCCCCTTGGCCCGGCCGCCGAGGAACAGCGCCTCGTCCAGGCGCACGTCCCACTCGCGCAGGGTGCGGATCACCCGCTCGTGCGCCGGCGCCGAGCGCGCGGTGACCAGCGCGGTGCGGATCGGTGCGTCCTCGCCCGGCGGGAACACCGCCTGCAGTTCGTGCAGCGCCGACAGGAAGCCGCGGAACGGACCGCCCGACAGCGGTTCCCGGGCGCGCTGGTGCTCGTGCAGGCCGAACGCTTCAACCCCCTGCTCGCGCGAGATCCGTTCGCTCTCGTCGCCGAAGATCACCGCGTCGCCGTCGAAGGCGATCCGCAGCTGGTCGCGGTGCGCCGCCGCCGCCCGCGCCGGCAGGATCGTCGCCGCGGCCACGCCGTGCTGCAGCGAGCGCCGCACCGACTCGGGGTTGGCCGACAGGAACAGGTCGGTGCCGAACGGCGCCACGTAGGGCCAGGTCGGCTCGCCGGCGGTGAACACCGCGCGCACGATGCCCAGGCCGTGGTGCTGGATCGAATTGAAGATGCGCAGCCCGGTGTCGGCGGAATTGCGCGACAGCAGGATCACCTCGACCTGCGGCGTACCCGGCGGCAGGCGCCGGTTCAGCGCCAGCAGCTTGCGCACCACCGGGAAGGCCACGCCCGGTTCGAGCACCTCGTCCTCGAGACCGCGCTGGTAGTCGGCGTAGGCCTCCACGCCGTCGCGCTCGTACAGCGCGTGGCTCTCCTCCAGGTCGAACAGCGCGCGCGAGGTGACCGCGACGGTGAGCAGGCGTGGACTGGTGTCGTCGGGACGGGCCATGGCGCCATTATCGGCCATGCCGGTGCACGACGCGCGCGCGCCGCGTCACGGACGCGCCGCTTGCTCCGCTACCGGCCGAGGACGAACCGCGCCGGCGCGCCGCGCTGGCGGTCCGGCGTCACCGCGCGCACCTCCAGCACCAGGTCCAGCGGCCGCTGCTGGGCCGGCGGCAGGTCCTGGAAGATGAACTGGTGCTCGGCCCTGCGCCCGCTCACCGGCGACGCCAGTACCGTGCCGGGGAACAGCCCCTCCGGTGCCTCGCCGACGACGACCCGGTACTCGAAGCCGATCTGGTCGAGCGAATAGTCGCTGCCGCGCGGCCATCTCAGCTGGACCGAAACGAAGCCCAATGCATCGCAGGTGGCGCCGCCGCCGGCACCGCGGACCAGGCTGGACGATGCGATCTCCGGCGCGGGAATGCGCGCGTTGTCGACCAGTGCCGAAGTGTCGGCCGGAAACGGCGCCATGTTGCTGGTGAACATGCATGCAGCAGCCGCCTGCGCCGGCAATGCGCAGAGCAGCATCAAGTACCGCAACTTCACGGGACCCCTCCCCTTCAGTTGAAGCGTGATTCCCCAGGTTGTGAAGGCCGGGAAGGTGCACCCACTTCACCCGGCCGGCCGGCGCAGCAGGTACGCCGGCTGACCACGTCATACCACGAATTGTTCGCTCAGGATACGTTCCTCGAGGTTGTGCTCGGGATCGAACAGCAGGGTCACGGTGCGGTCGGCCGACTCGCGGATCACCACTTCGACCACGTCGCGGGTCTCGTGCGAATCGGCAGTCACGCTGACCGGACGCTTGTAGGGGTCCAGCACCTCGAAGCGGATCTCGGTGTCGGCCTTGAGGATGGCGCCGCGCCAGCGGCGCGGACGGAAGGCGGCGATCGGGGTCAGGGCGATGGTGTGCGAGCCCAGCGGCAGGATCGGTCCGTGCGCGGAGAAGTTGTAGGCGGTGCTGCCGGCCGGGGTGGCGACCATGACGCCGTCGCAGATCAGCTCGTCCAGCCGGGTCTGCCCATTCAGGCCGATGCGGATGTGCGCCGCCTGCCGGGTCTGGCGCAGCAGGGAGACCTCGTTGTAGGCCAGCGAGCCGGTGCTGGTGCCGGATTCGGTCTGCGCCAGCATCTCCAGCGGGCGCAGCTTGGCCGGCTCGGCCGCGGCGATCCGCTCGAGCAGGTTGTCGGCATGGAAATGGTTCATCAGGAAACCCACCGTGCCCAGCTTCATGCCGTAGACCGGCTTGTCCAGGCCGCCATGGCGGTGCAGCGTCTGCAGCATGAAGCCGTCGCCGCCGAGTGCGCAGATCACGTCCGCCTCCTCGGGCGGATGCTGCCCGTGGCGCGCGGCCATCGCTTCCAGCGCCTGCTGGGCATTGGGCACGGTGCTGGCGAGGAAGGCGATGCGGGGGCTGGCGCTCATCACGATCTCCGTCTGGAGGCGCGAGGATAACCGGCCAGCGGCATGGATGCCCGGGGACAATGCAGCGGAGGTGTCCGGCCCGGCCGCAGGCTGCGCCGCCCTGCCCCTGTAGGAGCGGGCATGACCGCGACCCGACGACGTCGGCACAGGCGACGCCCTCGCGGTCCGACACGTCGTCGGGTCGCGGTCATGCCCGCTCCTACACAGATCGAGGAGCCGCCGCTCGTGCGCTTCGCGTCGCAATGCGACCCGGGGATCCAGGCCGCCCCGCACCGCGGCACGGGGCCCGTACGCCGGCCGGTGGCCGGCGCACGAGGCCGCGGATCAGCCGCGCGCGGCCAGCTGCCCCAGCTTCTGCACCGCCACCGACAGGGTCGGGTAGTCCAGGGTCTTCTGTGCCGACAGTTCCGAGAGCATGCCCAGGGTGAAGCGCAGCGCGGGATCGTCGCGCTCCAGCCAATGGCGCACCTTGGCGTCGGGATCGGCGCCGGGCTGGGACACGGCCTGGCCGGCCAGCACCCGGTGGTGCGCGGCCAGTTCGTCGCGCATCACGCCGCGGGCGACAGCGTGCCAGCGCCCGTCCACCGCCAGCGCGTCGATCTGCTCGAACAGCCACGGCAGGCGCAACGCGTCGCCCAGGCGGAAGTGCACGCGCGAGACGTCCACCGGCTTGAGCTTGCGCGCGCGCGCCAGTTCGATGATGTCGAACGCCGATTCCAGGTACGGCAGCTCGGACAGCTGCTGGGCCAGCTTGGGCGGCATGCCCTTGTCGCGCCACTCGCGCAGCGCCGCCTCGTAGGCCGGGCGCTGGGCGTCGGACAGCACGCCCGAGGCCTCGCGGATGTCGTTGAACGGATCGCGGTAGCGCTCCACCGCCTCGGTGATGCTGGGCATCGGGCCGGGGCGGTTGAGCAGCCAGCGCACGAACGAGCGCTGCAGGCTCCAGATCACCTGCAGCGCGTCGATCTGCGCGGCCTCCGGCAGCTTGCCGTCGAGCGCGTCGATCTGCGTCCACAACATGCGCGCGTCCAGGGTCTCGCGGCTGACCGTGTAGGCCTTGGCCACCTCGGCCGGGCTGCGGCCGGTGTCCTCCTGCATGCGCAACAGGAAGGTCGCGCCCATCCGGTTGATGGTGGTGTTGGTCACCGCGGTGGCGATGATCTCGCGCTTGAGGCGGTGGCGCTCCATCTCGGCGGCGTACTTCTTCTGCAGCGGCACCGGGAAGTAGCGCTGCAGTTCCTTGGACAGGTACGGGTCCTCGGGGATGTCCGAGTCCAGCAGCTGCTGGAACGCCACCAGCTTGGAGTACGACAGCAGCACCGCCAGCTCCGGCCGGGTCAGCCCCTGCCCGCGGGCCTTGCGCGCCGACAGCTCGGCGTCCGAGGGCAGGAACTCGATCTGCCGGTCGAGCAGGCCCTGCGCCTCCAGGGTGCGGATGAAGTGCTGCTTGGAACCCAGCCGCTTGACGCTCATCCGCTCCATCAGGCTGATCGCCTGGTTCTGGCGGTAGTTGTCGAACAGCACCAGCCGCGCGACCTCGTCGGTCATCGAGGCCAGCAGCTTGTTGCGCGCGGCCACGGTGAGTTTCTTCGAGCGGACCACGTCGTTGAGCAGGATCTTGATGTTCACCTCGTGGTCGGAGGTGTCCACGCCGGCGGAGTTGTCGATGAAGTCGGTGTTGAGCAGGACCCCGGCATGCGCCGCCTCGATCCGGCCCAGCTGGGTCAGGCCCAGGTTGCCGCCCTCGCCCACGATCCGGCAGCGCAGCTGGCCGCCGTTGACGCGCAGGGCGTTGTTGGCGCGGTCGCCGACCTCGGCGTTCTGCTCGCTGGCGGCCTTGACGTAGGTGCCGATGCCGCCGTTCCACAGCAGGTCCACCGGCGCCTTCAGGATCGCGCTCATCAGCTCGTTGGGCGAAAGCGACTTCACGCCCTCATCCAGGCCCAGCGCCGCCCGCACCTGCGGGGTGATCTCGATCGACTTGGCGCTGCGCGGATGCACGCCGCCGCCCTTGCTGATCAGCCTGGCGTCGTAGTCGGCCCAGCTCGAGCGCGGCAGCGCGAACATGCGCTCGCGCTCGGCGAAGGAGCGGGCCGCGTCCGGATCCGGATCGATGAAGATGTGGCGGTGGTCGAACGCGGCCACCAGGCGGATGTGCCTGGACAGCAGCATGCCGTTGCCGAACACGTCGCCGGACATGTCGCCGATGCCCACGCAGGTGAAGTCCTCGCTCTGGCAGTCGCGGCCCAGCGCGCGGAAGTGGCGCTTGACCGACTCCCATGCTCCTCGAGCAGTAATACCCATGCCCTTGTGGTCGTAGCCCACCGAGCCGCCGGAGGCGAACGCGTCACCCAGCCAGAAGCCGTGGGCGATGGCCAGGCCGTTGGCGATGTCGGAGAAGGTCGCCGTGCCCTTGTCGGCGGCCACCACCAGGTACGGATCGTCCTGATCGTGGCGGACCACGTCGCGCGGCGGCACGATCTTGCCGTCGACGATGTTGTCGGTGATGTCGAGCAGGCCCTGGATGAACAGCTTGTAGCAGGCCACGCCCTCGGCCAGCACCGCGTCGCGTTCGCCGGAAGCCGGCGGCTGCTTGACGAAGAAGCCGCCCTTGGCGCCGACCGGCACGATCACCGTGTTCTTGACCATCTGCGCCTTGACCAGGCCCAGCACTTCGGTGCGGAAGTCCTCGCGCCGGTCCGACCAGCGCAGGCCGCCGCGGGCGACCGGACCGAAGCGCAGGTGCACGCCTTCCACCCGCGGGCCGTAGACGAAGATCTCGCGGTACGGGCGCGGCTTGGGCAGGTCCGGGACCTGCGCCGGGTCGAACTTGAAGCTGATGCAGTGGCCGGGCTGGCCGTCGGCACCGGCCTGGAAGTAGCTGGTGCGCAGGGTCGCGTCGATCGCGCCGATGAAGCCGCGCAGGATGCGGTCGTCGTCCAGGCTGGAGACGCGGTCCAGCAGTTTCAGCAGCGCGCCGCGGACGGTGCGCTCCTGCGCGGCGCGGTCGGCGCTGCGCGTGTCGACCACGTCCTGCAGGATGCGGACCGTGGCCTCGTCACCGCCGGCCAGCACCCGCAGCTGGTCGGCCAGGCGCTGCTGCCCGGCCAGGACCTGTGCCCGCGACTGGCGCCCGGTGGCCGGGTGGAAGCGCGCCTCGAACAGCTCGACCAGCAGCCGCGCCAGCAGCGGATAGCGGCCCAGGGTCTCCTCGACGTAGTTCTGCGAGAACGGCACGCCGGTCTGCAGCAGGTACTTCCAGTAGCCGCGCAGCAGCGCGACCTGGCGCCATTCCAGGCCGGCGGCCAGGATCAGGCGGTTGAGACCGTCGTTCTCGGCCCGGCCCGACCAGGTCGCGGCGAAGGCCTGCTCGAACGCCGGCGCCAGTACCGCAGTGTCGCCGCCGCCGTTGGCGCGCTCGACCTCGAAGTCCTGGATGTAGATAGGCTGGCTACCGCCGTCGGCCAGGGTCGCCTGCAGCCGGTACGGGTGCTCGGAGATGACCTTCAGGCCCATGTTCTCCATCAGCGGCAGCACGTCCGACAGCGGGATGTCGTCGTGCTGGCGGTACAGCTTCAGGCGCAGGCCGGCGTTGCCCTCGCGCGCGACCGCGTGCAGGCTCAGGCGCAGATCCTCCGGGCCGGTCAGCGCGGCCAGCTGCTCGACGTCGTTGGCCGCCAGTTCCGGCGAGACGTCCTCGATGTAGCCGGCCGGCAGCGCGCGGCCGTAGCCGGTGGCCAGACGCAGGCCCTCGGCCTCGCCGTGGCGGGTGATCAGCAGCTCGCGCAGGTCGTCCTGCCAGTTGCGCAGCAGGTGGGCCAGGCGGCGCTCCAGCTCGGCGGTGTCCAGCTCGGCGGCCGCACCGGCGCGGGGACGCACGATCAGGTGCAGCTGGGCCAGGGGCGATTCGCCCAGGACCACGCTGGAGTCGACCTGTTCGCCCTGCAGCACTTCCTTCAGCAGCGCCTCGATGCGCAGCCGCACGTCGGTGTTGAAGCGCTCGCGCGGGATGTAGACCAGTGCCGAGAAGAAGCGGCCGTAACGGTCGCGGCGCAGGAACAGGCGGCTGCGCACGCGCTCCTGCAGGCCGAGCACGCCGGTGGCGGTGCGGTACAGTTCCTCCTCGCTGGACTGGAACAGTTCCTCGCGCGGCAGGGTCTCCAGGATGTGGCGCAGCGCCTTGCCGCTGTGGCTGCTGGGCGACAGGCCGCTGCGGCGCATGACGTGCTCGTAGCGCTCGCGCACCAGCGGGATCTCCCACGGCCGGCGGTTGTAGGCGCTGGAGGTGTACAGGCCCAGGAAGCGCTGCTCGCCGGTGATGGTGCCGTTGGCGTCGAACTCGAGCACGCCGATGTAGTCCATGTAGCCCTTGCGGTGGATCCGCGAGCGCGCGTTGGTCTTGGTCAGGATCAGCGCCTCGTTCACCCCGGCGCGGTTGAGGCCGTGCGCAGCCAGCGACTTGACCGGCCGCGGCGATGAATTGTCCTTGCCGCGCATCAGGCCCAGGCCGGAGCCCTCGACCGGCGCCAGCACCGGCTCGCCGCCCTGCTTGACCACCTTGTACTCGCGGTAGCCGTACAGGGTGAAATGGTCGTTGGCCGCCCAGCGCAGGAATTCCTGAGCCTCGCGCCGGCCGCTGTCGTCCACCGGCATGCGCCGGGTGGCCAGGTCGTCGGCCAGCACCTGCATGCGCTCACGCATCAGGCCCCAGTCGGCGACCACGCCGCGCACCTCGGCCAGCACCGCGGCCACGCGCCGCTCGATCTCGCCCATCGCGGCCGGCGCCTGGCGGTCGATCTCCAGCAGCATCAGCGATTCGGCACGGCCGTCGCCGACCGACTGCAGCTTGCCGCTGCCGTCGCGCGCGATCCGCACCAGCGGATGGCCCAGCACGTGCACGCCCACGCCCATCTCCGACAGGGCCATGCTCACCGAGTCGACCAGGAACGGCATGTCGTCGTTGACGATCTGCAGCACCGTGTAGGCCGATTCCCAGCCGTGGTCCGCCAGGGTGGGATTGAACACGCGCACGTTGGCCGTGCCCGGCCTGCGCCGGCGCGCGAACTCCAGCATGTCCGCGCCGATCGCGGCCCAGGCCTGCGGCGCGTGCTGCGGGTACTCGTCCTCTTCCAGGCGGCGGTAGAACTCGGCCAGGAATTCCTGCAGCTCCGCCTGGCGCGCGGCCGGCACCAGCCGGCGGGCGGCGGCGAACACGGGCTCGAGCGAGAAGCGTCCGGTCGCCGCGACCGGCGCTGCGGCCTTCCTGGTCCGGGTCGATGCCGGCGCCGGCTTCGTCGTCCGTTTGCCACCGGAAGAACTGGATTTCATGGGGTGAAACTCCGCGACAAGGTGAGTGCGCGCATTGTAGCCGCGCGCGCGGCGACAACCTTGCTGCAGGACGGAAGAAATCGCCTCTTCCAAATTAATGAACTGGACGGTATAGTCCAGTCCGCATGCAAACGCCACCACTGCCACGTCCGAGCGACAACCCCCGCCACCAGCAGGTGCACGAAGCGGTCCGCGCCCTGGTCCGCGAGCAGGGCGTGCAGATCAGCATGGACGCGGTGGCCGCGCGCGCCGGCTGCTCCAAGCAGACCCTGTACGCGCGCTACGGCTCCAAGCAGGCATTGCTGCTGCAGGTGCTCAGCGACGACGGCAACAACCGCGCCACCCTGGCCGGCACGCCCGACGCGGCGACCCTGCGTCCGCGGCTGGCGGCCTTCGCCCGCGACCATCTCGCCCGCCTCTCGCAGCCCGACACGATCGGCACCGCGCGCCTGGTCACCGCCCAGGCCACCCAGTTCCCCGACGAGGTGCGCGCCCTGTTCGACACCTGCGTCGGCGGCCTGCAGGAACGCCTGGCGCACTGGCTGCAGCAGGCCATGCGCCGCGGCCTGCTCCGCCATGACGATCCGCACTTCGCCGCCGAACTGCTGTTGGGCATGATCGTCGGCCTGGATTTCGACCGGCAGCGCTTCATGTTTCCGCATCGCGACACGGCCGCCCAGCAGGCAGACTGGGCCGACTTCGCCGTCGACAGCTTCCTGCGCGCCTTCGCGCCGCCGGCCTCCCGCGCCTGACTTCCTGTACCTGAACCCCCCGGAGCTCTTATGCGCCTCCATCGCCCCCTCTTCCTGGCCAGCGGCCTGCTTGCCCTGGCCGCATGCGGCAACGGGGAACAGGCCACCGCCCCGCCCCCGCCCGAAGTCGGCGTGGTCGAAGTCCAGCCGCAGACCGTGCCGCTGACCCGCGACCTGGTCGGCCGGTTGTCGCCGTACCGCAGCGCGGACGTGCGCGCGCGCGTGCCCGGCGTGCTGCTGCGCCGCGTCTACGAGGAAGGCAGCGACGTGCGCGAGGGCCAGCTGTTGTTCGAGATCGATCCGGCCCCGCTGCAGGCCTCGCTCGGCGTGGCCCAGGGGCAACTCGCGCAGGCCGAGGCGGCCTACGCCAATGCACGCACCAGCGCCGAACGCGCCCGCCAGCTGGCGCCGCAGAAGTTCGTCTCGCAGAACGACCTGGACAACGCCGTCGCCGCCGAGCGCAGCGCCTCGGCCGCGGCCGAGGCCGCGCGCGCCAACGTGCGCAACGCACAGATCGACCTGGGCTACGCCAAGGTCGCCGCGCCGATCGCCGGGCGCGCGGGCAAACAACGTGTGACCGAGGGCGCGCTGGTCGGCCAGGGCGAGGCCACCCTGCTGACCACCGTCGACCAGCTCGACCCGCTGTACGCCAACTTCTCGATCGGCTCCAACGAACTGGCCCAGCTGCGCGCCGCGACCAACGTCTCGCTGATCGGCGCCGGCAAGGCCACCGTGCAGGTGGTGCTGCCCGGCGACCGGGTCCACGAACAGCCCGGCCTGCTGGACTTCTCCGACACCACGGTCGATCCCGCCACCGGCGCGGTGTCGCTGCGCGCGCAGGTGCCCAACCCCGGCCAGGTCCTATTCCCCGGCAGCTTCGTCACCCTGAAGGTGAACATGGGCGAGTTGCGCGACGTGTTCCTGGTGCCGCAGGAAGCGGTGCTGCGCGATGCCAACGGCGCCTTCGTGCGCGTGGTCGGTGCCGACGGCAACGTCGAGCGCCGGAACGTGGCCGCCAGCACCGCCCAGGGCAACCAGTGGATCGTCACCTCAGGTATCGCCGGCGGCGACAAGGTCATCGTCAGCGGTGTGCAGAAGGCCAGGGAAGGTTCGCCGGTGCAGGCCACGCCGTGGCAGCCCCAGGCCGCGCAGCCAGCGCCGGCGGGCGCCCCGCAGGCAGCCCCGGTCGATGACGCCGACGGCACGCCCGAGCCGGCCGCGTAAGGACAGCCCCCCCATGCCCAAGTTCTTCATCAACCACCCGGTCTTCGCCTGGGTCGTGGCGATCCTGATCTCGCTCTCGGGCGTGATCTCGATCCTCGGCCTGGGCGTGGAGTCCTATCCGAACATCGCCCCGCCGCAGGTCACGGTCGGAGCCAGCTACCCCGGCGCCAGTGCGGCCACCGTCGAACGCGCGGTCACCCAGGTCATCGAGCAGCAGCTGACCGGCATCGACCACCTGCTCTATTTCAGCTCCTCGTCCAGCGCCACCGGCCGCGCCAGCATCACCCTGACCTTCGAGACCGGTACCGACCCGGACATCGCCCAGGTCCAGGTGCAGAACAAGGTCGCGCTGGCGACCCCGCGCCTGCCGACCGAGGTGACCCAGCAGGGCGTGGTGGTGGCCAAGGCCAATGCCGGCTTCCTGAAGGTGGTGGGCCTGGTTTCCGACAACCCGGCGGTGGACCGCAACCAGCTCAACGACATCATCGGCTCGCGCGTGCTCGACCAGATCTCGCGCATCCCCGGCGTGGGCAGCGTGCAGCAGTTCGGCGCCGAATACGCGATGAACATCTGGCTGGACCCGGAGCGGCTGCAGGGCTTCGGCCTGTCGGCCAGCCAGGTGCTGGCCGCGATCCGCGCCCAGAACGTGCAGTTCGCCGCCGGCTCGGTCGGTTCGGACCCGGCGCCGGACGGCCAGGCCTTCACCGCCACGGTCTCGGCCGAGGGGCGCTTCAGCACGCCCGAGCAATTCGAGGACATCATCCTGCGCGCCGACAGCGACGGCACCACCGTGCGCCTGCGCGACGTGGCCCGGGTCGACCTGGGCCCCGGCGGCTATGGCTTCGACACCAAGTTCAACGGCAAGCCGGTCGGCGCCTTCGCCGTGCAGCTGCTGCCGGGCGCCAACGCGCTGAACGTGGCCGGGGCCGTGAGCGCGAAGATGGACGAGCTGCAGTCCACCTTTCCGCAGGGCGTGACCTGGATGTCGCCCTACGACAGCACCACCTTCGTCAAGATCTCGATCGAGGAGGTCGTCAAGACCCTGGTCGAGGCGGTGGTGCTGGTGTTCCTGGTGATGCTGATCTTCCTGCAGAATTTCCGCGCCACCATCATCCCGACCCTGGTCATCCCGGTGGCGCTGCTGGGTACGTTCGTGGGCCTGTCGCTCATCGGCTTCACGATCAACCAGCTGACCCTGTTCGCGATGGTGCTGTCGATCGGCATCGTGGTCGACGACGCGATCGTGGTGATCGAGAACGTCGAGCGGATCATGACCGAGGAAGGCCTGCCGCCGTACGAGGCCACGGTCAAGGCGATGGAACAGATCACCGGCGCGGTGGTCGCGATCACGGTCGTGCTGGCGGCGGTGTTCATTCCCAGTGCGCTGCAGGGCGGCGCCGCCGGCGAGATCTACAAGCAGTTCGCGCTGACCATCGCCATCGCCATGGCGTTCTCCGCGTTCCTGGCGCTGGGCTTCACCCCGGCGCTGTGCGCGACCTTCCTCAAGCCCAGCCACCACGCCAACTCCAACGTGGTGTTCCGGGTGTTCAACAAGTACTACGACAGGATCAGCCGCACCTACGTCGGCCACATCGGCAGCGCGGTCAAGCACGCACCACGCTGGATGGTCCTGTTCGCCGCGCTGGCGGTGTTGTGCGGCTTCCTGTTCACGCGCATGCCCGGCAGCTTCCTGCCCGAGGAAGACCAGGGCTATGCGATGGCGATCGTGCAGCTGCCGCCGGGCGCCTCGCTGCAGCGCACCCAGGCGGTGTTCGAGCAGATGCGCGGCCGGCTGGAGGGCATCGAGGGCTACCAGAGCATGATGCAGGTGGCCGGCTTCAGCTTCGTCGGCCAGGGCGAGAACGTGGGCATGGCCTTCATCCGGCTCAAGCCGTGGGCGGAGCGCGAGCTGACCGCACCGGAGTTCATCCAGCAGGCCAATGGCGCCCTGTTCGGGATCAAGGAGGCCTCGATCTTCGTGGTCAACCTGCCGACCGTGCAGGGCCTGGGCCAGTTCGGCGGCTTCGACATGTGGCTGCAGGACCGCTCCGGCCAGGGCCAGGCCGCGCTGACCCAGGCGCGCAACATGCTGCTGGGCCAGGCCGCGCAGAACCCGGCGCTGGTCGGCGTGCGTCCGAACAGCCTGGAGGAGGCGCCACAGCTGCAGCTGCACGTGGACCGCGTGCAGGCGCAATCGATGGGCCTGCAGATGAGCGACATCTACAACGCGATCAGCCTGATGCTGGCGCCGGTGTACGCCAACGACTTCTTCTTCGAGGGCCGGATCAAGCGCGTCAACCTGCGCGCCGACGCACCGTTCCGTACCGGCGCCGAATCGCTGTCCAGCTTCTATACGCCGAGCCCGAACGGCGGCGCCATGGTCCCGCTGAGCAGCGTCGTCGGGGCCGAATGGATCACCAGCCCGCCGTCGCTGAACCGCTACCAGGGCTACGCCGCGGTCAACATCGTCGGCTCGCCCGCCGCGGGCCACAGCTCCGGCGAAGCCATGCAGGTCATGGAAGGCATCGTCCAGAACGACCTGCCGGCCGGCTTCGGCTACGACTGGAGCGGCATGTCTTACCAGGAGATCCTGGCCGGCAACGCCGCAGTGCTGCTGCTGGTGCTGTCGGTCGTGGTGGTGTTCCTGTGCCTGGCCGCGCTGTACGAGAGCTGGTCTATCCCGGTGGCGGTGCTGCTGGTGGTGCCGCTGGGCATGCTCGGCGCGGTGATGTTCAGCCTGATGCGCGGTCTGCCGAACGACATCTTCTTCAAGATCGGCCTGATCACGATCATGGGCCTGGCCGCGAAGAACGCGATCCTGATCGTCGAGTTCGCGGTGGAGCAGCGCCTGGCCGGCAAGACCCTGCGCGAGGCGACCATCGAGGCCGCGCGCCTGCGCTTCCGCCCGATCTTGATGACCTCGTTCGCGTTCATCATGGGCGTGGTGCCGATGGCCATCTCCACCGGCGCCGGCGCCAACTCGCGCCATGCGATCGGCACCGGCGTGATCGGCGGCATGCTGTTCGCCACCTTCCTCGGCCTGCTGCTGATCCCGGTGTTCTTCATCGTGGTCCGGCGCATGCTCGGCGACAAGCTCGACGAGCCCTCGCGCGAGTGGCTGGAGAAGCAGCATCGTAAAGGCGGCACGCCAGGGCACTGATTCGCCCGCTTCACCTCCCAGCGGAGCCCCGGGCACGTGCCGGGGCCACCTTCTTCCCCGAGAGAGTTCCGTCCAACTACAGATAGCGATCGACGCGGACCCATGCGCCCGGGTCAGAGATTCTGTGGCGGGTCGAACTGGAACAGATTCGCGCCGAATGCGCGTAAATGCTGGTTGGCCCTCTCGATGTCCGGGCACGTGAGTATACGCACCAGTGGTGGTGAGAAAGCTTCTTGGGCATTACTCAGCAAAAACGGCAGATCCTCCGGCTTGCGTATTAGATAGAGAGACGGCTTTCCAAGGATAAGCGCCCAGCCAGCCTCATAGAGCGCACTGGTCGCGAGACGCTCAGGGTAATACAGAAGAAAATACCGGCTCGCGCGTAAAGTCGCGAGATCGATTTGGAGAGCGAGCAGCTTGGGATCAAAGGAATCCTGATCCGGCAGTTTGATTCCCGCATAGAAGATCGACGAGAACCCGCAGTCATCGCGAAGGGTTTGCACAAGGGACAACACATCATCGCGGCTTTGCTGGTAGGCAGGATCACCTTCGTGCGCGGCCATTGCCGCAGCGACGAACACGTCGTGCTCGAAACGCGTCATACATATCTCGATGCGCTCCTTCACCCACGTGTAAGCGCTGTCGTTTCGGCTTGTCGGCTTCACAATCGATGTATGACTACCCTTCACCACTTTGCGCCGCGATGAAGTAAGGCCAATTCCGGAACTAAGTCTGTCTACCCAGAAATCATTGACGCCCTCGACCGACCAGGTTGGAATGGTTTGTCGACGGTAGGTGACGATGCGCTCGTCTAGTGCGATGTGGTCTTCGAAAGTTGTATTCACCCTGTCGATAAACTTGCCGTGGGGGCGCAGCGCTCGCGCATCCTGCGAGAATGCTTCCAGCCACCCCGGTACTCGCATACTCCCGAGTTGCGGCGTAGCCATCAAGATCAGCCCAGCGATCCGTTCTACAGTGTGATCCTGCCGCGTTTCGAGCAAGGCACAGATCGCAGCCTTGCACAGCAGGCCACCCATGCTGTGCCCGACCAGTACGATCTGGCCGTAGGAGTCGAGTTCATCGCGCAGAATATCGGCGAACACCCGCGCCTCATCCTCCAGTGAAATCGAACGACCAAGGCCAAACCGGCGCAACGCGGTGTCGTAGCTGTACAGGCCGATGTCGACATCGGGAAGGTCATCGAACAGCATCGACGGGAAATAACGCCAAGTAGCGTGCGTACCGTATCGACTGCCGCCCAACCCATGCACAAAGATCACCAGCCGCCGATTGATCGTTGGATCGCTACGCCGATGTACGACTAGCGGATAGGCTTCTGTCTGTTGATGGTCCTGCGGCGCTGCATAGGTTGGATGTGTGATCCAGTGCATGGCGACTCCCCGACGCCCGTATCTGTCGGGCTCCCGAGAACAGTCAACGTAGAATGGCATTTGTAGCGGTCACGCCGTGCGCATGTCCCCGTACGCACCCAACCGCTGTACAACGCTAGTCGCCACAGACGTCACCATCTCAGTATCCAGACCGACTCTGCCTGATCTAGCGCCCTTGGCCTGCGGCGAAATGGAGGGGGACAAGGTCTGCGACGGCATTGCCTTATGTAGGAGCTCAGCTTGCTGGCGACACGGGCGTCGGAACCATGAGGGCGTTGCCCGTGCCGAGGGCGTCGTGTCGCCGGCTGAACCCGGCTCCTACAACAGCCACGGCGCGGCCGCTCTCCTGTAGGAGCCAACTTCAGTCGGCGATACGGGCGTCGGGATCACGAGGGTGTCGCCTAGGCCGGCGGCGTCGGGTCGCGGGTAAGTCCGGCTCCTACAGAACAGCGCAACGACGGCCGTTGCTTCTGGACGCCGGAACGGAGCCACAACCCCGACGTCCCCGAAGACGTGGCGGTGCGGGTGTGTTGCGGCAGCGGCCATGGATGGCCGCGTCGGCGAGTCGGCACACGGATGTGCCGCCGAGACGACCGCAACGCACCCGGCCTGCCGCGGCTCAGCCCGAAGCCGCCCAAGCCCGGCGCTCTTGCGGTTGCGGTTGCTTTGGCCGTCGCGGCCATCCCCAAACGGGCCAGGAACCTTTTTTCGCACCTACCGGCATGGCATCGGGTCGCGGGCAAGCCCGGCTCCTACAGAAAGCGACGGCGCAGGCGAAAACGCGCGTCGTCCACAAGCGAAACGCCCTGGCCATGACCAGGGCGTTTGCGCATCCCGCAGTGGCGCTGGGCCTTACTTCACCGCCTCCTGGTAGCGGCGCTCGACCTCGTCCCAGTCGACCACGTTGTAGAACGCGCCGATGTAGTCCGGGCGGCGGTTCTGGTACTTCAGGTAGTAGGCGTGCTCCCACACGTCCAGGCCCAGGATCGGCGTGTTGCCGTCGCTCAGCGGGCTGTCCTGGTTGGCGCTGCTCTCGACCACCACCTTCCTGTCCGGGGTCACGCTCAGCCAGGCCCAGCCGCTGCCGAAACGGGTCAGCGCGGCCTTGGTGAAGGCCTCCTTGAACTTCTCGAAACCGCCCAGGTCCTTGTCGATCGCCTTGGCCACGTCGCCCTTCGGCTCGCCGCCACCCTTGGGCGACAGGACGGTCCAGAACAGGCTGTGGTTGGCATGGCCGCCGCCGTTGTTGCGCACCGGGCCCTGCAGGTTCTCCGGCAGCGTCTTCAGCTTGGCCACCAGTTCCTCGACCGGCAGGTCGGCGTACTCGGTGCCTTCCAGCGCGGCGTTGACGTTGTTGATGTAGGTCTGGTGGTGCTTGGTGTGGTGGATCTTCATCGTCTCCGTATCGATGTGCGGCTCCAGCGCATCGTAGGCATACGGCAACTCGGGGAGGGTATAGGCCACGGTGGTCTCCTTGGATTTCGTGCCCGGCGGTCCCGGGCGCGGCGGGCAACAGTGTAGGGATGCCGGCGCACGCAACCAAGATGCCAGTCGAGCCGGCTGGGGAATGCTGCATTCCGGCGTGGGCGACGCAGGAAGCGCAGCATGCCCCGGCCGCGGTTTCCGTCGCGTGAAGCGGACCGCAACGGCCACGGCTGCGTTCAAGCAGCGGCCGGCACGCTCGCGCATACTGCGACGCGTCCGTTCGACGTTCCGCGCATGCGCCTTCCCCGCTCCCTCCTGCCGTTGTCCGCCGCCGCCATCCTGGCCGCGACGGCCTGGCTGCTCTGGTCCGGCACGGGACGGCTGCAGCCCGCGCCCGCGATCCAGGCGGGCGTCGTCACCGCCTCCGCCGAAGCCGAGCTGCCCGCGTTCCTGCCGGTGGAAGCCGCCCCGGTGATCCGGCGGATCCAGTTCGGCGCACCGCATCCCCACCGCCAGGACGGCAGCGTGTTCGGCAACCGCGAACGCCGCCTGCCGGCGCGGACGCACGGCTACTACCGCGAATACACCGTGCCCACGCCGGGCCTGTCGCATCGCGGCGCGCGGCGGATCGTCACCGGTGGCGACCCGCCGCGCGACTGGTACTACACTGCCGACCACTACGGCAGCTTCCGCGCCTTCCAGCCGCCCGCGACGGAGCACCGGCAATGAGCCAGTCCGGATTCGACATCGGCCTGGACGACGCCTCGCAGGCCGGCGTCCACGAGGTCGACGCGGCCGACCTGCCCGCGCTGGCCGCCGCCGCGCGCGATGCGGGACTGCTGGTGCGCCGGATCGACCTGGATGGATGCCGCGACAAGCAGGCGCTGCTGCTGCGGCTCGGCACGGTGCTGGACCTGCCCTCGGGCTGGGGGCGCAACTGGGACGCGCTGATGGACGCGCTGCGCGACCTGGAATGGCTGCCGGCGCCGGGGTACGCGCTGCTGTTCGAGGCGGCCGGGCAACTGCAGACGACGCGGCCGCACGACCTGGAGACCCTGGTCGGCATCCTGCAGGAGGCGTCGCAGTGGTGGGCCGGTGCGGGAGTACCGTTCTGGGCATTCCTGGCGGTGGAAGGCGGGAGCGCCGGGCAAGTCCAAGGCCATCACGGGTGAAAGCCCCTCGCCCCGGCGAACGCCGGGACCAGCGTCCTTGCCTTTGGCCGGCAACGGTCGCCGAAAGAGCGAGAGTCACTGGGTCCCGGCGTCCGCCGGGACGACGGCGGTTCAGCCGTCCAGTTCCGCCCAGCGCGCATAGGCCGCATCCAGCTCGGCCTGCGCGGCGGCCATGCGCTGCGTATGCGCGGCCACCGCGCCGGCATCCTGCTGGTAGAACGCGGCATCGGACATCGCCGCCGCCAGGGCCGCCAGTTCGCCTTCCAGCGCCTCGATCCGCGCCGGCAGCTGCTCGAGCTCGCGCGCATCCTTGTAGCTGAGCTTGCGCTTGGCCCCGGATGCGGTCGGCATTGACGCAGCAACAGGCGTTTCCGCAGGCGCCACGTCCTTGGCGACGGACTTCGGTGCGACTGCATCCGCCGGCGCCGGCCGCTGCCGCAGCCAGTCGGTGTAGCCGCCCACGTAGTCACCGACGCGGCCCCCGCCCTCCATGGCCAGGGTCGAGGCCACCACGTTGTCGAGGAAGTCGCGGTCGTGGCTGACCAGCAGCAGGGTGCCGGCATAGTCGGCCAGCAGTTCCTCCAGCAGCTCCAGCGTCTCCACGTCCAGGTCGTTGGTCGGCTCGTCCATCACCAGCAGGTTGGATGGCTGGGCGAACAGCCGCGCCAGCAACAGCCGGTTGCGCTCGCCGCCGGACAGGCGGGTGATCGGCGCCCGCGCCCGCTCCGGGGTGAACAGGAAGTCCTGCAGGTAGGCCAGCACGTGCTTGCGGCTGCCGTTGAGCTCGACGAAGTCCTGGCCGCCGGCGACGTTCTCCATCGCATTCCAGTCCTCGCGCAGCGCGGCGCGGTACTGGTCGAAGTAGGCCACCTGCAGGTTGGTCCCGAGCCTGATTTCGCCCTGCCGCGGCGGCAGTTCGCCCAGAAGCAGCTTGAGCAGCGTGGTCTTGCCGCTGCCGTTGGGGCCGATCAGGCCGATCCGGTCGCCGCGCAGCACGGTGGTGGAGAAGTCGCGGACCAGCACGCGATCGCCGTAGGCGAACGACACGTCCTTCGCCTCGATCACCTTCTTGCCCGAGGACTCGCCCTGCGCCGCCTCCATGCGCACGTTGCCGGCCAGCTCGCGCCGCTGCGCGCGCTCCGTGCGCATGGCCTTGAGCCGGCGCACCCGGCCTTCGTCGCGGGTGCGGCGGGCCTTGATGCCCTGCCGGATCCAGGCTTCCTCCTGCACCAGCAGCTTGTCGAAGCGCGCGTTCTCCTGCGCCTCGGCGTGCAGGCGCTCCTCGCGCCGGCGCAGGTAGTTGTCCCAGTCGCCCGGCCAGCTGCTGATCCGGCCGCGGTCGATCTCGACAATGCGGGTGGCCAGCGCACGCAGGAAACGGCGGTCGTGGGTGACGAACACCACGCTGCCGCTCCATTCCTTCAGGAACGACTCCAGCCAGTCGATCGCCTCGATGTCCAGGTGATTGGTCGGCTCGTCCAGCAGCAGCAGGTCCGGGGCCGACACCAGTGCGCGCGCCAGCAGCACGCGCCGCTTCATGCCGCCGGACAGGAGCCCGAACACCGCCTCGCCGTCCAGCTCCAGCCGGTCGAGCACCTCGCCCACGCGCCGGTCCAGGGCCCAGCCGTCGGCCGCGTCGATCTTCGCCTGCACCCGCGACACCGCGGCCGCGTCGTACTCGGGTGCGTGGCTGAGGTGGTGGAAGTCGGCCAGCCAGGCACCAAGTTCGCCCAGGCCGGCGGCGACCACGTCGAACACGCTGCCGCCGGTACCGCCGGGCACTTCCTGCTCCAGCCGGGCGATGCGCACCCCGGCTTGGACCCGGACCTGGCCGTCGTCGGGCGCCAGGTCGCCGGCGATGAGCTTGAGCAAGGTCGACTTGCCGGCGCCGTTGCGGCCGATCAGGGCGATGCGCTCGCCCGGTTCGATCGACAGGTCGGCATGGTCCAGCAACAACGGGCCGCCGACGCTGTAGTCGACGTTCTGCAGGGTAATCAGGGGCATGTGTGCATTGTACCGGCGGCGCGTGCGGCACCGTTCGCCCGTTCGCCGCCGCGACCTGCGAAAATGGCGCATGACCGACTTCGCCTCGCTGCCGCTGTCCCCTGCCCTCCGTCCCGGCCTGGATGCGCTCGGCTACACCACCGCCACCCCGATCCAGGCCGCGTCGCTGCCGCCGATCCTCGAAGGCCGCGACCTGATCGCGCAGGCGCCGACCGGCAGCGGCAAGACCGCCGCCTTCGGCTTGGGCCTGCTGCAGCGGCTGGACCCGGCGGTAACCCGCGCACAGGCGCTGGTGCTGTGCCCGACCCGCGAACTGGCCGACCAGGTCGGCAAGCAGCTGCGCAAGCTGGCCACCGGCATCCCCAACCTCAAGCTGAGCATCCTCACCGGCGGCACCGCGCTGGAGCCGCAGATCACCTCGCTGCAGGCCCACGATCCGCAGGTGGTGGTCGGCACCCCCGGCCGGGTGCAGGAACTGGCCCGCAAGCGCGTGCTGCACCTGGGCGGCGTGCGCACGCTGGTGCTGGACGAGGCCGACCGCATGCTCGACATGGGCTTCGAGGAGCCGGTGCGCGAGATCGCCGGGCGCTGCGACAAGCACCGGCAGACCCTGCTGTTCTCGGCCACGTTCCCGGAAGAGATCCGCGAACTGGCCCGGCAACTGCTGCGCGAACCAGTGGAAGTGGCGCACGAGGGCACCGAAGGCGCGCCGGCGATCGAACAGCGCTTCTTCGACGTCGATCCGGCGCACCGGCAGAAGGCGGTAGCCGGCCTGCTGCTGCGCTACCGCCCGGAGTCGGCGCTGGTGTTCTGCAACACCCGCAAGGAGGTGGACGAAGTGGCCGGCTCGCTGCGCCAGTTCGGCTTCTCGGCGCTGGCGCTGCACGGCGACATGGAACAGCGCGACCGCGACGAGGTGCTGCTGCAGCTGGCCAACCGCAGCTGCAATGTCCTGGTCGCCAGCGACGTGGCCGCGCGCGGCATCGACGTGGAAGACCTGGCCGCGGTGCTCAACTACGAACTGCCGACCGACGTGGACGCCTACCGCCACCGCATCGGCCGCACTGGCCGCGCCGGCCGCCGCGGCCTGGCGCTGAGCCTGGTGGCGCCGCGCGAGAACGCGCGCGCGGAGATGGTCGCCGCCGCCCAGGACGCACCGCCGCGGCGCGAGTCCTCGCCGCTGGCCACCGGCCGGCCCGCGCAGCCGGCGCAGGCGCCGATGACCACCCTGCGCATCGACGGCGGCAAGACCGACAAGCTGCGTCCGGGCGACATCCTCGGTGCGCTGACCGGCGAGGCCGGGTTGCCGGCCAGCGCGATCGGCAGGATCGCGATCCATGCCACCCGCTCGTACGTGGCCATCGCCCGCGAAGAGGCACCGCGGGCGCTGAAGCGGCTGGAAGCCGGCAAGATCAAGGGCCGCCGCTTCCGCGTGCGTCCGCTCTGAGCGCATTGCAGGAGGCACCCGCGGTTCGAAGCGATTGCCTGGCGACCGACTTGTCGGCACAGGTGACGCCCTCGCAGTCCCGACGCTCGTGTCGCGGACTGAAGTCCGCTCCTACAGGAGAGCCGTCGCGCCGTCACCCTTGTGTAGGAGCGGGCATGGCCGCGACCCGATGCCGTTGGCACAGGCAACGGCCTCGTAATCCCGACGTTCGTGTCGCGGACTGAAGTCCGCTCCTACAGGAGAGCCGTCGCGACGTCGCCCTTGTGTGTAGGAGCGGGCATGACCGCGACCCGACGCCGTCGGCACAGGCGACACTCCGGTGGTTCCGCCGCAGATGCCGCCCGCAGTCGCATGCGCAGTGGAGTCAGACCACCCGCAACGAGCGCAACGGGGCCGCGCAGGGCCAGCGCATCCGTCCCTGCAGCACCGCCAGTTCGATCAGCACCGCGGCACCGACCACCTGCGCGCCCTGCCGCTGCAACAGGCGTGCGCCCGCGGCGAGGGTGCCGCCGGTGGCGAGCACGTCGTCGACCAGCAGCACGCGCGCACCGGGCGGCATCGCCTCGGCCTGGAGCTGCAGGCGGTCGTTGCCGTATTCCAGCGCGTAGGCCTCTTCCAGCACCGCACCCGGCAGCTTGCCCGGCTTGCGCAGCGGCACGAAGCCGGCATCCAGTTCCCGCGCCAGCGCTGCACCGAGAATGAAACCGCGCGACTCGATGCCCGCCACCGCGTCGATGCCGGCCCCGCGCCACGGGCCGGCGAGCGCGGCGAGCATGGCCGCGAAGGCATCGGCGTCGGCCAGCAGCGGCGCGATGTCCTTGAACACGATGCCGGGTGACGGGAAATCCGGCACATCGCGAATGAGGGACGCCCAGGCGGACTCGGTCGGGGAATCGGGTGGCATGCGGGGTCGGTCAGTGATGACGGGAATGCGGATGCTAGGCCGGATTGCCATGCGCCGCATGGGTACCGTCATCCAGGCGAACGCCGGGACCCAGTGTCTTTAGCTTCTGCGCCCGCCAACTCTTCTGCGGCAAAGCCAAAAGTCCCTGGGTCCCGGGAGACCAGGCATTCGTCTGTGAAGCGCGCCGGGACGACGGCTGCGAACTCAGGAACTGCACGACAGCATCGAACAGCCTGCGCGATGCCGCGCCCATTCCGGCCGCTTGCCGGCGTAGTGCGCGCGGCCGGGCTGGTCCTCGTACGGCCGCCGCATCACATCCAGCAGGGTCGCGATGCCGGTGGCATCGCCCTGCTCGGCCTGGTCGATGGCCTCCTGCGCCAGCCAGTTGCGCAGCACGTAGCGCGGGTTGGCCAGGCGCATCTTTTCGCGCCGCTGCACCGCATCCAGTGGGTCGTCGGCCAGCCGCGCGGCGTAGCGCGCCAGCCACTCGCGCAGCGGCGCTTCGACCGACGCCCGGGCCTGCGCGTCGTAGAACGCATGGGCAAACGCGTCCAGCGCCGGCACCGCAGGATCCAGCCCGGTCAGCCCGCGGAAGAACAGGGTCATGTCGACCTGCCCGGCCTGCAGCAGATCCTGCAGCGCGGTGAACAGGCGCAGGTCGTCCTCGCCGCAATCGGCCAGGCCCAGCTTGCGCGCGACCAGGTCGCGCTCGGCCTGCGCCCAGGCCGCGCCGAAGCGTGCCAGGCCCGCCTCCAGCGGCGCGACGTCGGCGAACAGCGGCGCCAGCGCCTGCGCCAGCCGGGTCAGGTTCCAGTAGGCCACCTGCGGCTGGGTGCCGAAGCGATAGCGGCGGCCCTGCGCGTCGGTGGTGTTCGGCGTCCAGTCCGGGTCGTAGTCCTCGATCCAGCCGTAGGGCCCGTAGTCGATGGTCAGGCCGAGGATCGACATGTTGTCGGTGTTCATCACCCCGTGGACGAAGCCCACCCGCATCCAGCCGGCGACCATCCATGCCGTACGCTCGCACACCTGCGCGAACCATTCGGCGTCGCCCGCCGCGCCCTGCCCGGCCAGGTCCGGGAAGTGGTGGCGCAGGGTGTAGTCGGCGAGCCGGCGCAGCAGCGCGGTGTCGCCGCGCGAGGCCGGCAACTGCCAGCTGCCGAAGCGCAGGAAGGTCGGCGCCATCCGGCACACCACCGCGCCCGGCTCCGGCCGCGGATGGCCGTCGTAGAACATGTCGCGCACCACCGCCTCGCCGGTGCCGACCAGCGAGAGCGCGCGGGTAGTGGGGATGCCCAGGTGGTGCATCGCTTCGCTGCACAGGAACTCGCGGACCGAGGAGCGCAGTACCGCGCGGCCGTCGGCAAAGCGCGAGTACGGCGTCTTCCCGGCGCCCTTCAGCTGCAGTTCCCAGCGCCCGCCGTCCGTCCCCAGCGCCTCGCCCAGCGAGATCGCGCGCCCGTCGCCCAGTTGCCCGGCCCAGCTGCCGAACTGGTGGCCGCCGTAGTTGGCCGCCCACGGCTGCATGCCCGGCAGCAGCGCATTGCCGCCGAACACGCGGGCGAAATCCGGATCGGTCGTGTCGGCCGCCCCAAGCCCTACCAGCGCTGCCGCCTCGGACGACCACGCCAGCAGGCGCGGATCGGCCACCGGGGTCGGATCGACCCGCGACCAGGCCGCCTCCCGCACTTCGCGCACGCGCGGCCCGGATTCCGGGTCGCCTGGCAGTTCGTGCAGGAAGGCGTTGTCGAATTCGATGTGCATGGGAACCAGATGGGGGCGCATCCCGCCTTTTTGTAGGAGCCGGGTTCAGCCGGCGACACGCCACGTTGGCACAGGCGACGCCCTCGTTCTCCCGACGCCCGTGTCGCCGGCTGAACCCGGCTCCTACAGAAGCGCCCTCACCCACCCGCCAGCGCGAACGGCCCGCCCTGCGCCAGCGCCCGCTGGTAGGCCGGCCGCTCGTGGATCCGCTGCAGGAAGTCGGCCAGCTGCGGGTACCGCTCCAGGCCGCCACGCACCGCCGCCGCCTCGACCGGGAAGCTCATCTGGATGTCGGCCGCGGTGAAGCGCTCGCCGCCGAACCAGCCGCCGCTGCGGGCCAGCGCGCCCTCCATCCAGTCCAGGTGCAACCTGAGCTGCGGGCCGACGAAGCCGGCCATCGCCCCCTCGACGATGCGGCGGGCCACAGGCCGGGCGAAGAACGGCATCGGCGCGGCGCCGATCCGCGCCAGCACCAGGCTCAGCAGCAGCGGCGGCATCGCCGAGCCCTCGGCGTAGTGCATCCAGTAGCGGTACTGCAGCCGCTCGGGCGAATCCACCGGCAGCGGCGTCGGCGACAGGGTGTGCGCGAGGTCGTAGCGCTCGACCAGATAGTCGAGGATGGCGCCCGACTCGGCCAGGGTGTGGCCGTCGTCGACCAGCACCGGCGACTTGCCCAGCGGATGCACCGCGCGCAGCGCCGGCGGCGCCAGCAGGGTCTTCGGGTCGCGCGAATAGCGCACCAGCTGGTACGGCAGCGCCAGTTCCTCCAGCAGCCACAGCACGCGCTGCGAGCGCGAGTTCTCCAGGTGGTGGACGGTGATCATGGCCGGCTCCGGCGCCGTGGGGCGGGAACCCATCCTCGCATTTCGCCACCGCCACAACGAAAAACGCCGGAGGCTCGCGCCCCCGGCGTTTCGTGGTGACCTGCCTTGCGGCGGGCCGGCGCGATTACAGCGCCTGCACCTGGTCGGCCTGCAGGCCCTTCTGGCCCTGCACGACGATGAAGGAGACCTTCTGGCCTTCCTGCAGCGACTTGAAGCCATTGCCCTGGATCGAGCGGAAGTGCACGAACAGGTCGGCGCCGCTCTCCGGGGTGATGAAGCCGAAGCCCTTGGCGTCGTTGAACCACTTGACGGTACCGGTCTGACGATCGGACATGATTGCTAACTCCTCAACTGAGTAATGGAAATAACCGGCACCGGCGTTCCGGGCGGTACTGGGTTGCAGGCGTTTAGCAAAGCGGAACGATGTAGCGCGATCGTCAGATCGACTGCACCAGGCCACGATTCACGGTGACCCATGCAAACACAGTGGGCGCACGATACCCGGATTTTTGCTGAATAGCGAGCCCGGCGGGCCACCGTATTCAGCCGGCCGGTTCAGGCAGGCGCGGCCGCCCCCCAGGCCTGTGCCGTGATCCGGTACGACTCCAGCCTGGCCCGGTGGTCGTGGACGTTGGCCACCACCATCAGTTCGTCCGGCCGGTGCCGGGCGGCGAAGGCGGCCAGCCCGCGCGCCACCGTGTCCGGGCCGCCGACCACGCTGCAGGCCAGCGCCCGCTCCACTCCGGCCTTCTCCTCGGGAGTCCAGTAGGCCTCGATGTCGTCGATCGGCGCCGGGACCAGCCCGGGACGGCCACGGCGCAGGTTCACGAACGCCTGCTGGGACGTGGTGAACAGCCGCCGCGCCGCGCCGTCCTCCGCCGCCGCGACCACGTTCACTGCCAGCATCGCGTACGGCTGGCGCAGCCGCGCCGACGGCCGGAAGTCGCGGTGGTACAGCAGCAACGCCTGGTCCATCGCGTCCGGTGCGAAGTGCGAGGCGAAGGCGAACGGCAGGCCCAGCGCGGCGGCCAGCTGCGCGCCGAACAGGCTCGAGCCCAGGATCCACACCGGCACGTCCAGCCCGGCGCCGGGCACGGCGCGGACCGCCTGTCCCGGCTGCGCCGGCTCGAAATGGCCAAGCAGCTCCTCCACGTCCTGCGGAAAGCGGTCGGCGCCCTCGAAATAGCGACGCAGCGCCCGCGCGGTGGCCTGGTCGGTACCCGGCGCCCGGCCCACGCCCAGGTCGATCCGTCCCGGGTGCAGCGCGGCCAGCGTGCCGAACTGCTCGGCCACCTGCAGTGGCGAATGGTTCGGCAGCATGATCCCGCCGGCACCGACCCGGATCGTGCGGGTACCGGCGGCGACGTGCGCGATCAGCACCGCGGTGGCGGCCGAGGCGATCCCCGGCATGTTGTGGTGCTCGGCCAGCCAGAAGCGGCGGTAGCCCAGCGCTTCGGCGTGGCGGGCCAGATCCAGGCTGTTGCCCAGCGCGGTGGCGACGTCGCTGCCCTCGCAGACCGGGGCCAGGTCCAGGACCGACAACGGGATGGAGGACATCGCGGTCCGGGTGGCGTGGCTACTGCCGCGCCGGCTCGCGCACCGGCAGCGCCGGCACGTCCACGCGTCTGGCGGCCGGCCGCAGCGTGGCCACCCCGTGGCCGCGCTCGGCCAGGTACTCGAGCCACTTGCCGAGGAAGGTGTTCATGCGCAGGCGGTGGCCGACCAGTTCGGCCGGCGGCGGGTACAAGCCCATGACGTCCTGCCAGCGGCGGCCGACGTAGCAGTGTGTGGTCTCCACCTGGCGCGCGTCGGTGTACAGCCGCAGGTAGGCCGACGGATCCGGTTCGCCGGTAAGCGGATCGCGCAGGTCGTAGGTCAGGCGCAGCTCCAGCGTGTACGGATGGCGCTCGAGCACGTCCAGGCGCAGGTCCAGGCCGTCACCGACGCTGGACACGTGGCTGCCCTCGCCCAGCCTGGCCGGCACGAACAGGCGCTGCAGGCGCGCGTGGTTCTCCGCGTACAGGCCCATCAGCCAGCCGAAACGGCTGAGCCGGGGAATGCGCGTGCCAATGGGGGTGACCTGCTGCATGCGACCGATGCTACACGCTGGGCAGCGATCGCGGCAGCATTGACCGCGGCGCCCGCCAGGCCTACCTTGGGGACCTGCCTTGCCTGAGCGCGGGCGCCGGCGCGCGGCGCGCGGTTCAGAACATCTCCCGCTGCAGCCCCAACGTCGACAGCACCTTGCCCGAGATCTCCTCGATCGAGGTATGCGTGGTGCTCAGCATCGGGATGCGCTCCATGCGGAACATCGCCTCGGCCGCCTGCACCTCGCGCCGGCAGGTCTCCAGTCGCGCGTAGCGCGAATCCGGCCGGCGTTCCTGGCGGATCTGCTGCAGCCGCTCCGGGTCGATGGTCAGGCCGAACAGCTTGCGTCGCCACGCCTTCAGCCGCGGCGGCAGGCGTTCGCTTTCCAGGTCGCCGTCGGTCAACGGATAGTTGGCCGCCTTCACCCCGTAGTGCAGCGCCAGGTAGACGCAGGTCGGGGTCTTGCCCGCACGCGACACGCCGACCAGGATCACGTCCGCTTCCTCGTAGTCGAAGGCCATGCCGTCGTCGTGGGTCAACGAATAGTTCATCGCGTTGATGCGGCGGTGGTAGGTCTCGAAGTCGACCATGCCGTGCGCCTGGCCCACCCGCGCCTGCCGCGGCTGCTCCAGTTCGCGCTCCAGCGGTTCGATGAACGGCGCGAACACGTCCAGCATCAGCGCGCCGCTCTCGGCCAGAATCATGCTCAGCTGCACGTCCACGCAGGAATTGACCACGATCGGGCGCACGCCGTGCTGCTCGCCCGAGGCGCGGATGCGGTCGCGCGCCTCGCGCGCCTTTTCGGCATCGTCGACGAAGGCCAGGCGGTCGGTCAGGAACTGGAAACCGCTGAACTGGGTGAGCAGGCTGTGGCCGATGGTCTCGGCAGTGATACCGGTACCATCGGAGATGTAGAAGACCGGGCGGATGCTGGTCATGGAAGCGTTTTCCCCCTCGAACACCAAAACGGCCGCGTTTTCAAGATTGATATGCCCCGATGCTGGGGCGCATCATAACGGTTCCACATATCTCGGGACGGCGGCCATCGCCCGGCCGGGCGACGGCTCCACGGAGCATCGCACTTGAACCAGAACATCCTGTGGTTGCACGAACTTCGCCTGGCCGACCTGGCCCGCGTTGGCGGCAAGAATTCCTCGCTCGGCGAGATGATCGGCAACCTCGCCGGCCTCGGTGTCTCCGTCCCCGGCGGCTTCGCCACCACCGCCGAAGCCTTCAAGGCCTTCATCGCCCACAACGACCTGCACCAGCGCATCTACGACCGCCTGGCCACGCTGGACGTGGAGGACGTGCCGGCGCTGACCGCGGCCGGCGGCGAGATCCGCGGCTGGGTGATCGACGCGCCGTTGCAGCCGGACCTGGACCGCGACATCCGCGAGGCCTACGTGAAGCTTTCGGCGGAGAACGGCGGCGGTGATGTCGCGGTGGCGGTGCGCTCCTCGGCCACCGCCGAGGACCTGCCCGACGCCTCCTTCGCCGGCCAGCAGGAGACCTTCCTCAACGTGACCGGCGCCGACGATGTCGTGCACAAGGTCAAGGAAGTGTTCGCCTCGCTCTACAACGACCGCGCCATCGCCTACCGCGTGCACCACGGCTTCAAGCACGAGGACGTGTTCCTGTCGGCCGGCGTGCAGCTGATGGTGCGCTCGGACGTGGGCGCAGCCGGCGTGCTGTTCACCCTGGACACCGAGTCCGGCTTCCGCGACGTGGTGTTCGTGACCGCCAGCTACGGCCTGGGCGAGATGGTCGTGCAGGGCGCGGTGAACCCGGACGAGTTCTACGTCTACAAGCCCACCCTGCGCCAGGGCAAGCCGGCGATCCTGCGCCGCGCGCTGGGCAGCAAGGCGATCCGCATGGTCTATTCGGACCAGCCCGGCGAGCGCGTGCGCACCGAGGACACGCCGGCCGAGTTGCGTTCGAAGTTCTCCCTTTCCGACGCCGACGTGCAGGAACTGTCCAAGCAGGCGCTGGTGATCGAGCAGCACTACGGTCGGCCGATGGACATCGAGTGGGCCAAGGACGGTGTCAGCGGCAAGCTGTTCATCGTCCAGGCGCGCCCGGAGACGGTGAAGTCGCGGGCCAAGGCCACCCAGATCGAGCGCTACACGCTGGGCCAGCGCGGCGAGGTCGTCGCCGAAGGCCGCGCCATCGGCCAGAAGATCGGCAGCGGCGTGGCCCGCGTGGTCCGCTCGCTGGACGACATGAGCCGGGTGCAGCCCGGCGACGTGCTGGTCGCCGACATGACCGATCCGGACTGGGAGCCGGTGATGAAGCGCGCGGCGGCGATCGTCACCAACCGCGGCGGTCGCACCTGCCACGCGGCGATCATCGCCCGCGAATTGGGAGTGCCGGCAGTGGTCGGCACCGGCAACGCGCTGGAGAAGATCGCCGACGGCCAGGAAGTGACGGTCAGCTGTGCCGAGGGCGATACCGGCTTCATCTACGACGGTACCCTGCCCTTCGAGCGCACCACCACCGACCTGGACAACATGCCGCCGGCGCCGCTGAAGATCATGATGAACGTGGCCAACCCCGAGCGCGCGTTCGACTTCGGCCAGCTGCCCAATGCCGGCATCGGTCTGGCGCGCCTGGAGATGATCATCGCCAGCCACATCGGCGTGCATCCCAAGGCGCTGCTGGAGTACGACCGCCAGGACGCGGAGACGAAGAAGAAGATCGATGCCAAGGTCGCCGGCTACTCCGATCCGGTCGGCTTCTACGTCGACCGGCTGGCCGAGGGCATCGCCACCCTCACCGCCTCGGTCGCGCCCCACCCGGTGATCGTGCGCCTGTCGGACTTCAAGTCCAACGAATACGCCAACCTGATCGGCGGCCACCGCTACGAGCCGGAGGAAGAGAACCCGATGATCGGCTTCCGCGGCGCCAGCCGTTACGTCGATCCGTCCTTCGCCGACGCCTTCGCCCTGGAATGCAAGGCCGTGCTCAAGGTCCGCAACGACATGGGCCTGGACAACCTGTGGGTGATGATCCCGTTCGTGCGCACCCTGGAGGAAGGTCGCAAGGTCGTCGAAGTGCTGGCCGCCAACGGCCTGCGCCAGGGCGAGCGCGGGCTGAAGATCATCATGATGTGCGAAGTGCCGTCCAACGCGCTGCTGGCCGACGAGTTCCTGGAGATATTCGACGGCTTCTCGATCGGCTCCAACGACCTGACCCAGCTGACCCTGGGCCTGGACCGCGACTCCTCGATCGTGGCCCACCTGTTCGACGAGCGGAACCCGGCGGTCAAGAAGCTGCTGTCGATGGCGATCAAGGCCGCGCGCGCCAAGGGCAAGTACGTGGGCATCTGCGGCCAGGGGCCGTCCGACCACCCCGACCTGGCCGAATGGCTGATGGCCGAGGGCATCGAGTCGGTGTCGCTCAACCCGGACACGGTGGTCGATACCTGGCTGCGGCTGGCGAAGATCAAGGCCGCCTGACGACGGAACGCCGTTCCGGGCTTCAACGCGCCATCCACAGACCCGTCGTCCCCGCGCAGGTGGGGGCCCAGTGACTTCAGGCTTCTAGCGGCGAGCGGTCGAGAGCGAGAGTCGCTGGGTCCCCGCCTACGCGGGGACGACGGTGCTTCTTGTTATTTCGAGTGCGGCAAATAGGCTGGCCCGACAGCACCGCCACCGGAACGCGGCAACGCGCCTGCGCTGCCTCAGCTGATAGCGCGCCCTACTCCGCCGCCAGCTTCGCCAGGTGCCGGCGGTAGTGCCGCAGCTCCTCGATAGAGTCGTGCACGTCGCTCAGCGCGGTGTGCGCCGACTGCTTGCGCACGCCCGCCAGCACGTCCGGCGCCCAGCGCCGCGCCAGTTCCTTGAGCGTGCTCACGTCCAGATTGCGGTAGTGGAAGTACTGCTCCAGCCGCGGCATCAGCCGGTGCAGGAAGCGGCGGTCCTGGCAGATCGAGTTGCCGCACATCGGCGAGGCCTTGGCCGGCACCCACTGGCTGAGGAACGCGACCGTGCGCGCCTCGGCCTGGGCCAGGGTCACGTCGCTGTCGACCACCCGCTGCCACAGCCCGGACTTGCGGTGCTGGTTGCGGTTCCACTCGTCCATAGCCTCCAGCGCCGACAGCGGATGGGCGATCGCCAGTTCCGGGCCCTCGGCCAACACCTGCAGCTGCGAGTCGGTCACCACCGTGGCGATTTCCAGGATCGAGTCGTTGCCGGTATCCAGCCCGGTCATCTCCAGGTCGATCCAGACCAGGCGGTCCTGTCCTGCTGCAATGGCCATGCGTCCTCGCTCGTCGGCTCGTGCGCGCTTGCCAGCCGCGCGCGGGCTGGCATGATAACGCAGCCCCCCGCATCGGCCGCCCCATGGACTCCTCGAACACCCACGCCGTGCTCGCCGCGATGCTGGCGCCGGCCTTCTTCCTGACCGCCACCGCCTCGCTGCTGCTGTCGGCCAACAACCGCCTGGCCCGCATCATCGACCGCGCCCGCACCCTGCTGCGCGAACTGGGCGGGATCGAGGACGATGTCGAGCGGGCGCTGTACGAGCGCCGCGTCGCCCTGCAGCGCCTGCGCAGCCTGACCATCCTGCGCGCCGGCCAGCTGCTGTACGTCGCGATCAGCTGCTTCGTCGGCACCAGCCTGGCGGTGGCCGTCGACACCTTCACCGGGCACAGGCTCGGCTCTCTGCCGATCTGGCTGGCCGCGATCGGCGTGCTGGCCATGTTCGCAGCCAGCATCCTGCTGGCGCGCGAATCGACCTTGGCGGTCACGGCGATCAACGAGGAGATGGATCACCGTCCGTTGCAGCGCAGGACCGGCGGCAGCTGACCCGTCGCCTTGCCCCGGCCATGCGGGCTAGCCGAGTCTGACTACCCTCTCGTCCCGGCGCGCTTTTCACAGACGAATGTCTGGTCTCCCGGGACCCAGTGCCTTTCGGGCACCGGGCAGAGCTTCAGGCGAAAAGCCAAATCGCTGGGTCCTGGTGCGCCGGGACGACGGAATCTCGGACGGATGCAGCATTTCGTGCTTTGCTCCCCTGCCAGCGGCCGATAGAGCAGCCAGCAGGCGCAGCCGCGCCCTACAGCGGCGGCTTGCCGCGCTTGGCGCGGAAGTAGTTGCTCAGCCGGCGTCCGGCCTCCTCGCCCAGCACACCGCCGCGCACTTCCACGCGGTGGTTGTGCCGCGGGTCGGCCAGCAAGTCGAACACGCTGCCGCAGGCCCCGGTCTTGGGATCGGCGGCGCCGTAAACCAGCCGCGCCACCCGCGCATGGACCAGCGCCATGGCGCACATCGCGCAGGGCTCCAGGGTGACGTACAGCGTGCTGCCGACCAGGCGATGGTTGCCCAGCGTCCGTCCGGCCTCGCGCATGGCCATGATCTCGGCGTGTGCGCTGGGATCGTGGTCGGCGATGTTGCGGTTCCAGCCCTCGCCCAGCAGTCGCCCGTCGGCACCGACCAGCACCGCGCCGACCGGGATCTCGTCGAACGCCTGCTCGGCGTGGTCGGCCAGGGCGAAGGCATGGCGCATCCAGCGTTCATCGGCCGCCACGTCCGGCGGGCCCAGGCCGCTGTCGTCGTTGGAAGCAATGTCGCTCATGCGGTCGCGGCGTCCGTCGCTCACCAGCGCTGGTGCACGTGCGGCCGGATGTCGGCCTCGTAGACCCGGGCCACCGCGTCCATGGTCGCCTGCGGCAGCGCCGGCAGCGCCGCCGCGGCGATGTTGCCTAGCGCTTGGGCCACGTTGCGCGCGCCCGGGATGACCACCGTCACCGCCTCGTCCATCAGGATCCAGCGCAGCGCCAGCTGCGCCAGCGTCGCCCCCTCCGGCACCAGCGGCCGCAGCTTCTCCACCGCGGCCAGGCCCACCTCGTACGGCACCCCGGAGAAGGTCTCGCCCACGTCGAAGGCCTCGCCGTGGCGGTTGAACTGGCGATGGTCGTCGGCCGCGAACTTCGTGTCGCGGCCAAACTTGCCGCTGAGCAGGCCGCTGGCCAGCGGCACCCGCGCGATCACCGCCACCTCGCGGCGCTTGGCCTCGCGGAAGAACAACTCGGCCGGCCGCAGCCGGAACATGTTGTAGATGATCTGCACGCTGGCCACGCCCGGGTATTCGATCGCCTTCAGCGCTTCCTCGACGCGTTCGACGCTGACGCCGTAGTTGCGCAGCTTGCCGCGCTCGACCAGCCGCTCCATCCGCTCGAACAGTTCCGGGTGGTAGTAGGCGTCGGTCGGCGGGCAGTGCAGCTGGACCAGGTCCAGGCAGTCCGTCTCAAGGTTGCGCAGGCTGCGATCGATCCAGCCTTCGAGATTGTCCGCGCTGTAGCCCTCGACCGTCTGCTGCGGCAGGCGGCGCCCGGCCTTGGTCGCCACGAACGGCCGTTGGCCACCGCGCTCCTTCAGCACGCGCGCGATCAGACGCTCGGAGTGGCCGTCGCCGTAGACGTCGGCCGTGTCGATGAAATCCAGGCCCGCATCCAAAGCCGCATGCAGGGCGGCAACGGACTCGGTGTCGTCCACCTCGCCCCAGGCCGCCCCGATCGCCCAGGCACCGAAGCCGATCTCGCCAACCCTGCGGCCGGTACGGCCGAAAACCCGCGCTTGCATGATTCCGTTGCTCCTCAGTCCTGTCCGTCGGTCCGCTGCCGGACCGCAGCCAGGCAGGTTACCAGCGCGGCGCGGTCGTAGGGCTTGCGCAGCACCACCGCGCCCGGGAATTGGTCGCGGTCCAGCCTACCCTCGTCGCCGGTGGCGAAGACCAGGCCCAGCCCGGGGTACGCGGCACGCACCTGGCGGGCCAGTTCGATACCCGATGCGCCCGGCAGCTCCACGTCGGTCAACAGCAGGTCGACGCGGTGGCGATCCAGGATCGCCGCCGCCTCGAGGGCATCGCCCGCCTCGAGCACCTCGTGGCCCAGCAGCTGCAGGATCTCCGCCGAGCACATGCGGATCAGCGCATCGTCCTCCACCAGCAGGACGGTGCGCCGGTCGGCGCCCGCAGGTACGGCGGCCGCGGCCGGACTGGCCGGCGCCCCTGCCGGCGCCCCTGCCGCCGGCGCGCGCGCGGACGCCGCCGTGGCGGCCGCGGCCTGCTGCCGGTTGGCGAGCACATGGCGGATCTTGCGCGCCAGGCTTTCGCGCGTGTACGGCTTGGGCAGCAGGCTGACACCCTCGTCCAGGCGCCCGCCGTGCACGATCGCGTTCTCGGTGTAGCCGGAGGTGAACAGCACGGCGATGCCGGGGATGCGCTCCCGCGCCTTGCGCGCCAGCTCCGGGCTGCGCATCGTGCCCGGCATGACCACGTCGGTGAACAGCAGGTCGATCGGCAGGCCGCTCTCGACGATGGCCAGGCCGCTGGCCGCATCGCCGGCGCGCAGTACGCGGTAGCCCAGGTCGGAGAGCATCTCCACCGCGGTCGCCCGCACCTCCTCGTCATCCTCGACCACCAGTATGGTCTCGCTGCCGCCCACCGCCGGCTGCTGGTCCATCGGGACCAGCAGGTCCTCGTTCTCGTTGGCGCGCGGCAGGTACAGCTTGATGGTCGTGCCCTGCCCCACTTCCGAATAGATCTTCACGTGGCCGTCGGACTGCCGCGCGAAGCCGTACACCATCGACAGGCCCAGGCCGGTGCCCTTGCCCTCCGGCTTGGTGGTGAAGAACGGCTCGAACACCTTGTCGAGGATGTGCTGCGGGATCCCGCAGCCGGTGTCGGTGACCGCCAGCATCACGTACTGGCCCGCGCGCACGTCGGCGTGCAGCCTGACGTAGTTGTCGTCGAGGAAGGCGTTGCCCACCTCGATGGTCAGCCTGCCGCGGCCGCCCATCGCGTCGCGGGCGTTGATCGCCAGGTTCAGCAGCGCGTTCTCCACCTGGCCCGGATCGGCCAGCGTGTTCCACAGGCCGCCGGAGATGGTGGTCTCGATCTCGATCTCCTCGCCCAGCGCCCGGCGCAGCATGTCGTCCAGGCCACGCACGAAGCGGCCGACGTTGATCACCTTCGGCTCCAGCGGCTGGCGCCGGCCGAACGCCAGCAGCTGCGCGGCCAGCCGCGACCCGCGCGACACGCCGGCCAGTGCGTTCTGCACGCGCTGCTCGGCGCGGGGGTTGCCCGCGGTGTCCTTGGAAAGCAGCTGCAGGTTGCCGGAGATCACCTGCAGCAGGTTGTTGAAGTCGTGGGCGATGCCGCCGGTCAGCTGGCCGATCGATTCCATCTTCTGCGCCTGCTGCAGTGCCGCCTCGGCCTGGCGGCGCACGCCGATCTCCTCGGCCACGCGGCTTTCCAGGTGCTCGTTGAGCAGCTGCAGCGCCTCCTCCACCGCGCGCCGGCGCTCGATCTCGCGCTGCGCGTCCTGGTACAGCCGCGCGTTGTCGATCGCCACCGCCGCCTGCGCCGCGATGCCTTCGACCAGCCGGCAGTGGCGGTCGCCGAAGCGGCCGGGCAGCTCGTGGCCGAAGAACAGTCCACCGAGAACCTGGCCGGACCGCGACACCACCGGCACCGCGAGGTAGCTCCGCACCGGCAGGTGGCCCTCCGGCATGCCGCGGTACGGCGCGTTGCGCCCATAGCGGGGATCGAGGGTGATGTCGTCCGAACACAGCGTGCCCTGCCCGGTGAAGGTAGGGGCGAACACGCCGGTGTTGCGCGGCATCGGGAAGTTCGCGAACGCCGAGCGATCCACCCCGGAAAGGGTGTAGAGCGTATAGCTCTCGCCGGCCGAGTCGGTGACGTTGTAGAAGAACGCGCCGAAGCGCGCGCCGGTCAGCTCCACGCCCGCGTCGGTCACCCGCTGGACCAGGCGCTCCAGGTCGAGCTCCGCGACCAGCGCCGAACCGGTGCGGTTCAGCGTCTCCAGCACGCGGGTCTCGTCGCTCAGTGCCTCCTGGACCTGCCGGCGCTCGATTACCAGCAACAGGGTCTGGCCGACCAGTTCGACCAGCTCGATGTCGCGCGCGCTCGGCGTGCACGGCTGCGGATGGTAGACGGCGACCACGCCCAGCACCTCGTCGCGCCCGGACAGCACCGGGATCGACCAACAGGCACCCAGGCCGTGCTCGACGGCGAGCGCGCGCAGGCCGGTCCAGGACGGATCGGTGGCGATGTCGCAGGCATGCACCGGCGCCTTGCGGAAGGCCGCGCTGCCGCAGGAGCCGGCGCCATCGGCGATGGCCGTGCCGTCTATCGCCTCGCGGAACGCGGCCGGCAAGCCTGGCGCCGCGCCTTCGCGCAGCTGCCCGCGCAGGGTGTCGGCGAGCATGATCGACACCGCGGCACCGGGCGCGAGATGCTCCTCGACCAGCCGCGCGATCGTGGCCAGGATGTCGGCGAACGCGCCCTCGCGGATCGCCAGTTCGAGCATGCGGTTCTGCACGCCGCGCAGGGCTTCCTGCCACTTGCGCTCGTCGATGTCCAGGACCGAGCCGACATAGCCGGCGAAGCCGCCGGCCGGGTCGAAGCGCGGCGCGGCCGCGTCGATCACCCAGCGGTAGCCGCCATCCTGGTGGCGCAGGCGGTAGTCGATGCGGAACGCCTCCTGCGCAGCGTTGGCCTCGCGGAACACCCGGCCCGCTTCGGCGCGGTCCTGCGGATGCACCGCCTCCAGCCAGCCGAAGCCCAGGCTCGCCTCCCGCTCCTGGCCCGTGAACTCGTACCAGGAGCGGTTGAGGTAGTGGCAGTAGCCTTCGGCATCGGTGACCCACATCATCACCGGTGCATGGTCGGCCATGTTGCGGAAGCGGTCTTCGCTCTCGCGCAGCGCCGCGGTGGCCTCGCGCCGCAGCCGGGCCATGGCCAGGTGCGACTCCACCCGGGCCACCAGTTCGCGCGCCGAGAACGGCTTGATCAGGTAGTCGTCGGCGCCGGCGTCCAGGCCTTCCACCTGGGCCTCCTCGCCCGAGCGCGCCGAGAGCAGGATCACCGGAATGTCGCGCAGCGCGCCGTCGCCGCGGATCGCGCGCAGCAGGCCGAAGCCGTCCAGCCGCGGCATCATCACGTCGCTGATCACCAGGTCTGGACGGGCGCGGCGGATCGCCTCCAGCGCGGCTTCGCCGTCGCCGACCACCTCCACCTCGCAGCCGCGCTCGCCCAGCACGCGCGCGATGTACATGCGCAGGTCGGCGTTGTCGTCGGCCAGCAGGATGCGCCCGCCTTCCGCCCTGCCGCCGCCGGCCGGCAGCATGTCCGGACCGGTGCCCGGCGGTTGCGCCTCCGGCAGCCAGCGCATCGCCTCCTCGACGAACGAGCGCGCACGTACGCCGCCCACTGCCTCCTCTGCGATCGCTTCCCCGTCCGGGTCTGCGTCCTCCTGCACGCCCGTGGCGGGCAGGTGGGCGGTTCCCAGAGGCAGTTCGACGATGAAGCGCGAGCCACGCCCCTCTTCGCTCTCCACCCGGATCTGCCCGCCATGCTGCCCGACCAGTTCGGCCACCAGCGCCAGGCCGATGCCGCTGCCCTCATGGGAACGGCCCTGCGCGCCCTGCACCCGGTGGAAGCGCTCGAACAGGCGCGGCTGCTCCTGGGTGGGAATGCCGATGCCCGTGTCGCTGACGGTCAGCCGCGCCCTGCCATCGACGGCTTCCAGGGTCACTCCGATGGCGCCCTCGAAGGTGAACTTGAAGGCGTTGGACAGTAGGTTGAGGACGATCTTTTCCCACTGGCTGCGGTCCACGTGGACCGGCTCGCGCAGGCCGGCCACGTCGACGTCCAGCGCCAACCCGGCGCGCTGCGTGGCTTCCTTGAACGACGACGCCAGTTCCGCGGTCAACGCGCCCAGGTCGGTCGGCCGGAACACGGCGTTCATGCGTCCGGCTTCCACCCGCGAGAAGTCCAGCAGCGTGTTGACCAGGCGCAGCAGGCGCAACGAGTTGCGGTGCGCGAGGTCGACCCGTTCGCGATGCTGCCCGTCCAGCCGCGCCGTATCGGCCAGCAGGTCCTCGAGCGGGCCCAGCATCAGCGTCAGCGGCGTGCGGAACTCGTGGCTGATGTTGGTGAAGAACAGGGTCTTGGCCGCGTCCAGCGCGGCCAGCGCCTCGGCCCGGCGGCGTTCCTCCTCGTAGGCTTCGGCATTGGCCAGCGCGGTGGAGATCTGCCCGGCCACCAGCGAGAGGAAGCCACGGTAGGACTCGTCGAACAGGCGGTGGGGGTTGAGTCCCACCACCAGCGCGCCGGCGCGGCCGGCCTCGCCCGAGGCCAGGATCGGGAACACCACCGCGCGCGACGGCAGCGGCTGGCCCGGATCGGACGCGAACGCACCGGAAAAGCGCGCCTGCAGGTCCGCCACCTGCTGCGGCGCATGCGCCTCGAGCGCCTGGGCCACCGGCCAGGACGCGTCGCCGGCGGCGAGCAGTTCCGGCGCGGCCGGATGCCCGCGCCCGAGTCCGCTGCGGGCGACCAGGCGGTAACCGTCCTGGCCGTCCGCCAGATAGAGCAGCGCGAACGGGAGGTCGCGCGGGTTGGTCGCCAGCGCCTGCGCGCAGCGCTCGCAGGCCTCGCTCTGGTCGCGTGCGTTGGCGGTCCGCGCCGCCAGTTCCTTGAGCAGGGTGATCTGGCGCTCGCCGATCACCCGCCGGGTGTCGTCTGTGTTCGCGCAGATGATGCCGCCGGCGCCGCCGTCGTCGTTCGGGATCGGACTGTAGGAGAAGGTGTAGTAGGTCTCCTCGGGATAGCCGTTGCGCTCCATGATCAGGAGCTGCTCCTCGACGTAGGTGCCTTCGTCGCCCTTCATCGCGGTGGCCAGCATCGGGCCGATCTCCGGCCAGATTTCCTGCCACACCTCGCGGGTCGGCCGACCCAGCGCCCGGGGATGCTTGCCGCCGATGATCGACTTGTACGGGTCGTTGTAGAGGTAGAGCAGGTCCTCGCCCCAGCCGATCCAGATGGGCTGGCGCGAGGTGAGCATGATCCGCACCGCGGTCTTCAGGCTCTGCGGCCAGTCCTCGGGCGTGCCGAGCGGCGTGGCGGCCCAATCGTACCCGCGCATCAGCGCACCCAGCTCACCACCGCCCGCCAGGAACGCGATCTTCTCCGGGCTCATCCGCCCCTCCCCTGCCCCTCGTGCCGAGGCGCCGATCGTGGCACAGCGCGCCGTCAACCGTCGTGACGACGCGGTGAGGACGGGATGGGATTCAGTCGGTGGTCACCGGTCCGAACGGCCGTGGCGCCGGGCTCATTCCCACTCGATCGTCGCCGGCGGCTTGCCGCTGATGTCGTAGACCACGCGCGAGACGCCGCGCAGCTCGTTGATGATGCGATTGGACACCCGGCCGAGGAACTCGTACGGCAGGTGCGCCCAGTGCGCGGTCATGAAGTCGATGGTTTCGACCGCCCTCAAGGCAATCACCCACTCGTAGGCGCGGGCGTCGCCGACCACGCCGACCGACTTGACCGGCAGGAATACGGCGAAGGCCTGGCTGGTCTTGTCGTACAGGTCGGCCTTGCGCAGTTCATCGATGAAGATCGCGTCGGCCCTGGCCAGCAGTTCGGCGTACTCGGGCTTGACCTCGCCGAGGATGCGCACGCCCAGGCCCGGGCCCGGGAACGGGTGGCGGTAGACCATCTCGCGCGGCAGGCCCAGTTCCACGCCCAACCGGCGCACCTCGTCCTTGAACAGCTCGCGCAGCGGCTCGACCAGTCCCAGCTTCATGTGCTCGGGCAGGCCGCCAACGTTGTGGTGGCTCTTGATGACGTGGGCCTTGCCGGTCTTGCTGCCGGCCGACTCGATCACGTCCGGGTAGATCGTGCCTTGGGCCAGCCACTTGGCGTTCTTCAGCTTGCCCGACTCTTCCTCGAAGATCTCCACGAACAGGTTGCCGATGACCTTGCGCTTGGCCTCCGGGTCGGCGATGCCTTCCAGCGCCTTGAAGTAGCGCTCGCGGGCATCGACCCGGATCACCTTGATGCCCAGGCCATGAGTGTCGGACGCGCCAGCGAAGGTGGCCATGACCTGGTCGCCTTCCTGCCAGCGCAGCAGGCCGGTGTCGACGAACACGCAGGTCAGCTGGTCGCCGATGGCCTGGTGCAGCAACGCGGCCACCACCGAGGAATCGACGCCGCCGGACAGGCCGAGGACGACTTCGTCGGTGCCGACCAGGTCGCGCACGCGCGCGACCTGGTCTTCGATGATGTTGGCCGCGGTCCACAGGGTCCGGCAGCCGCAGATGTCGACCACGAAGCGGCGCAGCAGCGCCTGGCCCTGCTTGGTGTGGGTGACTTCGGGATGGAACTGCACGCCGTACCAGCGGCGGGCGTCGTCGGCGAAGGCCGCGACCGGGATGCGGTCGGTCCTGGCGGTGGTGGTGAAGCCCGGCGGGGCGACCGCGACGTGGTCGCCGTGGCTCATCCACACGTCCAGCCGCGGCGGCGAGCCCGGATGGTCCTTCAGCCCCTCGAACAGGCGGTCGGCCGCCACCAGCGAGACCTCGGCATGGCCGAACTCGCGCTGGTCGGCCGCCTCGGTGGCGCCGCCCAGCTGCACGGCCATGGTCTGCATGCCGTAGCAGATGCCCAGCAGCGGCAGGCCCGAGTCGAACACCTGCTGTGGCGCGCGCGGCGAGCCTTCCTCGGTGGTGGATTCGGGGCCGCCGGAAAGGATGATGCCCTTCGGCGCGAACGCGGCGATTTCGGCTGGGTCGTGGTCCCAGGCCCAGATCTCGCAGTAGACGCCGAGCTCGCGGATGCGGCGGGCGATCAGCTGGGTGTACTGCGCGCCGAAGTCGAGGATGAGGATCTTGTCGCTGTGGATGTCGGTCATCGGCGGTGTCTGATGCGAAGGGATGTCGCTAATTGATGGCTCGAATGCAACGGCGTTGCGGCTGATGGGGCGCATCCGGCCCGGCGCAGCGCGCCGGGCGCTCTGCCGGGGTGCGAGGCAATGCCTCGCAAACACCCCGTCTTCGCCCATGGCCGGGCGTTCGGCAGGCCGCGCGGCAGTGCCGCGCAAGCGGCCTGCCTCAGCCCATCCGGTAGTTCGGCGGTTCCTTGGTGATCTGCACGTCGTGGACGTGGCTCTCGCGCTGGCCGGCGCCGGTGATCACCACGAACTTGGGCTTGCTGCGCATCTCTTCGATGCTCGCGCACCCGACGTAGCCCATGGTGGCGCGCAGGCCGCCGACGAGCTGGTGGATCACCCCCGAGAGCGGGCCGCGAACCGGGACCCGGCCCTCGATGCCTTCCGGCACCAGCTTGTCGGCGTCGGAGGCGTCCTGGAAATAGCGGTCCTTGGACCCCTTCTCCATCGCACCCAGCGAGCCCATGCCGCGATAGCTCTTGTAGCTGCGGCCCTGGAACAGTTCGATCTCGCCGGGCGATTCCTCGGTACCGGCGAACAGGCCGCCGATCATCACCGTGGACGCGCCCGCCGCGATCGCCTTGCCGATGTCGCCCGAGTAGCGGATGCCGCCGTCGGCGATCAGCGGGATGCGGTCCTGCAGCGCCTCGGCGACCAGGTCGATGGCGGTGATCTGCGGCACGCCCACGCCGGCGACCACGCGCGTGGTGCAGATCGAACCCGGGCCCACGCCGACCTTGACCGCGTCGGCGCCGGCGTCGTACAGCGCCAGCGCGGCCTCGCCGGTGACGATGTTGCCGCCGATCACCTGCACCTGCGGGAAGTTCTTCTTGACCCAGGCCACGCGGTCGACCACCGCCTGCGAGTGGCCGTGCGCGGTGTCGACCACGACCACGTCCACGCCGGCGGCCACCAGCGCCTCGACCCGCTGCTCGGTGTCGCCGCCCACCCCGACCGCCGCGCCGACCAGCAGCCGCGAGGCGCTGTCCTTGGCGGCGTTGGGGTTGTCGGTCTTCTTCTGGATGTCCTTGACCGTGATCAGGCCGCGCAGGGCGTAGTCGCCGTTGACCACCAGCACCTTCTCGATGCGGTGCCGATGCAGCAGCTTGAGCACTTCCTCGTCGCTGGCATCCTCGCCCACCGTGACCAGCCGGTCTTTCTTGGTCATGATGTGGCGGACCGGGTCGTCCAGCTCGGTCTCGAAGCGCATGTCGCGGCGGGTCACGATACCGGTGAGCTGGCCGGCATCATCGACCACCGGCACGCCGGAGATGTTGCGGGCGCGGGTCAGCTCGAGTACTTCGCGGATGGTGGTGTCGGGCCGGACCGTGATCGGATCGCGGATCACCCCGGACTCGAACTTCTTGACCCTGGCCACCTCGGCCGCCTGCTGCTCGGCGGTCAGGTTCTTGTGCAGGATGCCGATGCCGCCCAGTTGCGCCATGGCCACGGCCAGGCGGGCCTCGGTGACCGTGTCCATCGCCGCCGACACGATCGGCAGGTTGATGCGCAGGTCACGGGTGAACCGCGTGGCCAGGGACACGTCTTTGGGCAGCACGGTGGAATGGGCGGGGACGAGCGAGACGTCGTCGTAGGTGAGCGCTTCGGCCTGGATGCGCAGCATCGGCATACCCGGAGTAGGGGAAGCGCGCCATTATAGACCGTAACCGCCCTCCGCTGCCGCCGTGGGGGCGGTACGCAGCGTCCCGGATCGGGTCTGCGCCTACCGGGCGGCCACGCCGGCCGCTCCGGGGATGTCACCCCCCGGGCACCAACCGCAGCAGCCGGCCCTCGGGCTCGTCGGTCAGTACGTACAGGGCTCCGTCGGGACCGATCTTGACGTCGCGCATGCGCTCGCCCAGGTCCTGCAGCAAGACCTCCTGCGGCCCCGGCGCGCCGCCGGCCAGGCTGACCCGGCGCAGGCTCTTCTCGGCCAGCGCGGCCACCAACAGGTCGCCGCGCCATTCGGGGAACAGTGCCCCGTCGTACAGGGCCAGGCCGCCGGGTGCGATCGACGGCGTCCACTGCAGCAGCGGCTGCTCCATGCCGTCGCGCTCGGTGAACGGACTGATCAGGGCGCGGCTGTAGTCGCGGCCGTAGGTGATCACCGGCCAGCCGTAGTTGCGCCCCGGTTCGATCAGGTTGAGCTCGTCGCCGCCGCGCGGACCGTGCTCGTGGGCGTAGATGCGGCCGGAGGCCGGATCATGGACCAGGCCCTGCACGTGGCGGTGGCCGTAGCTGTAGATCTCCGGCAGGACGCCGTCGCGGCCGACGAAGGGGTTGTCGGCCGGCACCTGGCCGTCGGTATGGATGCGCACGATCGTGCCCATGTGGCTGTCCAGCTTCTGCGACTCCTCGCGGAAGAAGAAGCCGTCGCCCAGGCCGAGCAGCAGGGTACCGTCGGGCAGCTTGAGCAGGCGCCCGCCGGCGTGCACGTCGCCGGACTTGGCCGGGTGCGTGGTGAACACCGGGGTGACCTCGGCGAGCGCGCCGTCGACCAGCCGCGCACGCACGATGCGGGTGTGGTTGGCGTCCTTGTCGCCATGCGCGAACGACAGGTACAGCACGCCGCTGTCCTCGAAGTCGCGCGCCGGCAGCACGTCGAACAGGCCGGCCTGGCCGGACACGAATATCTCGGGCAGTCCCGCCACCGGTTCGGCGAGCAGCTGGCCGTCCTGGACCACCCGCAGCCGTCCCGTGCGCTCGGTGACCAGGATCCTGCCGTCGGGCAGGAACGCGACCGACCACGGATGCTCAAGACCATCGGCCAGCGTCTGCACCTGCAGGGTAGATGCCTGCGCCGTCGCCGCGGCCGCCGCGCAAACGGCGGCGCACATCAGCTTCAAACCATGCGTCTTCAGGCTGCGGATCATCACTGCACCTCTACGCGAATAATGGGAAAAATGGCTGCAGCATCATGCAATGCGCGTGTGCCGCATTTCCTCACGATCCGGGAGAACATGCCGTGAAGACCCATGACTTCGGACGCTTGGCGCTGTCTTTCCTCGTCGCGGTGCTGTTCGCGGTGGTCTGGGGCGCGGTGGTGCAAACCCAGTACAACCTGCAGGGCCTGGCCTCGCTCGGTGTCGATGTTTCCGGCGTGCGCTGGAGCACCACCGCACGCGACGTGTTCAGCGGTTTCACCCCGACCTATGGCGGCTACGTGGTCGCACCGGCGTTGCTGGTCGCGTTCCTGGCGGCCGGCTGGATTTCGCGGCGCAGCGCACCGCTTGCCCGCGCGCTGTGGTTCGCACTGGCAGGACTGCTCGCGGTGTGGGTGGCGATCCCGCTGGTCAACTGGCTGGCACCAGTGGCGCTGCTGGTCGGCGCCAGCCGCGACGCGATGTGCACCTTCCTGATGGCGGTCGGCGGCGGCGTGGCCGGCCTGTTGTTCGCCTGGATGACCCGGCACCGGCGCCGGCACGAACCGCAGCCGATGACGGCACCGCTGGAGCCGGACCGCACCAACCCGCTGGCCTAGTCGGTACGTACCGACATTGAAGGCGACCGCCGGATGATTCGCGGTCGCCTTCGCCGAACGATTCCCGAGGCACTAGACCGGCGATGCTGTCCGGCGGCCATCGCTCCCGCCATGGCGGCATCGTGCCGGCGTCACCCCGGGCCGCGCATCCGTTCCAACTGCGCGAATCCCCGCCACATCAGCCAGACCGCTCCCAGCAGGTACGGCACGCAACTGGGCACCCACATCAGCACGCCGGCCAGCTGCTGGTCGGCCAGCGGCGACAGGCCGAACTGCGGCGCACGCTCGGCATACACCGGGTACAGCACCCGCGGGGAGAAGGTCAGCAGCGCCCCGAGGAAACCCATCTGCATCATCACCACGACGATGGCGACCATGCCTGGGCCAGCGCCGGCACGGGGATCGCGGATCCGCCGCCACAGCGCCGACCAGAACCACAGCCCGGCCAGCAGGAAGCTGGCGTGCATCGCCCAGTGCAGCGGTTCGCTGTGCAGCGCCGCGTCCAGCGCGGACGGCAGGTGCCAGAGCCACATCGCCGCACCGTGGACCAGCGTCGCAGCCGCCAGTGCGGCACCCGCGCGCAGCTGCAGCGGATGCGCGCGCCGGTGCAGCGCCTGCGACCAGTCGGCCGGCAGCGCGCAGGCGATCGCCGCCAGCGGCCGCCCGGCCAGCAGCAGCGGCGGCACCAGCGCCAGCAGCAGCATGTGCTGGGCCATGTGCGCGGCCAGCGACCACTCGCCGTACGCATCGAGCGGCCATACCGTCGCCAGCAGCAAGGCCACCGCGCCGGCGGCGAAGCAGCTGGCCTCCATGACCGAGACGCCGCGCCCGGGTCCGCTGGCGCGCCAAAGGCGCACGAGTCCGGCCGCGTACAGGCCCAGGAACGCAGCCAGCGGCAACAGCAGCCACGGCGAAAGCGACCAGGCCCGGGCCAGCGTCGGCGGCGCCTCGCCGCCGGCGTCGTGGGCCAGCAGCGGCGCCGCCAGCGCCAGCCAGGGCAACGCCGCCGCCCTCGCCCACATGCGCTTAGCGGATGGGCGGATACGCTGGCGGCCGCCGGTCATCGGGAAGGAGCGGACGTGTACTTCTGGATCAAGCTGCTGCACATCACCGCGGTGATGGTGTGGTTCACCGGCCTGTTCTTCCTGCCGCGGCTGTTCGTGGCCCGCCACCGGGACGAGGCCGATGCCGACCCGGCCTACTTCAATCCGGTCGCCAACCTGCTGTTCTTCCGCCTGGCCACGCCGGCGGCGATCGCGGCCATCGCCCTGGGCATGGTCCTGATCGCATACGTCCCGTTCGGCGTCTGGCTGGCGGCCAAGCTCGGGATCGTGACCCTGGCGGTGTTGATGCACCTGTACCTGGGCCTGCACCTGTACCAGCTCGGCCACGGCCGCGACCGCCACGGCGCCACCTTCTACCGGGTGCTGGGCTGGTTGCCGCTGTTCCTGCTGCTGGCGCTGGCGGCACTGACCGGGGCCAAGCCGGACGGCATCGGCCCGCTGCCGGCCCTGCCCTGACCGAGGCGCGCGCCCGGTCATTCGGCCGGCGGCGAATCCTCGCCGCCCTCCTCTTCCTTGGCCTGGTAGCCGTATACGCCGATGCCGTAGCGGAAGGTCAGCGCGCCGCCCAGCCAGCCGGTGACGGTCACCATCAGCAATCCCAGCGACGACAGCAGCAGGCCCCACGGCCACACTGCCGCGAGCGGATCGGCCAGGCGCAGGCGCAGTCCGGCCGCGGCAACGGCCAGCAGCATCACCCCGGACAGGAAATGGCTCCAGGCCGAGACGTGGCGGCGCACGACCCGGATCAGGAACATGTCGCAGGCGCCGACCACCGCCGCGAGCAACCCGCTGCCGAGGCCGACCAGGTTCAGCCACAACGACAGCTGCCCCCAGAACGCGTCGCCGCGCCACAGGTAGGCCAGGTCGGTCACCGGCAGCAGGCTCAGGCAGGCGACCGGGTACACCACCAGGATCGGGTGCAGCGGATGCTGGGCGATCGCCACCCGGCTGGCCACGGTATGGCTGCGGGTATCGGGAACCGGTTGCTTCAGGCTCTTGCGCATGCGCGCTCCTCAGGCACAGGGCGACAGCAGGAGGATCGGCACGGTGGTGAACAGCACCGCCACCGCCGCCAGCAGCGACAGCAACGCCGTGGCCAACGCGGTGAAGCGGCGCCGGCGCACCGCCGCGTCCGGCGCGTCCGCGGCCGCCGCCGCGCGCCGCGCGCGCAGGCCGAGCCAGGCGATCGCGAGCAACGCCAGCACGGTCGATCCGAGCATCGTCCAGCGCGCGCCCGGCTGGTTCCAGCCTTCAGCGCAGGCCAGTCCCTGCACGCTGTACACCAGCACGAAATGCAGCGCCCATACCGCCATCGGCGCCGCCATGCCTGTCAGGCGCCAGGGCGCGAGCCAGCCGGCCATCACAGCGCCTCCGGGAACAGGTGGATCACCGCCCAGGCGATCGCGCCCTGGCCGACGACGTAACGCCAGAACGCGGCCGTGATCCGCAGTTCCAGCGGACGCGCGGCGTCCACATGGCCCTTGCGCAGGCCCGCGGCGGCATACAGCGCCAGCAGCATGGCCACCGCCACGTGCACCGCATGGAACCCCGCCAGCGTCCACACCACCGAAGCGTAGGCGTGGACGCTGGGCGGACCGGCCACGCCGGCCACCGCCGCCAAGTGCAGCCACAGGAAACCGCCGCCCAGCAACACCGCCACGCCCAACCCCGCCTGGGCCGCCGTGGCGCGGCCGCCGTGCAGGGCGCGTTCGCTCCAGGAAACCGCACCCCAGCACGCCGCCAGCAGCGCCAGCGCCGTCCAGGCCGCCGGCCCGGCGCCGGCCGCCATGCCCGCCGGCGGCCACGCCTCGGTGCCCAGCCACAGGTAGAAATAGGCGAATACCAGCGAGGCGAACAGCGAGCCGTCGATCAGTAGCGTCGCCACCAGCGCCCACCAGCCCGGCGCGTTGCGGCAGGCGTACTGCGACGGCAGCAGCACCCCCGGCGCCGCCTCCAGCTGCGCCGGCGCGGTGCGGTCGCCGGTGGTCCAGGCCCAGGCCAGCAGCGCGGCCAGCAGCGGCGCCAGCAGCAGCACCGCGGCCAGGTACCACTTGGCGATGAAGCAGGCCAGCAGCGCGGCGATCGCCAGCGCGGCCAGCAGCGGCCACCAGGTCGAGCCGGAGACGCGGATCACCTGCTCCGGGGCCGCGGTCAGCACGCCGGTGCCCAGCACCTCGCGGCGTCCATGCGCGGCGTCGCCGAGCAGGCCGTCGGCGCGCGCGCTGCGTTCGGCCACCGTCGGGTCGCGCCACAGCGGGTAGCGGTCGTCGACCTGCGGCACCGAGGCGAAGTTGTAGGGCGGTACCGGGTGCTGCAGCGCCCACTCCAGCGTCCCGGCATGCCACGGATCGCGGCCGCTGCGGCGGCCGTGGCGGAAGCTCAGCGCCGCATCGAGCAGGATCGCGATCATCCCGGTGGCCAGCACGAAACCCGCAGCGGTGGACAGCAGGTTGAGCCATTCCACCCCCAGGCCCTGCGGATAGGTATGCGCGCGCCGCGGCATGCCCAGCAGGCCGGTCAGGTGCATCGGCAGGAAGGTCAGGTTGAAGCCGACGAACACCAGCCAGAACGCGGTGCGGCCCAGGCTCTCGGAGGGCATCCGCCCGCTGGCCAGCGGCAGCCAGTAGTACAGCCCGGCGAACAACGGGAACATCAGCCCGCCGATCAGCACGTAGTGCAGGTGCGCGACCACGAAGTGGGTGTCGTGTGCCTGCCAGTCGAACGGCACCAGCGCCAGCATTACCCCGGTCAGCCCGCCCAGCACGAACACCACGAAGAAGCCGAGGATGTGCAGCATCGGCAGCCGCAGCCACGGCCGTCCCGACCACAGCGTGGCGATCCAGGCGAACACCTGGATCCCGGTCGGGATAGCCACCGCCATGCTCGCCGCACTGAAGAACGCCAGCGCCAGCAGCGGAATGCCGACCGCGAACATGTGGTGCACCCACAGGCCGAAGCTGAGGAAGCCGGTGGACACCAGCGCCAGCACGATCCACAGGTAGCCGACCACCGGGCGCCGGGCGAACGTGGGTATCACCATCGACACCACGCCGGCGGCGGGCAGGAAGATGATGTAGACCTCCGGGTGCCCGAACAGCCAGAACAGGTGTTGCCACAGCAACGGGTCACCGCCGCGGGCCACGTCGAAGAACACGAAGTCGAACGCGCGCTGCATCTCCAGCAGGACGCTGGCCAGGATCAGCGGCGGGAAGCCGAACGCGATCATGAACGCGGTGACCAGTATCGCCCAGGCGAACAGCGGCATGCGCCGGATGTCCATGCCGGGCGCGCGGGTGATCAGCACCGCCACGATCAGCTCCACCGCAGCGGTCACCGCCGCGATCTCGGCGAAGGTCACCCCGATCAGCCAGAAGTCGGCGCCGCGTCCGGGCGAGAAGGTGGCGTCGGTCAGCGGCACGTACATGAACCAGCCACCGTCGGGCGCGGCGTCGAACAGCAGGCTCGAGTACAGGAACAACCCGCCGAACAGGTAGCACCAGTAGCCGAACGCGCTCAGCCGCGGGAACGGCAGGTCGCGCGCGCCGAGCATCTTCGGCAGCAGGTACATCGCGAAGCCTTCCATGATCGGCACCGCGAACAGGAACATCATCGTGGTCCCGTGCAGGGTCACGAACTGGGCATAGCGCTGCGGGTCCAGCACCTCGTTGCCGAACCAGGCCAGCTGCAGGCGGATGAACATCGACAGCGCGCCACCGACCAGCAGGAAGGCGAAGCCGGTGACGATGAAGCGCATCGCCACGGTGCTGTGGTTGACCGCGGTCAGCTGCCCGACCCAGCCCGGCCGGTTGCTCCACACCCGCGCCAGCCGGTGCCGACGGCGCCGTTCCTGGGCCGCGCCGAGGGGACGGGCGGGCGCGGTCATGGCGCGGCCTCCGCCGCGGCCACGCCGACGGCGTGCGTGCGCATCCAGGCCGCGTAGTCGTCCGCTTCCAGCACCCGCACGTCGAACGCCATGATCGCGTGCTCGAGGCCGCAGAACTCGGCGCACTGGCCGCGGATCGGGCCGGCCCGGTCGGCGCGCAGGCGCAGCACGTTGGTCCGCCCCGGGATCGCATCGATCTTGCCGCCCAGCCGCGGGATCCAGAAGCTGTGGATCACGTCGGCGCTGTCGATGCGGAACTCGACCATCGCCCCGAGCGGCATCGCCAGCACGTCGGTCGTCACCGCCAGCGGCGTGCCGTCGCGGTCGAGGTGGACGAACTCCCACTGCCACTGCCGCGCGGTCACCGCGACCACGTGCTCCACCTCGGCGCTGCGCCCGGTGATCCGGTCGCTGGACAGGGTGCCGTGCACCAGCAGCGCGGCCAGCAGCACGGTCGGCAGGACCAGGCCGCCGCCGACGATCATCCGCCGCGCGCCGGCCGCCGACAGCCCGCGCTCGCGGCGCATCCCGGCCAGCACCAGCGCCACCACCAGCAGCCAGACCGCGCACGCGCCCCAGAACATCAGCCACCAGGTACCGGCGATGGCCTCGGCCGCGGGCCCCGCCGGGTCCAGCGCCGACTGCGGACCGCGGCAGGCGGCCAGCAGTATTGCCAGCAGCATCGCCGGCAACAGCCGGGCCCGGCTCCGGTAGGGTCGTCGGGAAGCGCCGATGGGCCACATCCTCCTCGTCCGGGCGTGGACACGCCGCACTCCCCGTCCACGCCCGACTAGCCTGCAGAAGGTTGGCAGTATCCCGGGACGGTCGTGAAGCCGCCGCGATGCATGGATCGGGGAATCCGGCCTGGCGGGTCACCCGCTGGCCGGGCGATGCGGCGGCGATGCCGGTGCAAGTGCCGGCTTCCTTGTTGACGGAAGGGAACGATTCCGCGCCGGGGAGATGTGCCTGTGCCGTATGGGAAACCGCCGCGGCGACGGCAAGGCAAGGGCAAGGCAACACAACACAACGGCCAGAGCGCTTGGGGTGGTCGGCTTCGGGCTGAGCGCGGCAGTGCGGGTGTGTTGCGGTCGGCTCGACGGCACATCCGTGTGCCGACTCGCCGACGCGGCCATCCATGGCCGCTGCCGCAACACACCCGCACCGCCACGTCTTCGGGAACTTTGAGGTCGTAGCTCCGTTCCGGTGTCCCCAGGCAACAGCCGTCATTTTTCTGCCGCGCCGTTCTGTAGGAGCCTGGCTTGCCCGCGACGCGACGCCGTCGGCACAGGCGACGCCCTTGTGGTTCCGACGCCCATGTCGCCAGCAAGCTGAGCTCCAACAGTCAGATCGCGGTGTCTTTTCGCCAGGCAATAGAAGCCACGACCGCCACGCCGCCCGAGGACGTCGTCCTGCCGGGGTATGGCGCAAGTGGCACAGGGATGGGCCACGGCCCCGAGTTGAGGGCAGGATGCCCGACCGAGGGGTAAGCCATGCCCCGGCAGGACGGCGGCCCCGGCCGAAGAGAGGCTTCTGCCTTGCAGGCGGCGGCTTTGCGCCAAGCCGACACCCTGGCCGCGGTGGCAGTGGCCACACCCCCCAGAACCGGGGTGCCTTCCCACAGAACCAAAATTCCGCAAAGCCCCGCACATGTCGCGCAGGCGCGACTAGGTAAAGGTCTGCGCCGCCGCGGCCGCTTCCAGGGTGTTCTGCATCAGCGTGGCCACGGTCATCGGCCCGACCCCGCCCGGTACCGGCGTGATCCAGCTGGCCTGCTGCGCGGCGGCCTCGTAGCCGACATCGCCGACCAGGCGGCCGTCATCGAGCCGGTTGATGCCCACATCGATCACCACCGCGCCCGGCTTGACCCACTCGCCCGGCACGATCCCCGGGCGGCCCACCGCCACCACCAGGATGTCGGCGTCGCGCACGCGCGCCTCCAGCACCTCGCGCGGGGTGAACTTGTGGCAGCTGGTGACGGTGCAGCCGGCGATCAGCAGTTCCAGCGCCATCGGCCGGCCGACATGGTTGCTCACGCCGACAATGGTGGCGTTGCGCCCGCGCACCGGGCGGTCGGTATGCGCCAGCAGGGTCATGATCCCGCGCGGAGTGCACGGGCGCAGGCCGAACTGGCGCAGCGCCAGGTGGCCGACGTTCTCGGGGTGGAAGCCGTCCACGTCCTTGCGCGGGTCGATCCGGCGGATCAGGCCGCTGGCGTCCGGGATGCCCGGCAGCGGCAGCTGGACCAGGATGCCGTGGATCTTCGGATCGGCGTTGAGCCGGTCGATCAGGGCCAGGATCTGCGCCTCAGAGGTGCCGGCCGGCAGGTCGTAGTCGAAGGCCTCGATCCCCACCTTCTCGGCGGCGCGGCGCTTGTTGCGCACGTACACGGCCGAGGCCGGATCGGAACCGACCAGCACCACCGCCAGCCCTGGCCGCGACCGGCCGGCGGCCACGCGCGCGTCGACCCGCACCTTGAGTTCGTCGAGCAGGGCGTCGGCGACGCGGCGGCCATCGAGGATGCGGGCGGTCATCAGGGCGGTGCTTGCGGGTCGGGGCCGGGAATCGGCACATTGTCCCCGATTCGGCAACCGTGAGGTAGGGACGAACCATGGTCGACACCGTGCAACTGCAAGCGGCCGCGTTCCGCCGCCTGCTGCGCCACCTCAACCGGGAGCGCACCGACGTGCAGAACATCGACCTGATGATCCTGGCCGGGTTCTGCCGCAACTGCCTGGCCGACTGGTACCGCGAGGCAGCCGGGGACGCCGGCCAGCCGATGGACAGGGAGCAGGCGCGCGAGGCCGTCTACGGCATGCCATTCGCCGAATGGAAGGCGCTGCACCAGCAGGAGGCCACGCCCGAACAGCTGGCCGCGTTCGAGGCCGCGCGCCGGCGCCATGGCTGAGCTGCGCGGCGGGCGGATGCTGCTGGCGGCCGCGCTGTTCGGGCTGCTGGGCTACGCGGCCCTCAGCGCCCTGATGTACCTGCGCCAGCGCGATCTGGTCTACTACCCGCAGTTCACCCGGGTGGCCGCGGAAACCACCGATTTCGAGCTGCGTTCCGGCGAAGTCGTGCTGCGCGGCTGGCGGGTGAATCCGGGACGCAGCGACGCCCTGCTCTATTTCGGCGGCAACGCCGAACGGGTCGAGGCCTGGCGCGGACCGTTCGCGCAGTGGTTCGGCGACCGCACGGTCTACCTGGTCGGCTACCGCGGCTACGGCGCCAGCGAGGGCCAGCCCGGCGAGCAGGCGATCCTGGCCGATGCGCTGACGCTCTACGACGAGGTGCGGCGGCGCCATCCCGACGGCGACATCGCCGTGGTCGGGCGCAGCCTGGGCAGTGGTGTGGCCGCCTACCTCGCGTCGCAGCGTCCGGTCGAGCGGCTGGCCCTGGTCACGCCGTTCGACGGCCTGGCCGAGGTCGGCCAGGCCCACTACCCGTGGCTACCAGTGCGCCTGCTGGCGAGCGAGCGCTACCCGTCCGCGGACTACCTGCGCGGCTACCGCGGCCGGCTGCTGCTCCTGCGCGCCGGCCGCGACGAGGTGGTGCCGGCGCGCAACACCGACCGCCTGCTGGCGGCGCTGCCGGTGCCGCCGCAGGTCGTCGAGTTCCCGCAGCACGGCCACAACGACCTGTCCGAGGATCCGCGCTACGGCGAGGCCTTGGCCGGCTTCATGCGCTGAGCGGGCGGCACGCTGGCCGTCCGCGGACGCCTGGGCCATCTGGTTTTCTGCCCGTCGTTCCGGCGCAGGCTAGAAGCCTCTTTCGGCGACGGAGAGAGCTATTCCGCCTTCCCTAGCTTTCGGCTTCGCCGGTCGGGTCCAGGCGCCGCGACCCGCGCCGCGGCGTGGTGAACGGCGTCGGCGTGGCCGGTGGCGTGTTGCCGATGATCAGCGGCCGGCCCGCACGCACGTCGCCGGCGGCCACTTCCAGGACGAAGCGCTCGGCGTCAAGGCGCCGCACCTCTTCCGACACCTGCCCGGCCTCGTCAGGGTCCACTCCCAGCTCCTCCAGCGCCGCACGGCCGAACAGCACCGCCGACTCGAAGGTCTCGCGCACCTGGTAGTCCACGCCCTGCGCCACCAGTTCCAGCGCGTGCTCGCGGTCGAAGGCGCGGACCAGCAGCCTGGCCTGCGGAAAATCGGCCCGGCACAGCTCGACGATGCGGTTGGCGGCGACGCGGTCGTCGATGCACACGGCGATGGCGCGCGCGCTGCCCGCCCCCGAGGCGTGCAGCACGTCCAGGCGGGTGCCGTCGCCGTAGTACACCTTGAAGCCGAACTCGCCGGCGCTGCGGATCATCTCGATGTCGGTGTCGATGATGGTCACGTCCACGTCGCGCGCCAGCAGCGACTGGCTCATCACCTGGCCGAAGCGGCCGAAGCCGATGATCAGCACGCTGCCGGCGAGCCCGTCGGCCAGCTCGATGCCGTCCATGGAAAGCTGCGGCTTCTCCGGCAGCAGCCGCCGGACCGCCAGCACCACCAGCGGGGTGAGCGCCATCGACAGCACCACCACCGCGGTCAGGTTGGCGTCGGCCTGCGCGTCGATCACCCCGGCCGCCGAGGCAGCGGCGAACAGCACGAAGGCGAACTCGCCACCCTGCGCCATCAGCACCGCGCGGTCCAGCGCCTCGCCATGCGAACTGCGCAGCAGCCGCGCGATCGCGTAGATGCACACCGCCTTGGCCGCCATCATCGCCACCACCAGCGACAGGATCAGCCCGGCGTTGGCCGCGACCACGCGCAGGTCCAGGGCCATGCCCACGGCCAGGAAGAACAGGCCCAGCAGGATGCCGCGGAACGGCTCGATGTCCGCCTCCAGCTGGTGGCGGAAGGTGGATTCGGACAACAGCACGCCGGCCAGGAACGCGCCCATCGCCATCGACAGTCCGCCGATCTCCATCAGCAGCGCCGCGCCCAGCACCACCAGCAGTGCCGCCGCGGTCATCACCTCGCGTGCCTTGGCCGCAGCCAGCAGGCGGAACAGCGGGTTGAGCAGCCAGATCCCGGCGGCCACCAGGCCCGCCAGCGCGGCCATCGCGATCCCGATGTCCGCCCAGCGCGAGCCGGCGTGCTCGGCCGGCATCGGTGACATGAACGCCACCAGCGCCAGCAGCGGCACGATCAGCAGGTCCTCGAACAGCAGGATCGAGACGATCTTCTGCCCGCGCGGCAGCGCGATGTCGCCGCGTTCGCTCAGCAGCTGGATGACGATGGCGGTCGAGGTCAGGACGAAACCGGCCGCACCGATGAAGGCGATCTTGCCGGGCAGACCGAACAGCAGCGCCACCCCGGTCAGCACCGCGATGCAGGTGCCGATCTGCAGCGAGCCCAGGCCGAAGATCTCGCCGCGCAGGCTCCACAGGTGCGACGGGCGCATCTCCAGCCCGATCACGAAGAGGAACATGACCACGCCCAGCTCGGCCACGTGCAGGATCGCCTGCGGGTCGGAGAACCAGCCCAGCCCGAACGGGCCGATCAGCAGGCCCGCGGCCAGGTAGCCGAGCACCGAGCCCAGGCCCAGGCGCCGGAACAGCGGCACCATCACCACCGCCGCGCCGAGCAGCGCGACCACCTTGACCAGTTCGCTGCCGGTTGCGCTCTCGACCGCCATGCTCAGCCACTCCTTGCCTGATGCGCCATGCCGGCTCGGCCGGCCTCAGCCGTCCGAGCCGCAGAACCGAGCGTAGTCGATGTAGCCGGGGAATGGCCGCTCCGGCGCACACACCGGGCACTCCGGGTCCGGCACCAGGCGGACCTCGCGGAAACGCATCGCCAGCGCATCGAACTGCAGCAGCCGCCCGGCCAGCGGCTGGCCAATGCCGAGCAGCAGCTTGAGCGCCTCGTTGGCCTGGAGCAGGCCGACGATGCCCGGCAGCACGCCGAGCACGCCGGCCTCGGCGCAGCTGGGCGCGAACTGTGGCGGCGGCGGCTCCGGGAACAGGCAGCGGTAGCACGGGCATTGGCCGCGGTGGCGGCCGGCGTCGAACACGCTGGCCTGGCCCTCGAAGCGCTGCACCGCGCCGTAGACCAGCGGCTTGCCCAGCTTCACGCAGGCGTCGTTGAGCAGGTAGCGCAGCGGGAAGTTGTCCGAGCCGTCCACCACCACGTCCACGCCGTCCAGCAGCGCCTCGACGTTGGCCGAGGTCACCCGCTCGCGCACGCCCTCGATCCGCACGCGCGGGTTGAGCGCGGCCAGCCGCTCGCGCGCCGAGTCCACCTTAGGCGCGCCGATCGTGGCCTCGACATGCAGGATCTGCCGCTGCAGGTTGCTGCGGTCGACCACGTCGTCGTCGACCAGGCGCAGGTGGCCGACGCCGGCCGCGGCCAGGTAGAACGCGGCCGGCGAGCCGAGCCCGCCGGCGCCGACCAGCAGCACGCGGGCGCGCTGCAGCCGGCGCTGGCCCTCGATGCCGACCTCGGCCAGGCGCAGGTGGCGCGAGTAGCGCTCGAGGAAATCGGCCTCGTCTGCGTCCAGCTGCGGCCGCACCAGCGGCAAGGACTCAGCGATCCAGGCGCTGGTACCGCCGGCCACCGAATGCACGTTGGTGTAGCCGGCCTCCTCCAGCACGGCGGCGGTGGCGGCCGAGCGCCGCCCGGACTGGCAGATCAGCAGGACCGCGGCGTCCGGCGACGGCAGGTGGCGGCCGTGGTCGGCCTCGAGCTCAGCCTTGGCGATGCCCAGCGCGCCTTCGGCCTGGCCGCCGGCGCGCTCGTGCGCCTCGCGGATGTCGACCAACAGCGCGCCCTGGCGCTGGCGGTCGCGTGCCTGGCGCGGGGTGATTTCGGAGATGGCCATGGGTCGATTATCGGCCCCGCGCGCGGTCTTTGTGTAGGAGCGGGCATGACCGCGACACGACGCCGTCGGCACGGGCGACGCCCCCGGTTTCCCCGACGCCCATGTCGCGGTCGGCACAGGCGACGCCCTCAGTTTCCCCGACGCCCATGTCGCGGTCATGCCCGCTCCTACAACAGCGGAAGGACCTCAACCAGGTCGCCGGTCGCGTATTCGCGCGCGCCCTCCTCCAGCACGATCAGCGCGTCGCTGCCGGCGGCGCCGCGCAGCCGGTGCGAACCGTCGGCCGGATTCGGGTGCACCTGCAGCACCGCGTCTTCGCCCTGCGCCAGCTGGCCGCGCAGCAGTTCCAGCCGTTCGTGCCGCTTGCGCCAGGGCGCGGCCAGCCGGGCGCGCCAGCGCGGGCGCGGTTCGCCACGCCCCTGCAGCGTATCGAGCAGTTCGCGCCCCAGCACGGTGAAGGTGGCCAGCACCGAGACCGGGTTGCCGGGCAGGCCCAGCACCAGTGCCCGCCCGGCCTCGCCGAACAGCAGCGGCATGCCCGGCCGCATCCGCACCTTCCAGAAATGGATCCGGCCGCGCGCGCGCAGCCAGTGCGGCAGGTGGTCCTTCTCGCCGGCGGACACGCCGCCGCAGGTCAGTACCACGTCGAAGCTCTCGACCGCATCGTCCAGCATCGCCCCGATCCGCGCCGGGTCGTCCGGCAGCGTCGGCCAGGCCACCGGTTCCAGCCCGAGCGCGCGCAACTGCGCCATCAGCTGGTCGCGGTTGCTGTTGTAGACCTGGCCCGGCTGCAGCGGCAGGCCCGGCTCGACCAGCTCGTCGCCGCTGGCGAACACCGCCACTGTCGGCCGCGGCGCCACCGGCAGGCGGTCGATGCCCAGCGACGCGGCCAGGCCGATCCGCGCCGGCGTCAGCACCTGCCCCGCCTGCAGCACGCGGTCGCCGACCTCCACGTCCTCGGCGCGCCGGCGCACGTTGGCGCCGTGCGCCAGGCCGGCCGGCGCCAGCACCCGGTCGCCGTCGACGACCGCGTTCTCCTTGATCAGCACCGTATCGGCACCCTGCGGCAGCGGCGCGCCGGTGGTGATGCGCACGCACTCGCCCGGCCCCGGGACCAACGCCAGGTCGCGGCCGGCGAACTGTTCGCCGGCCAGGCGCAGCGGGGTCGTGGTGTCCGCGGCCAGGTCGGCGTGGCGCAGTGCGAATCCGTCCATGGCGCTGTTGTCGAAGGCCGGCAAGGCCACCGGCGCCACCACGTCGGCCGCGAGCACGCGGCCGTCGGCGCGTGCGGTGGCGACACGTTCGGGCTCGGCGCGCCGCGTCGCGGCGACGGTGCGGACGATGCGCAGCGCCTCGTCCAGGGCGATGCGGGTAGGGAAATCGTCGCTGCTCATCCGGGAATCGCTGTGCGGACCTGGCGCGCTACGGCAGGCGGATACGCGCCGCGGCCAGGTCCTGCGGTGTGTTGAGGTTGCCGAAGCGTACCCCCGGCAGGCGCACGCGGCCCAGCCCCAGGCGCTGCCGCAGGCTGCGCGGCGCAAGATCGCCCGCCACGAGCATCGCCGGCAACTCGCGCCGCAACGCATCGCGGCGGTACAGCGCCACCAGCGGCTGCAGGCCGTCGTCGTCCTCGGCGACCGCGCCGGTGTCCGACGCGCCGCTGGCCAGGCTGCGGACCAGGCAGTCGTTCACGTCGTACAGGTCCACCGGCAGGGTCAGCAGCCACTCGGTGGCGCAGGCCGCGGCCAGCGCCTCGATCCCGGCCAGCGGCCCGCTGCCCGCGTCCAGCCGGTCGGGAACCGTGTCCAGCCCGGCGTCCGCGTAGCGCTGCAGGTCGCGGTTGGCGCTGACCAGCACCGGGCCGGTCTCGCCCGGAAAGCGGCGGGCGAAGCGCAGCACCTGTGGCACACCGTCGCGCTCGAGCCAGGCCTTGTCGGCGCCGCCGAGCCGGCTGCCGCGGCCACCGGCCAGCAGGCCCAGGGTCAACCGGTCCGGAGTCGGCGCGTCGGCGGCCACCTGGGCGGCCATGCTCACTTGCCGCGCTTGACGTGGCGCATCAGCCGCCGCTTGCGCGCGACCTGGCGCTCGCTCAGCTCGTTCTTCTTGCCTTCGTAGGGATTGGTGCCTTCGCGGAACAGCATCCGCACCGGCGTGCCGACCAGCTTGAAGCGCTTGCGGAAGAAGTTCTCAAGATAGCGCTTGTACGAGTCCGGCAGGTCCTTGAGGCGGGTGCCGTGGACCACGAAGGTCGGCGGGTTCTCGCCGCCCGGGTGCACGTACCTGAGCTTGGAGACGTGGCCGCGGATGCTCGGCGGCGGGTTGGTCTCGTAGGCGATTTCCAGCGCCTTGTTGACCTCGCTGGTGCTGAAGCTGCGGATCGCCGAGGCATGCGCGCGGTGGACCGCACGGAACAGCTCGCGCAGGCCCGAGCCGTGCTTGGCGGAAATGCGCACCGCCTCGGCCCAGGGCACGAATGCCAGCTTGCGCGACAGCAGCGCCTCGGCCTGCTCGCGCTGGTAGGTGGTCAGCCCGTCCCACTTGTTGACCGCGACCACCAGCGCGCGGCCGGCGTCGAGCACCGCGCCGAGCACGGTGGCGTCCTGGTCGGTGACGCCCTCGGTGGCGTCGAGCATCAGCACCGCGACCTGGCAGCGCTCGATCGCCTGCAGGGTCTTGACCACGCTGAACTTCTCGACCGCCTCCTCGACCTTGCCCTTGCGGCGGATGCCGGCGGTGTCGATCAGCCGGTACAGGCGGCCATCGCGCTCCAGGTCGGCGGCGATCGAGTCGCGGGTGGTGCCCGGCACTTCCGAGGCGATCATCCGCTCCTCGCCGAGCAGGCGGTTGACCAGGGTCGACTTGCCCACGTTGGGGCGGCCGACGAAGGCCACGCGCAGCCGGTTCGGATCGTTGTCCAGTTCCTCGGCGCTGCCCTCTTCCGGCAGCCGCTCGAGGATCTCGCCGTGCAGGTCGTCCATGCCCTGCCGGTGCGCGGCGGACACCGCCAGCACGTCGGCGAAGCCGTAGCGGGCGAATTCGGCGCGCACCGCTTCCTCGTGGGTGCCGTCGATCTTGTTGATCACCAGCAGGGTCGGCCGCGCCAGCTTGCGCAGCCAGGCCAGGATCTCGTCGTCCAGCGCCGATGCGCCCTCGCGGCCGTCGACCACGAACAGGACCAGGTCGGCCTCGCCGGCCGCGGCGCGCGCCTGGCGCGCGGTGGCGCCGGCCAGGCCCTCCTCCTCGCCGGCGATGCCGCCGGTGTCGACCAGCAGGAACGGCCGCTCCGGGTCGAGCCGGCACACGCCGTAGTGGCGGTCGCGGGTGACGCCGGGCTGGTCGTGGACCAGCGCGTCGCGGCTGCGGGTCAGCGCATTGAATAGGGTGGACTTGCCGACATTCGGCCGTCCGACCAGTGCAACCAGCGGCAACATGGCGCGATCCCTGCCCGCATCCGTCCGGTCAGTCCAGCCGGAAGGCGGTCAGCCCGCCGTCGACGGTCTGTACCAGCAGCAGGCCGTCGGCCGCGACCGGCTGTGCCTTGATCGCCTTGCGGCCGACGCGCGCACGTCCGGCCTGTTCGCCGTCTTCCAGGCGCAGCCAGTGCAGGTAGCCGTCGAAATCGCCGACCACTGCGTAATTGCCGTGCACGGCCGGTCCGGTCAGCGAGCGCCGCGCCAGCACCGGCTGCGACCACAGGGCCGCGCCGCTGTACTTGTCCAGCAGGTAGACGGTGCCGGCGGGGCTGGACAGCACCAGGCCCGACGGCGCCGCGGCCAGGCCGCCAATGCCGCCGTGCTCGCTCTGCCACATCGGGCGGCCAGAGGGGCCGTCGATGGCGATCGTGCGGTTCTTGAAGCTGCTGGCGAACAGCAGCGTGCCGTCGATCAGCGGTGCGCTGTCGACGTCGGCCATGCGTTCCAGTTCGCTGCGGCCGTCCGGGGTGCCGACGGTCTGCTCCCAGAGCACGCGGCCGTCCTGCAGCGCCAGCGCGCTGAGGGTGCCGTCGTCGTTGCCGGAGAACAGCACGCCCGGGGCATAGGCCAGCGGGGCGTTGCCGCGCACGGTCAGCGACGGCAGTTCATGCTCGGTGAACCAGCGGCGCTCGCCGGTGGCGGCGTCGAAGGCGCTGATGCGGCCGTCGTTGCTGCGCACGTACACGGTGCCCTGCGCCACCAGCGGCGCGGTGATGATCTCGCTGCTCACTGCGGCGCGCCAGCGTTCGGCGCCGTTGGCCGCGTCCAGTGCGATCACGTCGCCGCCGAGGCTGCCGACCACCACCAGCCCCTCGCCCGCGCCGGGACCGCCGGCCAGGCGCAGTGCCTGGTCCTTCGGTGCCTTGAATTCCCAGACCTGCCTGCCGCTCTGCAGGTCGAGCGCGACCACGCGGTTCTCGGCGGCCGCCGCATACACGCGGCCATCCGCCACCGCCGGCCCCTGGCGGGCGCCGATCCTGCGCTCGCCGTCGCCGAGGTTGACCGACCAGGCCTTGGCCGGGCGCACGCTGGCCTGGAAGTCGACCAGCTCGGCGGGCTCGGCGGCCTTCTTGGCCTCCGCGTCCTTGCCGGCGAACCAGCCCCTCACGGTGGTGCAACCCGACAGCGCCACCACCAGCAGGCCGGCCGCGACGGCCGGGCGGAGCATGTGCATGCGGGTCATGTCAGATCGCCTCCGCCGGCTCGGGCACCTGGCCACCGGCTTCCTGCAGCTTGAGCTCGACGCGTCGGCGCGAGGGCGAGGCCACGTCGGTGCCGGTCAGCGCCTGGGCATAGGCGTCACGGGCTTCGTCGCGCTTGCCGGAGGCGAACAGCGCGTCGCCGCGCAGTTCCAGCGCGGCGCTGCCGCCCTGGCCTTCCAGCGCCTTCAGCGCCTCGTCAGGCTTGCCGGTGGCGTTGAGCAGCTGCGCCAGCCGCTCGTTGACGACCGGCTGCAGGGTCGGCTCGGCCTGGATGCCGCGCAGCGTGGCGATGGCCTCCTCGGCCTTGCCCGCCTCGACCTGCGACTTGGCCACGCGCAGCGCAGCCAGGGTGGCGTAGGTGCCCGCCTGCCCGGCCAGCAGCGCGCCGGCCTGGTCCACGGCGCCTTCCTCGAGTTGCCTGACCGCCTCGGTGTAGGCCGAATGCGCCTGCTGCTGCTGCTGCGCCTGGTGGCTGCCCCACCAGCGCCAGCCGTAGATGGCGAGGATGCCCAGGGCCAGTCCGCCGAGGATGCCCAGTGCGTTGTTGCGCAACCACGAGCGGACGCGTTCGCCCTGCTCGTGCTCGTCCAGAAGGTCGTCGATTGCCATGCAGTTCCCTGCCCCGCGCGGGCCCCGGCGGGGTCTTCTGTGTCCCAGTGGAGTACCGGCACGCGTCGGTTATTCGGCGGTGACGGAACCGTCAGAGGATACCGCAAAGCGGGCCACGTTCGCCCGCTGGTACGGCGTCGTGTCCACGATACTGCCTGCTTGCTGAACGCGTACCACCGAGGCATTGCCCAGTACTACGCGGCCCACGCCGGCCGCATCGAAGCTGCGACTGTCGCCGGCATGCATCAGGCCCTGCTCGAGGGTGGAGCCGTCCCGTGCGACGACCTGCATCCAGCTTTCGCCGTTGAAGTCGAGCACCAGCTTGCCGGCGGCCGACGGCGCTGCGCGGCTGACCGGCGGCGCCAGCGACGCCACGTAGGGACCGGCCGGCTCGACATCGCCGGTGCCGGCCACGCCGCTGCCGACGCCGGTGGCCGGCAGGACCGGCGATTGCGCCGGCAGCGCGGGCACCGTTTCCGGCGGCACCGCATCGAGCGAGGCGGTGGTCGGCGGCGCATCGGCGAAATGCGAGCGCGTGGCCAGCCATACCGGCACCGCGATGGCCGCGGTGATCACCACGTACACGGCGCGGCGGCCCATGTTCTCCATCAGCCGCTGGTAACGCGGTGCGTGCGCGTGGCTCACCAGGTCCACCGGCGCGGCCGGTGCCACTTCCGTGTCCAGGAACGGTTCCACGTCCACGTCCAGCAGGCGCGCATAGCTGCGCAGCTGGCCGCGCACGAACACGCTGGCACCGATCACCTGCCAGCGCCCGTCCTCCAGCGCCTGGACCACGTGCACCGGCATGCGCAACTTGGTGGCGACTTCCTGCAGGCTCAGGCCCGCCGCGATTCTCGCTTCGCGCAAGCGTACGCCACACCCCCGCGCATCGCCCTGGATGTTCGCGCTGGACTCGTGGATCACTGTGGATCTTCCCCGGTTCTGACGAGCGCGGCCTGCGGGAACTCCGCCCTCAGCCGCTGCTGGTATCGACTGGCGGCCACCCTGTCGCCAAGCCTGTCTTCGATCCTGGCCGCGAGTTGTAACACGGATGCATCGGCAGGCGCAGCCGCCAGCCTGCGTTCCGCGAACGCGCGTGCCTCGAAATATCGCCCCTGGCCATATTGATACTCCGCCATGCTGGCCAGTGCATAGGCATTGCCGGGTTCGATGTCCAGAGCGCGACGGAGGTCACGCTCGGCGCGTTCGCGTTGCCCGCTTTTGAGCGCGCAGCCGCCGGCGTTGGCCAGCGCCGCGCCCGGCGACCGGTAGCCGGGCACGGCCAGCGCGCGGTCGAACCAGACCAGCGCCTCGGCCGGATAGCCGTTGCCGCACAGCCAGGCACCGTAGTTGTTGAGCACCTCGCCACGGTCGGACGCCAACTCGGCGGCGCGACGGTAATGCTCGCCGGCCTGGGCGATGTTGCCGCGCCGCGCCGCGATGGCGCCGAGCAGCGTGTAGGCATCGGCCGCACCCGGGTCGAGCTTCAGTGCACTGTTGGCCTGCTTCTCGGCCTCGGCCAGTTCCCCGCTGGCGAATCGCTGCGAGGCCAGGCCGAGCAGCTCGCGGACCTGCACGCGGCGCTTGGTCTGCTCGCTGTCGGAATAGCGGTAGTCGGGCGCGATCTGTTCGCTGCCCTTGATCTTAGGCGGCTTGACCGTCGGCGACTTCGAGCACGCCGCCAGCAGCAGCGCGCCCGCCAGCAGCACCAGTCGCGGGTCAGGCCGCATGTCCGTCGACCTGGCCCTTCTGCAGGCTGCGGCGGAACTCAGCCTGGCGCCGGGTGCGGTCCATGACCTGGCCCTTGAGCTGGCCGCAGGCCGCGTCGATGTCATCGCCGCGGGTGCGACGGACCATGGTCAGCACCTGCGAATCGAGCAGGATCTTCTGGAAGGCGCGGATCTGCGCCTCGTCCGAGCGCTCGTAGCGGGTGCCCGGGAACGGGTTGAACGGGATCAGGTTGACCTTGCCCGAATCGCGCGCCTGCACCGCGTTGTCGAACCGGCGCATCAGTGCCGCGAGTTGGCGGGCATGCTCGGGCTGGTCGTTGACGCCCTTCATCAGGGTGTACTCGAAGGTCACCGAGTCGCGCTTCTTGTTGGCCCGCAGGTAGCGCGCGCAGGAGGCCATCAGCTCGGCGATCGGGTACTTCCTGTTGAGCGGCACCAGGGTCTCGCGCAGTTCGTCGGTGGGCGCGTGCAGCGAGACGGCCAGCGACACGTCGCTCTCGGCCGAGAGCCGGTCGATCATCGGCACCAGGCCCGAGGTCGACAGCGTGACCCGCTTGTTGGCCAGGCCGTAGCCGAGGTCGTCGCGCATCACGCTCATCGCGCGCACGACGTTGTCGAAGTTCATCAGCGGCTCGCCCATGCCCATCATCACCACGTTGGTGAGCCGGCGCTGCTGGTGCGGCACGTTGCCCAGGTGGCGGGCGGCGACCCAGACCTGGCCGACGATCTCGGCGGTGGTCAGGTTGCGGTTGAAGCCCTGGGTGGCGGTCGAACAGAAAGTGCAGTTCAGGCCGCAGCCGACCTGCGAGGACACGCACAGGGTGCCGCGCCCCTTGTCGGGGATGTAGACGGTCTCGATGGCGTTCTTGCCGTCGGCACCCATCGCCAGCAGCCACTTGTGGGTGCCATCGGCGGAGGGTTTGTCGAACACCACGTTGGGGACGACGACCTCGGCATGCGCGTGCAGCTTGGCGCGCAGCGCCTTGCCGAGGTCGGTCATCTGGTCGAAGTCGGTGACGTAGCGGTGGTGGATCCACTTCATCACCTGGTGGGCGCGGTAGCGCTGCTCGCCGAGGGTCTCGGCGAAGAAGCGCTCCAGGCCCTCGCGGTCGAGGTCGAGCAGGTTCTGGCGCACCGCTACGCCGGCGAGCGGTTCGCCGGTGACGGTGACGCTGGGGATCTGCTGCAGTTCGGCCACGTTCCTACATCCGGGTCAGCGCGAGACCACTTCCGTGGCGGCGAAGAAGTAGGCCACTTCGATGGCGGCGTTCTCGACCGAGTCCGAGCCGTGCGCGGCGTTGGCGTCGATCGACTCGGCGAAGTCGGCGCGGATGGTGCCCGGCGCGGCTTCCTTCGGATTGGTCGCGCCCAGCAGCTCACGGTGCGCGGCCACGGCGTTCTCGCCTTCCAGCACCTGGATCATCACCGGGCCGGAGATCATGAACTCGACCAGCGCGTTGAAGAACGGGCGCTCGCGGTGCACGGCGTAGAAGCCCTCGGCCTCGCGGCGCGACAGCTGCTTGTACTTGGCGGCCACGACCTTCAGGCCGGTCTTCTCGAAACGGGAGTAGATTTCGCCGATGACGTTCTTGGCGACGGCATCGGGCTTGACGATCGAAAGGGTGCGCTCCAGCGCCATGGACTTCTTCTCTAGTGACGGACGGACGTTCCGGACCAGGACGGCCCGGAGGTTAGCACGGAAAAACCCGCGTCGGGACGCGGGCTTAGCTTCAAATGCGTAGCGCAATTCTAACATTGCTGGTGCAAGTTTGCAGACCGGCTCGCGCACTCCTTCATGCTGCACTGCAAAATGACCCGGCCGGAGTGTCGGCCTAGGATAAAACAATCGTTTGATTAATCCGGATGCAGGGCATGGGCAGGCCAGCACACTTCTCCACCAAGGACCGGATCCTCGGCGCGGCCGAGGAACTGTTCGCCCAGCACGGGTTCGCCGGCACCTCGCTGCGCCAGGTCACCAGCCTGGCGGCGGTCAATATCGCCGCGGTCAACTACCACTTCGGCTCCAAGGAAAACCTGGTCAACGAGGTCTTCCGCCGGCGCATGGACGAGATGACCGCCCAGCGCCTGCAGCAGCTGGAAGCGGCGCTGCGCGACCACCCCGGCGAACTCGAACCGGTCCTGGCCGCGTTCATCGAGCCGGCCCTGGCCCTGGCCCAGGACCGCAACGGCGGCGCGTCCTTCGTCCGGGTGATCGCCCGCGCCTATGCCGAACACAACGAAAGCCTGCGCAAGTTCCTGTCCGACCACTACGGCCACGTGCTGCGCGAGTTCGGCAAGGCCCTGTCCGCCTGCCTGCCGGGGCTGGACAAGGAAACGCTGTACTGGCGCCTGGACTTCCTGGCCGGCGCCCTGACCTACGCCATGTCCGACTTCGGCCTGATCAAGCGGCCGGCCGGCGCCAGCGAGGCCACCCACCGCGCCCGCGCGGCGCGCGAACTGATCCGTTTCGCTGCCGCGGGCCTCCAAACCCCGGCCAAGTAACCACTGTCACTTCAATAGGTTGAAAGACATGTCTGAGAAACTGCTTGTACGCCGTGCCGCGGTCCTGGGCGCCGGCGTCATGGGCGCGCAGATCGCCGCCCACCTGACCAACGCGGGCGTGGACACCGTCCTGTTCGACCTGGCCGCCAAGGAGGGTCCGGCCGACGGCGTGGTGCTCAAGGCCCTCGCCCACCTGGGCAAGCTCAGCCCCGCCCCGCTGGCCGGCAAGTCCCTGGCCGAGGCGATCACCCCGGCCAACTACGACACCGGGCTGGAGCAGCTCAAGGACTGCGACCTGATCATCGAGGCGATCGCCGAGCGGATGGACTGGAAGCAGGACCTGTACAGGAAGATCGCCCCGTTCGTGGCCGACCACGCGGTGCTGGCCTCCAACACCTCCGGCCTGGGCGTCAACAGGCTGGCCGAGGTACTGCCCGAGCAGCTGCGCCACCGCTTTTGCGGCGTGCACTTCTTCAACCCGCCGCGCTACATGCACCTGGCCGAGCTGATCCCCGCCAGGACCACCGACAAGGCCGTGCTGGAAGGTCTGGAGACATTCCTGACCACCCAGCTCGGCAAGGGCGTGGTCTACGCCAAGGACACTCCGAACTTCATCGGCAACCGGATCGGCGTGTTCTCGATCCTGTCGGTAATCCACCACACCCGCCAGTTCGGCCTGGGCTTCGACGAGGTCGACGCGCTGACCGGGCCGCTGGTCGGCCGGCCGAAGTCGGCCACCTACCGCACCTCCGACGTGGTCGGCCTGGACACCATGGCCCACGTCATCAAGACCATGGCCGACACCCTGCCGAACGATCCGTGGCACAGCTACTTCCAGTCGCCGGACTGGCTGGCCGCGCTGGTCGGCAAGGGCGCGCTGGGCCAGAAGGCCGGCGCCGGCATCTTCCGCAAGGTCGGCAAGGACATCGTGGTCCTGGATCTCGAGAAGCAGGACTACCGGGCCGCCGACCGCAAGGCCGCCGACGAGGTGGTCGAGATCCTCAAGATCAGGAACCCCGCCGAGAAGTTCGCCAGGCTGCGCGAGAGCGCGCACCCGCAGGCTCAGTTCCTGTGGGCCGCGTTCCGCGACCTGTTCCACTACAGCGCCTACCACCTGGCCGACATCGCGCAGACCGCGCGCGACGTGGACCTGGCGATCCGCTGGGGCTACGGCTGGTCGCTGGGCCCGTTCGAGACCTGGCAGGCCGCCGGCTGGAAGCAGGTGGCGCAGTGGATCGCCGACGACATCGCCGCCGGCAAGACCATGAGCGATGCGCCGCTGCCGGCCTGGGTGCTGGACGGCCGCGACGACGTGCATGCCGCCGAGGGCAGCTACAGCCCGGCGCAGGATGCGCTGGTGCCGCGTTCCTCCCTGCCCGTCTACCGGCGCCAGCGTTTCCCCGATCCGCTGCTGGGCGAGCGGTTCGACCCGGGCCAGACCGTGTTCGAGAACGACGGCGTGCGCCTGTGGCACGACGGCGACGGCATCGCGGTGGTCTCGTTCAAGACCAAGATGAACACCGTGTCCGACCAGGTGCTCGACGGGCTGCAGGAGGCGATCGCGATCGCCGAACGCGACTTCCAGGGCCTGGTGATCTGGCAGCAGAAGGAACCGTTCTCCGCAGGCGCCGACCTGGCCGGCGCCCTGGGCCTGCTGCAGGCCGGCAAGGTCGACGCGTTCGAGGCGATGGTCGCCAACTTCCAGCGCACCAGCCAGCGGATCAAGTACGCACTGGTGCCGGTGGTCGCGGCGGTGCGCGGCCTGGCGCTGGGCGGCGGCTGCGAATTCCAGATGCACGCCGCGCGCACCGTGGCCCACCTGGAGAGCTACATCGGCCTGGTCGAGGCCGGCGTGGGCCTGCTGCCGGCGGGCGGCGGCCTGAAGGAACTGGCGGTGCGCGCCTCGCGCGCGGCCGGTCCGGGCGGCGACGTGTTCGCCGAGCTGAAGAAGACCTTCGAGGCGGTGGCCATGGCCAAGGTCTCGGCCTCGGCGCTGGAAGCCAAGGAACTGGGCCTGCTGCGCGCGGACGACACGATCGTGTTCAACGCCTTCGAACTGCTGCACGTGGCCAAGGCGCAGGCGCGCGCGCTGGCCGAGGCCGGCTACCGGCCGCCGCTGCCGGCGCGTCGGGTGCAGGTCGCCGGCGACGTCGGCGTCGCCACCTTCCGCATGCTGCTGGTGAACATGCTCGAGGGCCGCTTCATCAGCCCGTACGACGACGAGATCGCCACGCGCATCGCCACGGTGCTGTGCGGTGGCGAGGTCGACCGCGGCGCGCTGGTCGACGAGGAATGGCTGATCGGGCTCGAAAGGAAGCATTTCGTCGAGCTGGCCCAGCAGGAGAAGACCCAGGCCCGCATCGGCCACATGCTCAAGACCGGCAAGCCGCTGCGCAACTGAGCGACGAACGAGGACATACGAACATGAGCAAGCAAGTACAGGACGCCTACATCGTCGCCGCCACCCGCACCCCGGTCGGCAAGGCGCCCAAGGGCGTGTTCCGCAACACCCGTCCGGACGACATGCTGGCCCACGTGCTCAAGGCCGTGGTCGCGCAGGCGCCAGGCATCGACGTGGGCCGCATCGACGACGCGGTCATCGGCTGCGCCATGCCCGAGGGCGAGCAGGGCATGAACGTGGCCCGCATCGGCGTGCTGCTGGCCGGCCTGCCCGACACCGTCGCCGCGCAGACCATCAACCGCTTCTGCTCCTCCGGCCTGCAGGCCGTGGCCCTGGCCGCCGACCAGATCCGCCTGGGCAACGCCGACCTGATGCTGGCAGGCGGCACCGAGTCGATGTCGATGGTGCCGATGATGGGCAACAAGGTCGCCCTGTCGCCGTCGGTCTTCCGCGACGACCACGTCGCCATCGCCTACGGCATGGGCATCACCGCCGAGAAGGTCGCCGAGGAATGGAAGGTCTCGCGCGAGGAGCAGGACGCCTTCGCGGTGGCCTCGCACCAGAAGGCGCTGGCCGCGATTGCCGCCGGCGAATTCAGCTCGGAGATCACGCCCTACGAAGTGCTCTCGCACCTGCCCGACCTGGCCGGCAACACCGTCCAGCTGCGGAAGAAGCGGGTCGACACCGACGAAGGCCCGCGTCCGGATACCTCGCTGGAAGGCCTGGCCAGGCTGCGACCGGTGTTCCGCAACGGCCAGTTCGGCGGCAGCGTCACCGCCGGCAACTCCTCGCAGATGAGCGACGGCGCCGGCGCGGTGCTGCTGGCCTCCGAGCAGGCGATCAAGGATTACGGCCTGACTCCCCTCGCCCGCTTCGTCAGCTTCTCGGTGGCCGGGGTGCGTCCGGAGGTGATGGGCATCGGCCCGATCGCGGCGATCCCGAAGGCGCTGAAGCAGGCCGGCCTGTCCAGGGACCAGCTGGACTGGATCGAGCTCAACGAGGCCTTCGCCGCGCAGGCGCTGGCGGTGATCCGCGACAGCCAGCTGGACCCGGCCAAGGTCAACCCGCTGGGCGGCGCCATCGCCCTGGGCCATCCGCTGGGCGCCACCGGCGCGATCCGCACCGCGACCCTGGTCCATGGCCTGCGCCGCAGGCAGCAGAAGTACGGCATGGTCACCATGTGTATTGGTACTGGCATGGGCGCGGCGGGGATCTTCGAGGCGCTCTGAGCCCGGACCGGCAGGTGCGGTAGACGAAGACGGCGCCCTCTAGGCGCCGTCTCCGTTCACTGCCTTGCATACGCCGACCGGGGCGGCCTCCCAGCTCACTCCTGGTCCCTGACGCCCAGTTCGCCCAGGGCGCGCTGCATCATGTCGCGCGCCGGATCGCTGAGCTTCTCGTGGTCCAGCGCGTAGCGGATCGTGGCCTCGATCAGGCCGATGTGGGTGCCGCAGTCGAAGCGCGTGCCCTGGAAGCGGTAGGCGTGCACCGGCTGCTCGGCCAGCAGCGCGGCGATGGCGTCGGTGAGCTGGATCTCCCCGCCCGTGCCGGGCGTGGTCGCCTCGAGCAGGGCGAAGATGCGCGGGCTCAACACGTAGCGGCCGACCACCGCCAGGTTGCTCGGCGCCGACTCCGGCCTCGGTTTCTCGACGATGGCGTTGATCCGCCCCTGCCTGCCGTCGAAGGCCTCGGTGGCGACGATGCCGTAGCTGCCGGTCGCCTCGCGGGGCACGTCCTGGATCGCGATCATGCTGGCGCCGGAGGCTTCGGCCGCGTCGGCCATCTGCTTGAGCGCGCCCGGGCCGCGGTTCCAGATCAGGTCGTCGGGCAGCAGGACGGCGAAAGGCTCGTCGCCGATGACCTCCTTCGCGCACAGCACTGCATGGCCCAGTCCCAGCGCCTCGGCCTGGGTGACGAAGATCGCGCGCACGCCCTCGGGGAGCACATGCCGGACCAGTTCGAGCTGCTCGGTCTTGCCCGCCCGCTCGAGCTTCTGCTCCAGTTCGTAGGCCTTGTCGAAATAGTCGGCGACCGCGTGCTTGTAGCGGTTGGTGATGAACACCAGGGTGTCGCAACCGGCCTCGATCGCCTCGTCTACCGCGTACTGGATCAGCGGCCGGTCGATGATCGGCAGCATCTCCTTGGGGACGGTCTTGGTGGCGGGGAGAAAACGGGTACCGAGCCCCGCGACGGGGAAAACAGCCTTCCTGATCCTTCTGGACGTCATTGTGTCGATCGTGCCTCGCGCGCGGGAAACTGAACCACGACAGCGCTCGTTTCGGGCACTTCGGCCAGTTCCGCAGGGATGAATTCGGGGATCAATTCGCGCAGTACGTGGCGAAGTCCCGTTTCATCATAGCGTGCCACGGCGTCGCGCATGCGCTCCACGCCCGCCCTGACCTGCTCGGTCGAGGATTCGCGGGCGCCTGCCTCCAGGATCTTGGAATGCGAGGTCGGCCGGTAGTGCTCGTCCGCGTAGAACAGCGTCTCGTGCAGCTTCTCGCCGGGCCGCAGCCCGGTGTAGACGACGGCGATGTCGCGTCCCGGCTGCTTGCCGGCCAGCCGGATCATCTGCTCGGCCAACAGCCGGATCGGCACGGGCTCGCCCATGTCCAGGGTGTAGATGGCCGCATGCGAACCGGAGGCGGCCGCCTGCACGATCAGCTGGCAGGCCTCCGGGATGGTCATGAAGTAGCGGGTAACCTCCGGATCGGTCACCGTCACCGGCCCGCCCTTGCGGATCTGCTCGCGGAACAGTGGCACCACGCTGCCGGCCGAGTCGAGCACGTTGCCGAAGCGCACGGTGACGAAGCGGGTGCCGTGGATCTTGGCGTCCAGCGACTGGGCGATCATCTCGGCGAAGCGCTTGGTCGCACCGAGCACGTTGGCCGGATCCACCGCCTTGTCGGTGGAAATGAACACGAACGTGCCCACGCCGTTCTCGCCGCACAGCCGGCCGACCGTATCGGTGGACAGCACGTTGTTGCGCACGGCCTCGCGCAGCTGGGTCTCGAGCAGCGGCACCTGCTTGTAGGCGGCGGCATGGAACACCGCGTCCGGCTGCCCCAGGCGCAACGCATGCGCCGTCACCGCCGGATCGCCGCAGTCGCCCAGGACCGCATCGATCTCCAGGTCGGGGAAGGCTCGCATCAGGTCGCCGTGGATGGTGATCAGCGCCAGTTCGTCGATTTCCAGCAGCACCAGCCGGCGCGCGCCGTGGCGCGCGCATTGCCGGCACAGTTCCGAGCCGATCGAACCGCCGGCGCCGGTCACCATCACGGTACGCCCGCCCAGCCAGCCACGGATCAGCTTCCAGTCCGGGGTGACGGGCTTGCGCCCGAGCAGATCCTCGATCGCCACTTCCTTGAGCTCGCCGGGCAGTGCCTGCCCCTCGAGCACGTCGGTCAGCCGCGGCACGGTGCGGAACGGCAGTCCGGTGCGCTCGCAGATCGCCATCACCCGCTGCATCCCGGCGGCGTCCAGCGACGGCATCGCGATGACCAGCATGCCTGCCGCGGTCTCCTTCGCCACCTTCACCGCGTCCTCCAGCCGGCCCAGCACCGCCAGGCCGTGCAGGCGCGATCCGCGCAGCCGCGGCGCGTCGTCGAGGAAGCCGACCGGCTCATAGGCGCCGGAACGGCGCAGGTCGCGGACCAGCGCCTCGCCGGCGCGCCCGGCGCCGAGCACCAGGACGCGGCGCGTCGCCATACCGCGCTGCCTGACATGGTGATCCTTCCAGACGCGGTACAGCAGGCGCGGCATGCCGAGCAGCACGGTGAGCGCGAACGGGTACACCACCAGTACCGTCCGCGGTACCGACTCGAGCCGGTTGTAGACGGCCAGTCCCAGGGCGATGGCCAGCAGGCCGAAAATGCCCGCCTTCAGGATGTTCCACAGGTCCGGCACGCTGGCGAAGCGCCACAGGCCGCGGTACAGCCCCACCCGCCAGAACACCAGACCCTGCGCCACCAGCACCAGGGCGATCGTCGGCGAGAACTCCATCCACTGGTAGCCCTCGTGCCGGCTGGCGTAGCGCAGCACGTGGATCAGCTGCCAGCAGACATAGACCATGACCAGGTCGTGGGCCACGACCGCGATGCGGGTCATGACGGCTGTCGAGCTTGTTCCGTGGTTCATTCGTGCCCTTTCAAATCCCTTTCCCTGGGAAGAGGCGCCGACGCAAGCGGAGCCAGCCAAGGAGCGCGACAGTGAACCAGGCCGCCATGCCCCCCCCTACGAGCCATGGCGTGGCTCTCTCCAAAAACAGCGCAAGGATAATAGTGGTGATGCTGAATGCAGCGTAGACGGAGGTTACGAATGCGTGACTGCGTCCCGCTTTTACCCAGCGCTGGTAGAGGTGCGAGGTATGCGGTTGCCACCAGCGCTCGCCGGCCAGCATGCGCGAACCCAGTGTCAACGTCGCGTCAACCAGGAACGCCGATAGCGGCAGCAGCAGTACCAGCGCGTACGGCAAGCCCTTCGCCGGCGCGCCCCAGGCGACCAGGGCGGCCAGTGCGTAGCCGAGGGTGCCGCTGCCGACATCGCCGAGGAAGATCCGGGCCCGGGGGAAATTGAAGGGAAGGAAGCCGGCCGCGGCCGCCGCCAGGGCGAGCGCGCCATAGGCCGTGTCGGGCACCAGCAAGGCCAAGGCCGCGGCGGCCAGCAACGCCTGGGTGGTGGCCAGTCCGTCTATCCCGTCCATGAAGTTCCAGACGTTGACCAGCACCGGGACCAGGCCGGCAGCCAGCAGGGCCCAGCCCCAGCGTCCGTCGACACCATGCAGTCCCCACGCGAGCAGGATCCCGGCCAGGCACTGCACGGCCAGCCTCGACCAGGGCGACAGCGGCCGGTGGTCATCCACCCAACCGATGCCCGCGACCAGCAGCAGCCCCCCGGCAAAGCACAACACCGGCATGGCCGCCACTCCGACCCACAATGCGGCCAGGCAGCCGGCCAGCAGTGCGGCGGTAATGCCGATCCCGCCGCCCCGCGGCGTGGGCACGGCATGGCTGCGGCGTTCGCCGGGCTGGTCGACGAGGTTGCGGCGTCGGGCATAGGCCAGCGCCAGCCACGTCGCCACCACCGACACCCCCGCAAGGAGTGCCAGCCAGGCCACCATCGCCATCAGACGACCGCGTAGTTGAGCAGCGGCTTCACCGTCCCCCACTCCTTGCAGCTGGGGCATTGCCAGTGGTGGGTGCGCGCGCCGAAACCGCAGCGGGTGCAGCGGTAGCTCGGATTGCGCACCAGCAACTGGTCGGTGATGTGCTTGAGGTCGTGCAGGGTCGCGGTGCTGTCGGCGCCCACCGCCAGGGTGAGGTCGATCAGCGCGGCCTCGCCACGGACCGAGGGCCGGTCCTTGAGCTGCCGCCCGAGATAGTCGCGGGCCGCCCTCGCCCCCTCCTGCCCTTCGATCAGCCGGGTCAACGCCAGCACCGGGGCGATGCCGCGGTAGTGCTCGCTCATCTCGGCCAGGAAGGCGCGCGCGCCGGCGTTGTCACCGACCTCGCCATAGCAGGCCAGCAGGCTGGGCAGGAATTCGGGCAGGTAATCGGGATCGTGGCGCGCGGCGCGCTCGAAGGCGCGGATCGCGCCCTCCGGGTTGCGCGCGTCGGCCTCGATCCGGCCTTCGAGGATGCCCGCGCGCACGCAGGTCGCGTCGGCCTGGTAGGCGCGGGCGATCGCGGCGCGGGCGCCGCCGAGGTCGCCGTTGGCGCGGTGGCGCTCGGCCAGTTCGCACTCGAACTGCGCCACCAGCTTGCCCATGGGCTCGCCAGCCACTTCCTCGTAACGGGCGGCGTTGTCGATCGCCCGCTCCCAGTCGCGCTCGGCCTGGTAGATGCCGATCAGGTGCCGCAGCGCCTGCGGTGCGCGCTCGTCGATCCTGGCCAGGTCGGTGAACACGGTCTCGGCGCGGTCCAGCAGGCCGGACTTCATGTAGTCCTCGCCCAGCGCGAGCAGCGCCTGGACCCGCTGCTGGTCGCTGAGGTCGTTGCGCTGGACCAGGCCCTGGTGCAGGCGGATCGCGCGGTCGACCTCGCCGCGGCGCCGGAACAGGTGGCCGAGTGCCACCTGGGTCTCGAAGGTTTCCTTGTCCAGCTCGGCGATGTGCAGGAACAGCTCGATCGCCTTGTCCGGCTGCTCGTTGAGCAGGTAGTTCAGGCCACGGAAGTAGGTGCTGGACAGGCGGCTGACCTGGGTGTCGCCGTGGCGCTGGCCGCCGCGCCGCCCCACCACCCAGCCGGTCAGGGCAGCCAGCGGCAGCAGCAGGAAGAACCAGAACCACTCGTTGAGGAATTCCATGGACTCAGGTTCCCTGGTAGGGCGGCCGTGGGCTTTCCGGGGCCGCCGGAGCGGTCGTCGCGTCGGCGGCGGGCCGGCTGGCACGACGCAGGCGCGCCTGCAGCGGCAGCACGGTGGTCGCCATGACGATGCCGCCCCCCAGCAGGACCCCTGCCAGCAGCGACACCATGACCGCGATGCCGGTCGTGGTAACGACTTCGACGATGCCGAAGTCGAGGACGATCCGCTGCGGATTGAGCGAACCGACCACCAGGCCGGCAGCCAGGAACGCGGCCAGCAGCAACAGACGAAGAATGGTCATGTCCCGACTCCTGCGAACGTCGGGGAAAGCTTAACGGACCGGAGTGCGGCCGACGAGACCGGTCAGGCGCCGTCTTCGGCCGAGGCCGGGGCCGGCAGCACGTCGCTGACCTTCTCGCGCAGTTCCTTGCCCGGCTTGAAGTGGGGCACGTGCTTGCCCGGCAGGGCGACCGAATCGCCGGTCTTGGGGTTGCGTCCCAGCCGCGGCGGGCGGTAATGCAGGGAAAAACTGCCGAAACCGCGGATCTCGATCCGCTCGCCGGACGCGAGCGCGCCGCCCATCATTTCCAGCAGCGACTTGACGGCGAGGTCCACGTCCTCGGCCTTCAGGTGCGACTGGCGGCGGGCCAGGATCTCGATCAGTTCGGACTTGGTCATCTCAGGCTTGGCTGGATGCGGGTTGACAGGCCACGGCGGCCCGGGGATCCCGGGCCGCCGTGGTGGCTGTGGCTTCTACACCATGTAGCTTCTTACTCGGACTTGCCGCCCAGCTGCGCGCGCAGCAGCGCGCCCAGGCTGGTGGTGCCGGCGGCGGCTTCGGCGGCGGACTTGTTGTACTCGGCCAGCGCCTCGGCGGTCTCGGCTTCGTCCTTGGCCTTGATCGACAGCTGCAGGCTGCGGCCCTTGCGGTCCATGCCCACGAACTTGGCCTCGACCTTGTCGCCGACCTTCAGGTGCTGGCTGGCGTCGTCCACGCGGTCGTGGCTGATGTCGCGCGCCGAGACGTAGCCCTCGATGCCGTCGGCCAGCTCGATCGTGGCGCCCTTGGCATCCACTTCCTTGACCGTGCCCTCGACCTTCGAGCCCTTCGGGTGGGCGGCCATGTACTGGCCGAACGGATCCTGCTCCATCTGCTTCAGGCCCAGGCTGATGCGCTCGCGTTCCGGATCGACCGCCAGCACGACCGCGTCCAGCGTGTCGCCCTTCTTGTAGTTGCGCAGGATGTCCTCGCCGGTGGTGTTCCAGCTGATGTCGGACAGATGGATCAGGCCGTCGATGCCGCCGTCCAGGCCGATGAAGATGCCGAAGTCGGTGATCGACTTGATCTGGCCGGACACCTTGTCGTTCTTCTTGTGGATCGCGGCGAAGGTCTCCCACGGATTGGCGGCGACCTGCTTCATGCCCAGCGAGATGCGGCGGCGCTCCTCGTCCACGTCCAGGACCATGACCTCGACCTCGTCGCCGACCTGCACCACCTTGGACGGATTGACGTTCTTGTTGGTCCAGTCCATCTCGGACACGTGCACCAGGCCCTCGACGCCCGGCTCGATTTCGACGAACGCGCCGTAGTCGGTGACGTTGGAGACCTTGCCGAACACGCGGCTGTTGGCCGGGTAGCGGCGGGCGATGTTGTCCCACGGATCCTCGCCCAGCTGCTTCAGGCCCAGCGAGACGCGGTTGCGCTCGCGGTCGAACTTCAGCACGCGCACGTCCAGCTCGTCGCCGACGTTGACCACCTCGGACGGATGGCGCACGCGCTTCCAGGCCATGTCGGTGATGTGCAGCAGGCCGTCGATGCCGCCCAGGTCCACGAACGCGCCGTAGTCGGTCAGGTTCTTGACCACGCCCTTCAGCACGGCGCCTTCCTGCAGCTTCTCCATCAGCTGCTCGCGCTCCTCGGAGTGCTCGCTCTCGACCACCGCGCGGCGGGAGACGACCACGTTGTTGCGCTTGCGGTCCAGCTTGATGAGCTTGAACTCCAGCTCCTTGCCTTCCAGGTAGGCCGGGTCGCGCACGGGGCGCACATCGACCAGCGAACCGGGCAGGAACGCGCGGACGTCCTTGATGTCGACGGTGAAACCACCCTTGACCTTGCCGCTGATGCGGCCGGTGATGGTCTCGTTCTTCTCGAGGGCTTCCTCCAGCTCGTCCCACACCATCGCGCGCTTGGCCTTCTCGCGCGACAGCACGGTCTCGCCAAAGCCGTTCTCGATGGAGTCGAGCGCGACCTTGACCTGGTCGCCCACGCCCACGTCGATCTCGCCGGCGTCATTCCGGAACTGCTCGATCGGCACGATGCCTTCGGACTTCAGGCCGGCGTTGATCACCACGACATCGCCGCGGACTTCCACGACGGTGCCGACGACGATCGCGCCCGGCTTCAGCTTGGCCAGGTTGGCCTGGCTCTGTTCGAACAGTTCGGCAAAAGATTCGGTCATTGTTGAATACTCGGTTGAACACACGGACGGATGCGCGCATGACCGCGTCCCGCCCCCCTGATCGGCCCGCGAGGGCCTTGTGTGGTTGATTGGAAAAACCGCCGCGGACGATCCACGGCGGAGCCTTGGCGCGGGTGCGCCACCTGCGGCGTTCGATCCGGCCGGGGTCGGCCGGTCAGTCGGCGCGCGCCGGCACCAGGGCCAGCACGCGGTCGACGACCTCGTCGATGGACAGGCCGGTGGTGTCGAGGAGAACGGCGTCGTCGGCCGGCTTCAACGGTGCCACCGTGCGCTGGGCATCACGGGCGTCGCGGGACAGGATCTCCCGCAGCAGACCGTCAAATGTAACCGAAACCCCTTTTTCCTTCAACTGGTTATGGCGCCTGCGGGCGCGCTCTTCGGCGCTGGCGGTCAGGAACACCTTGGTCGGAGCGTCCGGGAAGATGACCGTGCCCATGTCACGGCCGTCGGCCACCAGGCCGGGCGGCAGGCGGTAGGCGCGCTGCCGCTCCTTCAGGGCGGCCCGGACCTCCGGGATGGCTGCGATCGCCGAGGCCAGGGTGCCGGTGGTCTCCAGCCGCAGTTCCTCCGTGGCGTCGGTACCGTTGACAAAAACCCGCAAACTGCCGCCATCTTCCTCGAACCGGACCTCGGTATCGAAGGTGCAGCGAACCAGCGCCGCCGGGTCGGACAGGTCCAGGTCGGCCCAGCTGGCCGCCACCCCCACTGCCCGGTACAGTGCCCCCGAATCCAGGTAGTGCCAGCCCAGGCGCGAGGCCACAAAGCGGCTGACCGTGCCCTTGCCGGCGCCGGACGGACCATCGATGGTGAGCACCGGGACAGGGGTCGACATGGAGGCTCCGCGGGGGTCTGGGCGGCGGATTGTAGCCCGGTCACCCCGCCCCGCCCGGCGCCGGACCGCAAGCACTTGAAACTGAAAAGGAAAGCCGGCTAGAATGGCGGGCTTGTTTGCACGCCTTGGCCAGATCGGCCCTGGCATCCCATCCGTCGTCCTCCGAGGTGTGTCATGAAAGTCCTGTCCTCCCTGAAGTCGGCGAAGGCCCGTCACCGCGACTGCAAGGTGGTCCGCCGCCGCGGAAAGGTCTTCGTGATCTGCAAGTCCAACCCGCGCTTCAAGGCCCGCCAGCGCTGAAGCCGGCAGGCGCCCGGCCATGCCGGTGCGCGGTGTGACGCGAAGGCCGCAGCGATGCGGCCTTCCGCGTTTCCGGGGCCCGGGTCGGGCGCGCGGATGTTGACGCCGGCCCCACTTGGCACGCGCGCTTCTGCTTACAATCAGCCGGTCGTCCATCCAGCCTGCGTCCACGGCCGCCCGCGGCCATCCATCACGGGGAGAGCACCGCCATGAAGCACCGCCCGAACACCCTGATCCTGCTGGCCCTGCTCGCCGTGTGCGGCGGCGCCCAGGCTGACACCCTGCTGGTCGACCGCGCCAACCAGAAGGCCGCCGTCGCCACCCCCGCGCGCGGCCTGACCATGACCGAGGTCGAGGCCCGCTTCGGCGCCCCGCGGGAGAAGCTGGATCCGCGCGGCGGCCAGAAGCGGCAGTGGCCGACGATCAACCGCTGGGTCTATCCCGAGTTCATCGTCTACTTCGAGAAGAACAAGGTGATCGACGTGGTCGCGCACAAGGCCGGTCCCAACGAGGTCGGTCCGAAGCCGCCGATTCGTTGATGCGAGTCCCTCGCAGGAACCTGCACATCCATGTGCGGGGGTTCAAACGTGCGAATCCCTCGCAAGAGCCCGCGCGTGGATGTGCGGGGAACCAAAGGAAAAGCCCGGGCTTCGGCCCGGCGTGGTTGAGTACCTCCCTGGAATGACCGAGAACCTGCGCTTCCCCGCGGAATGGGAACCCCAGTCCGCGATCCTCATCGCCTGGCCGCATGCCGGCACCGACTGGGCCGGGCGCCTGGCCGAGGTCGAGGAGACCTACATCGCCCTGGTCGCCGCCATCACCCGCTTCCAGGACGCCTGGATCTGCGTGGCCGACGATGACCTGCAGACCTATGCCGAGGCGCGCCTGCGCTCGGCGCGGGTGGACATGGCGAAGGTGCGCTTCATCCCCTTCGACTATGACGACACCTGGCTGCGCGATTCCGGCCCGGTCACCCTGCGCGAGGGCCAGGGTTTCCGCGTGCTCGACTTCCGCTTCACCGCCTGGGGCGGCAAGTTCGAGGCCGGGCGCGACGACCAACTGGTCGAAGCGCTCGCCGCACAAGGCCTGTTCGGGCACGCCACGCGCCAGCGCATCGACTTCGCCCTGGAAGGTGGCGGCATCGAGACCGACGGCGCCGGCACCCTGTTGACCACCCGGCATTGCCTGCACGAGCGGCACCCGGGCGCCAGCCGCACCGAACTGGACGCGAAGCTGCGCGGCTGGCTGGCCCAGGACCGCGTGCTGTGGCTCGACCACGGCTACCTGGAGGGCGACGACACCGACGCCCACATCGACACCCTGGCGCGCTTCGCGCCGGACGACGCGATCGTGTTCCAGGCCTGCGACGACCCGGCCGACAGCCACTACGCCGAGTTGCAGGCGATGGCCGCGGAGATCGCCGCGCTGCGCACCGCCGATGGCCGGCCATACCGGCTGTTCCCGCTGCCGTGGCCGGCACCGATCCTCGACGGGGACCGCCGCCTGGCCGCTTCTTACGCCAACTTCCTCATCGTCAATGGCGCAGTGCTGATGCCGGCCTACGGGGACCCCGCCGACGACGAGGCCGCGGCCGTGCTGGCCGAAGCCTTCCCCGGCCGCGAAATCGTGCAGGTGCCCTGCCGCCCGCTGATCTGGCAGAACGGCAGCCTGCACTGCATCACCATGCAGCTGCCGCGCGGGCTCGCGGCCTAGGCTTCGATTCCGGTCCGCAGTCCGGCCCTGGTCCGCATCCCTCCGGATCCCTCCGGCAACAGGCTCGACCCCGTTGCATCCCGTCGTCCCGGCACATGCCAGGACCCAGTGGCTCTCCGCGACTTCCAATCCCTTGCAGCGGCAAAGGCCGCGACAAGCGAAAATCGCTGGATCCCGGCGTGCGCCGGGACGACGGGTGACGGGTCGGATGTACGTGGGACAGCGAGCATCGGGCGGCACGCAATCGATCCCGATCCCCGGGCGCCTGTCGGATGCGAACGCACGCCCCGCAGACGGCTTTTCAGGCCCGGTGCAACCGCATCGGGTTACCATCCCTGATCCCTACCGACACGCCCCGCCGATGAGCCGCAAGACCCTTACCGTCGCCCTGGTCCAGGAGCGCAACCACGGCGACGCCGCGGCCAACCTGGCCGCGATCGAGTCGCGGGTGGCCGAGGCCGCCGCGCAGGGCGCGCAGCTGGTGCTGCTGCAGGAGCTGCACAACGGCGCCTATTTCTGCCAGCACGAGTCGGTGTGCGAATTCGACCTGGCCGAACCGATCCCCGGGCCGAGCACCGAACGCCTCGGCGCACTGGCGAAGAAGCACGGCGTGGTCATCGTCGGCTCGCTGTTCGAGCGCCGCGCCGCCGGCCTGTACCACAACACCGCGGTGGTGCTGGAGAAGGACGGCACCCTGCTGGGCAGGTACCGCAAGATGCACATCCCCGACGACCCGGGCTTCTACGAGAAGTTCTACTTCACCCCGGGCGACCTGGGCTTCCAGCCGGTCGACACCTCGGTCGGCCGCCTCGGCGTGCTGGTGTGCTGGGACCAGTGGTACCCGGAAGCGGCGCGGCTGATGGCGCTGGCCGGCGCGGAAATGCTGCTCTACCCCACCGCGATCGGCTGGGACCCGGACGACGTGCTGGACGAGCAGAACCGCCAGCGCGACGCCTGGGTGCTCAGCCACCGCGGCCACGCCGTGGCCAACGGCGTGCCGGTGCTGTCGTGCAACCGGGTCGGCCACGAGCCGTCGCCGCTCGGTGCGTCGGGCATCCGCTTCTGGGGCAACAGCCACGTGCTCGGCCCGCAGGGCGAGTTCATCGCCGAAGCCGGCGGCGAGCCGACCGTGCTGGTCTGCGAGGTCGACCTGCAGCGCAGCGAGCACGTGCGCCGGATCTGGCCATTCCTGCGCGACCGCCGGATCGACGCCTACGGCGACCTGCTCAAGCGCTACATCGATTGAAGGCCGTACACGTGCCGCTCACCGTCCGCGACGCCGCGCCGGCCGACGTGCCTGCGATCACCGCGATCTACGCCGCCGAAGTCCGCGACCACGTCAACACCTACGAATACGACGTTCCCGACGAGGCCGAGATGGAACGGCGCATGGGCGCCGCGCTCGACGCCGGCTATCCCTACCTGGTCGCCGAGGATGAGGCGGGCGTGGCCGGCTATGCCTACGCCGGCAGCTACCGCACCCGCATCGGCTACCGCCTGACCGTGGAGAACTCGGTGTACGTGGCCGCCGGCCGCCAGGGCCGCGGGATCGGCGCGGCGCTGCTGGAGCGGCTGATCGCCGACTGCGAGGCGCGCGGCTTCCGGCAGATGATCGCGGTCATCGGCGAGCCGGCCAACACCGCCTCGATCCGCCTGCACGAGAAGTTCGGCTTCCGCCTGGTCGGCATCTTCCGCGGCATCGCCTGGAAGCACGACCGCTGGCTGGACACGGTGCAGATGCAGCGCGAACTGGGCGCCGGCAGCGGCGAGCCCCCCCATGACCGATGAGACCATGACCCCGACCGAATCCCCCGCCAGCGGCACCGATCCGCTGCACGGCCAGCCGCACCAGATCGTCGAGCGCGATGGCGTGCGCTACACCCTGCTGGGTACGGCGCACATCTCCCAGGCCAGCATCGACGCGGTGTGCGCGGCCATCGACAGCGGCGGCTACGACGCGGTGGCGGTCGAACTCGACCCCGGCCGCCTGCACTCGCTGACCGACCCGGACGCGCTGGCGCGGATGGATATCGTCAAGGTCCTGCGCGACGGCAAGACCCACCTGTTTGCCGCCAACCTGGCGCTGGCCGCCTACCAGCGCCGGCTGGCCGAGCAGCTCGGCGTCGAGCCTGGTGCCGAACTGAAGGCCGCCGTGCACGAGGCGCGCGCGCGCGACCTGCCGGTGCACCTGATCGACCGCGAGGTCGGGCTGACCTTCCGCCGCGCGATGCAGCGCCTGGGCTGGTGGGGCCGCGCCAAGACCGGCGCCGGCATCCTGCTGGCGATGGTCGGCGACGAGGAGATCGGCGAAGACGACATCGAGAAGCTCAAGCGCGGCGACGTGCTCGAATCCAGCTTCGGCGAATTCGCCGCGCACAGCCCGGCGCTGTACGAGAGCGTGATCGCCGAGCGCGACCGCTACATGGCGGCGAACCTGCGCGACACCGGCCGCGGCGCGCGCGAGGTGCTGGCGGTGGTCGGCGCCGGCCACCTGCCCGGCCTGGCCCGGCACCTGCGGGAGGACACCGCCGCGCCGGCCGCGGTGCGCGCCGAACTGGAGGCGGTGGAGATCCGCAAGAGCTTCCCGTGGTTCACCCTGGCGCTGACCGTGTTCGTGATCGGCGGCTTCGTCTGGGGCTTCTGGCAGGGCGGGCTGGACGTGGGCTCGGACCTGATCGTGCAGTGGGTACTGGCCACCGGCCTGCTCGGCGCGCTCGGCTGCGCCATCGCCGGCGGGCACCCGCTCAGCATCGTCGCCGCGTTCCTCGCCTCGCCGCTGACCCCGCTGCATCCGGCGCTGGCCTCCGGCACGATCAGCGCGCTGGTCGAGGCCACCCTGCGCAAGCCGACCTACGCCGACTTCATGGCCCTGCGCGACGACGTGCAGACGGTGAAGGGCTGGTGGCGGAACGGCGTGGCGCGGATCCTGCTCAACTTCTTCCTGACCAGCCTGGGTACCGCGATCGGCGTGTGGACCGGCGGGCTGCGCATGCTGGGACGCTTGGTGGGCTGATCCGTCGCCCCGGCGCAGGCCGGGGTCCAGTGCCTTGACGTGTGTGGACGCCGGCGGCTGCCGCGAAAGTCGCTGGGTCCCGGCATACGCCTGGACGACGGCGCGGCAACCGATGGCCCTCGTCAGGCCCGTCCAGCGTGTCCGGACTTCCGCCGGCCGCCCACAGGGGACGGGTCGGCGGAAGCACCATTCACTCCAGGTGGATCGCGGCGACGGCAGCCGCCGTCGGCCCCGTCTCCGGCACGCCGCGCGCGCGCCGCAGCAGCCGCGCCACGCCATTGCGCAGGTCGTCCAGGATCGCGTAGATGGTCGGAAGGAACAGCAGGCTAACCACGGTGGAGAACGCCAGGCCGCCGGCCACCGCGCGCGCCATCGGCGAGTATTCCAGGCCGCCCAGCACCACCGTGTCGCTCAGCGAGATCGGCACCATCGCCAGGATCGCCGTGCCCATCGTCATCATGATCGGGCGCAGCCGCTCGCGGCTGCCCTCGACCAGCGCGTCGGTGCGCGAAAGCCCTTTCCGGCGCAGGTTGTTGATGTGCTCGACCATGATGATGCCGTTGTTCACCACCACGCCCATCAGCACCAGGATGCCGATGAAGGCCATCACCGTGAAAGGGGTGCCGGTGATCCAGAACAGCCAGAATACGCCGAACACCGAGAACAGCACGCAGCTCATGATCGCCGACGGGAACAGCAGCGACTCGAACACCGCCGCCATCAGCACGTAGATCATCACCAGCGCCAGCAGCAGGTTGAACATCATCTGCTTCATGCCCTCGGCGTCCTCCTGGAAGCCGGAGCCGTCGAAGGTGTAGCCGTAGCCCGGCGGGAACTGCACCGCCTTCAGTGTTTCCTCCATCGCCTTGCGCGCGTCCGGCATGGTGGTGCCTTCGGTCAGGTTGGCCTGCACGGTGACCATGGTCTGGCGGTTGAACCGGGTGATCTGATTCGCCGCCGGCAGCACGTCGATGCGGACCAGGCTCATCAGCGGCACCGTGCGGCCGTCCGGGGAACGCACCGTGAAGCCGGAAATGTCGTTGATGCCGTAGCTCTGCGCGCCCTCGAAGCGCACCCATACCGGCACCTCGGTCTGGCCACGGCGGAACTCGCGCAGCTGCGCGCCGCGCAGCGCCAGCCCGATGAAATTGGACACCTCCTCGGCGCTGAAGCCGTACGCGGCCGCGCGCTCGCGGTCCACCCGCACGCTCAGTTCGGTGCTGCGGTCGCCGCCCTCGACCCGCACGTCGCGCAGTTCGCCGCGCGCGGACAGCATCGGGATGATGTCGGCGGCCAGTTCGTTCAGCACCTGGGTGGAGTCGCCGACCAGCTGCACCTGCACGTTCTGGCCGGGACCGCCGCCGCCACCTCCGCCACCACCGGCCTGCCCGCGCACGCCCATGGAGGCGCGCGCCGACTTCGGCAGTTCCTTGCTGATCAGGTCGCTGACCGGCTTGCTGTCCTTGACCGAGTCGCCGAAGGTCACCATGGTCGAGGCCTCGCCCTGCTCGCTGTACCAGGAATAGACCTGGGCGATGTCGAAGCGCTCGCGGTTGGCGTCGAGATAGTCCTCGACCCGGATCACTTCCTGCTGCATCTGGGCCTTGGTGTAGCTGCCCTTCCACTGGTAGTAGATCTGGATCTCCTTGCTGTCGCCGCCGCCGAAGAAGTCGACCTTGGTCTTCACTATCGGCACGAAGCTGAGCAGCACGATCATCAGGATGCCCAGCACGCTCCAGCCGCGGTGCTCAAGGGTCCAGCGCAGCGCGCCGGCGTAGCGCCGCTGCAGGCGCGGGATCAGGCCGTCGGGACTGTGCACGGCGGGCGGCGTCTTCAGCCGCGCCGACAGCATCGGAATCAGGCTGACCGCCACCAGCCACGACGCCAGCAGCGACACCGAGATGGTGATCGCCAGCTGCGCCATGAAGATGCTGATGTTGTTGGTCTCGCCCAGCAGGTTGGGCAGGAACACGATGCAGTGCGCCAGCGTGCCGGCCGACAGCGCGATGGCGACGTTGCGGGTGCCGATGATCGACGCCAGCCGCGGCTTGCCGGGCATGCGCTCGCGCTCCTGGTAGACGCTCTCGACCACCACCACCGCGTTGTCCACCAGCATGCCCACCGCCAGCAGCAGGCCCATCAGGGTCAGCACGTTGAGGGTGACGCCGGCGAAGTGCATGAAGCCCAGGGTCACGATGAAGCAGATCGGGATGGCCAGGGTGACCATCAGGGTCGAGGGCCAGTGCCGCAGGAAGAAGAACAGCACGGCGATCGACAGCACCAGGCCGATCGCGCCGGCCTCGGCCAGTTCGGTCAGCGAGTCGGTGACCTCCTGGCCCATGTTCTGGATGATCTTGAAGTCGATGTCGTCCAGCCCCGGCTGCTGGCGGATCGCCTCGATCTCGCGCAGCGCGTTGCGCGAGACTTCCACCAGGTTGGCGTTGCGCTCCTTGAAGATGTCCAGGCCCACCGCGGTGCGCCCGTCCAGGCGCCGGCCGTAGTCCATCCGCACCGGCTTCAGCCGCACGTCGGCGATGTCGCCCAGGCGCAGGCCCTGCGGGTTCAGCACCAGGTCGCGCAGTTCCTGCAGGTCGGTCAGCTCGCCCACCGGCTGCAGGCGCAGGCGCTGGCCGGCGTCCTCGATCTGGCCGGCGGAGATGGAGAAGTTGACCTGCTGCAGCCGCCGCGCCAGTTCGTTGAGGCTCAGGTCGTGCGCGGTCAGGCGGCTGGGATCGATCGCGATCTCGACCTCGTTCGGCGGCGCGCCGCTGATCTCCACCCGCGCCACGCCGGGGATGCGCTCCAGCCGCCGCTTCATCTCGCGGTCGATCAGGTCGTAGGCGCCGGTCAGGTCCATGTCGGCGGCCAGGCGCACGCGCAGGATCGCCTCGTCGCTGGTCGACCACTTGTGCACGTAGTAGCGCTGGAAATCGTCCGGCAGCTCGTCGCGGATCGCGTCCAGCCGCTCGCGCGCCTCCGAGGCGGCGATCGAGATGTCGCGGTCCCAGTCGGAGAACTCCAGGAACACGCCGCCGCCGTCCGCGCGCGCCTGGCTGCGCATGCGCTTGATCCCGGTCATCGTGGCCAGGGCTTCCTCCACCGGCCGCACCACGGTCCGCTCCACCTCCTCCGGGGTCGATCCGGTGTACGGCAGCTGCACGAACATGAAGGGCGCCGACACGTCGGGCAGCGCCTCCAGCGGCAACCGGAACGAGGCGATCAGGCCGACCACGACCAGCGACACGAAGCACATGATCGTGGTGACCGGCCGCTTGATGCTGAACTCGGAAAGGCTCATGCGCGCTCCAGTCCTTCCGTGCCCGGCGCCTCGCCGTCCAGGCCGCCGCTGGCCTCATCGGCCCGCACCCGGCGGCCGCGCTCCAGGTAGTGCGCGTCGGCGCGGCGGTCCATCAGGTCGTACACCACCGGGATCACGAACAGGGTCAGCAGGGTGGACACCAGCAGGCCACCGATCACGGTGATCGCCATCGGCGATCGCACCTCGGCGCCATCGCCCATCGCGATGGCCAGCGGCAGGAAGCCGAACAGCGTGCTCAGCGAGGTCATGATGATCGGCCGCAGGCGCGAGCGCGCGCCTTCCACCAGCGCCTCGCGCTTGGCCACGCCCGCCTCGCGCAGCTGGTTGACCTTGTCGATCAGGATGATCGCGTTCTTGGTCACCAGGCCCACCATCAATATCAGGCCGATGAACACCACCACCGAGATCGAGTTGCCGGTCAGCACCAGCGCCAGCACCGCGCCGACCATCGCCAGCGGGATGGTGAACAGGATCACGAACGGATGCAGCAGCGACTCGAACTGCGAGGCCATCACCAGGTAGACCAGGAAGATCGCCAGGCCGAACGCGAACAGCAGCGAGCGTACCGACTGCGCCAGTTCCTCGCCCTGGCCGCCGATGTGCATGCCCACGCCGGCGCCGAGCGGGTCGGCGGCCACCATCTGCCGCACTTCCTCCATCGCCGAACCCAGGTCGATCCCGCGCAGGTTGGCCGATACCACCGCCACCCGCATCTGGTCGGCGCGGTGGATCTCGCTCGGGCCGGTGGTGGCGACCACCTCGGCCACCGCTTCCAGCCGCACGGCGCGCGCGCTGCCCGGGTTGACGATCAGCTGGCGGATGTCCTGCACCGTGGCGCGGTCGGACTCCTGCGCGCGCACCAGCACGTCGATCTTGCGGTCGCGGAAGTTGTAGCGGGTGGCGACCTCGCCGCGCACCTTCTTCACCACCGCGTCGGCGATCTGGCGCGTGGTCAGGCCCAGGGCGCCGGCGCGCTCCTGGTCGAAGCGGATCTGGATCTCCGGAAAGCCCTGCTCCACCGTCGACTTCACGTCGGTGTAGTGCGGGTTGTCGCGCAGCAGGGCGGCCAGCTTCTGGCCGGCGAGCTGCAGGCTGTCCAGGTCCTGCCCGCGCAGTTCGACCTCCAGCGGCGTGGAGAAGCTGAACAGCTGCGGGCGGCTGAAGTCCACCTGCGCGCCCGGATACTGGGCCATGCTGGCGCGCATGCGGTCGCTCTGCTCGACCTCGAACGCGCGGCTGCCGCCGCCTTCCATCACCACGGTCAGCTTGGCGATGTTCTCGCCGCTCTCGGTCGGATTGGCGTCCAGCCGGGTGCCGCTGCCGCTGACGCCGTACAGCGATTCCACGCCGGTGTCGCCGGCATGCCGGGACTGCAGGTCGCGCACCAGCCGGTCGGTATCGCGCAGCGGCGTGCCGGGCGGCAGCTTCACCGTCATCTCGAAGCGGTCCTGCGCCAGCTGCGGGATCAGGTCGGTGCCGAGGATCGGAACGATCGCCAGCGCCAGCGCGAACGCCGCGCCGGCGAATGCCAGTACCCGGCTGGGCCGCTCCAGCGCCGCCGGCAGCAGTTCCAGGTAGCGGCGTTCGGCGCGGTGGTACGGCTTCATCGCCAGGTCGCTGAACTTGCCCATGACCGGCGAGACCACCGCCACCAGCGCGCGCCACGCGCGCACCAGGGCCCAGGCGATGCCGAAGAAGAAGCCGCGCACCAGCGTGCCGATGCCGCGTCCGACCGCCGCCACCGGCTTCTGCAGTTTCGAGTCCGGATGCCAGCGCGGATGCGGCGGCTCTTCCAGGAAGCCCAGCGGCGGGCGGCCCTTCCAGGCCGACAGCATCGGGATCAGGGTCATTGCCACCAGCAGCGACACGCCGATTGCGATGGCGATGGTCAGGGCCTGGTCGCGGAACAGCTGGCCGGCCACGCCCTCGACGAACACCAGCGGCAGGAACACCGCGATCGTGGTCAGGGTCGAGGCGACCACTGCCATGCTCACTTCGCGGGTGCCCTCGATCGCCGCCCGGATCGGGTCCAGTCCGCGCTCGCGCGCCTTGGCGATGCTCTCCAGCACCACGATCGAATCGTCCACCACCAGGCCCGTGGCCAGCGCCAGGCCGCCCAGCGACATCACGTTCAGGCTCAGGCCCAGCTGGTCCATGAAGAAGAACGTGGTGATGATCGACACCGGCAGCGACAGGCCGATCACCAGCGTGCTCCAGCCGCTGCGCAGGAACAGGAAGATCACCAGGATCGCCAGGCTGCCGCCGAGCACCGCATCGGTCTTGACGTCGCGGATCGCGCTGCGGATGAACTTGGACTGGTCGTCGATCACGGCCAGTTCCATGTCGGCCGGGAACTGCTCGCGGATCTGCGCCAGCCGCGCCTGCACCGCATCGGCGGTGGACACCGTGTTGGCGTCGCCTTCCTTGTAGATCGCCAGCTCCACCGCTTCGCGGCCGGCCAGGCGGATGATCGCCTCGCGCTCCTTGTAGCCCTGGCGCACGTCGGCCACGTCCTTCAGCCGCACCGGCATGCCGCCGGCCACTACGCCGGACGAACCGGACGACGCGCTCTGCACCGACGCCGCCGCCGCCATCGCCGCGGCCGAACCGGTGGAGGCGGCGATCGCCGCCATCTGCCGCGCGGCCGCCTCGGCCTCGCCGCCGCCCGCGCCCTGGGTGGTGACCAGCATGTTGCGGATCTCTTCCAGCGCGGCGAACTGGTTGACCGTGCGCACCAGGAAGCGCTGCGAGCCCTGCTCCAGGCGGCCGCCGGACAGGTTGATGTTCTCCTGCCTGAGCCGCTCGATGATGGTGTCGATCGGCAGGTTCAGCTGGGCCAGGCGCTGCTGGTCGATGTCGACCTGGATCTCGTCCTCCAGGCCGCCGCCGACCTTGACCGCGGCCACGCCGGGCACCGGCTCCAGCCGCTTCTTCAGGTCGTCGTCGGCATAGCGGCGCAGTTCGGTCAGCTGGCGGATCGCGTCGGCGTCGTTGGCCGGCTCGCCCTTGGTGGTCAGCGCCAGGCGCATGATCGGCTCGGTCGACGGATTGAAGCGCAGCAGCACCGGCGCCTTGGCCTCCAGCGGCAGCTGCAGCGCTTCCATCTTGTCGCGCACTTCCAGGCTGGCCTGGTCCATGTCGGTGCCCCAGGCGAACTCGAGCACCACGTCGCTCTGCCCGGTGCGCGAGACCGACTTCAGCTTGCGCAGGCCCTTGGCCACGCCCACCGCTTCCTCGACCGGCTCGGTGATCAGCGTCTCGATCTCGGCCGGCGCCGCACCGGTGTACTCGGTGCGCACGGTCAGGGTGGGATAGCTCAGGTCGGGCAGCAGGTTGACCTTGAGGTCGCCCAGCGCCAGCAGGCCGAACAGCACCAGGGTGATGGTGAACATCGCCACCGTCACCCGGCGCCGCACCGCGAACTCCACCAGGCCGCCGCGGGCGGCGTCCTGCCAGCCGGAAGCGCCCGGCCCGCGCGGTTCTCCGGAATGTTGCGGGCTCATTGCTTGCTACCGTCGGCTTCGGCGGCCACGCCGGTGGCGGCCAGCTTCGCTTCCTGGCCGATCACCTGCACCGCGCTGCCGTCGCGCAGCGCGACCTTGCCGGCCGTCACCACTTCGTCGCCTTGCTTCAGGCCGTCGCGGATCTCGGCCCATTCGCCTTCGATGTAGCCCAGTGCCACCGGCACGCGCACCGCCTTGCCGTCGCGCACCGCGTACACCGCCGATTCGCTCTGGTCGTCCAGCAGCGCGATGCGCGGCACTACCAGCGCTTCGGCGCGCCGGTCATAGTCGATGCGGATGCGGCCGAACATGCCTGGCTGCAGCGCGTCGCCGGCGAAGGCGCTGATCACGCGGAAGGTGCCGCTGCCGGCGTCCACCACCGGTGCGACGCGGTCGACCACGCCCTGGAAGGTGCGGCCCGGCAGCGCGTCGACCTGCAGCAGCACCGGCTGGCCGGTCTTGATCGTGGCCAGCTCGCGCTCGGGCACGTTGAGCGTGGCCTCCAGCTTGGAGATGTCGACGATGCGGAAGATCGGGGTGTTGATCTGGACGAAGTTGCCCGGCTTGATCGAGCGCGATGCGATCACGCCGGAGATCGGCGCGGTCACCGTGGTGTACGACAGTTCCAGGCTGGCCATGCTGTGCTGGGCGCGCGCGTTCTCCAGGTCGTAGCGCATCTGGTCGACCTCGCCGGCGCTGATCAGTTGCTGGGCGACCAGCTGCTGGGCGCGGCGGTAGTTGTTCTCCAGCTTGCGCAGCTGGGCCTCGGCCTGCGCCATGGCCAGGCGCGCGCGGTCGGGATCCAGCCGCACCAGCGGCTGCCCCGCCTTGACCTGCTGCCCCTCCTCGACCAGCACCGCCAGGGCCACGCCGGAGGTCTTGGCGACCACCTGCGACTCGGCCAGCGGTTCCAGCGCCGCGGTGCCGGTATAGCTGGCCGCGATCGGCCGGTTGGCGGCCTTCACCACCTCGACCGGAATGGCGTCGACCTCCGGCTTCTTGGCCTGGGCCTCCCCGGGGCCGCCTTCGCCCTTCTTGCAGGCGACCAGGGCGGTGGCAAGGACGAGGGTGGCCGCAGCGGCGCGCAGTCCGGCGCGCGGGTAAGAGCGATGGCGGGTAGCCATGACGATATCCATATAAGAAGGGGATCGGGGGTGTGATCAGGTGTTGTATGCAAGTAGATCACCTGAACAGTCGGCTGCCATGCGCCGAAGGTCATGGGTACCCGCGATCGCCTTTCGACCGCGGCGGCGGGGCGCCGGTTCCGGTCGCGTGAACGCGCGGCTATACTGCGCCGGCTCCATGCCGGCCCGCCCGGCATGACCCGCCTTCCTACTCGCGACCGACCCCGGACCACCGAATGACGCGCCCGCTGCCGCTAGCCGCCTGCCTTGCCCTGGTCTCCGCCCTGCCCTTCGCCGCCCCGGCCCAGGAGGCCGCGCAGCCGGCGGCCACCGAACCGGCCGCCCCCGCCGCCACGGCTCCGGCCACCCCGGTGGTGCCGGTCGGCAACCCGGAAACCGGCCGCCTGCTGACCTACACCTGCCAGGGCTGCCACGGCATCACCGGGTACAAGAACGCCTATCCCAGCTTCAAGGTGCCGCTGATCGGCGGCCAGTCGGCCGAATACCTGGCGCAGGCCCTGCACGACTACCAGCAGGGCAAGCGCAAGCACCCGACCATGCAGGCCCAGGCCCAGAGCTTCTCGGACCAGGACATCGCCGACATCGCCGCCTTCCTGTCCACCATCAAGTAAGCAGCCACCCACCATGCCGACAGCCGTGACCGCCCCGCGTCTCGCCATCGCCCTCACCGCCGCCCTCGTGCTGGCGGCCTGTTCCGGACAGGACAGTTCCTACGCCGAAGGCGGCACCGCCAAGAGCTCCTCCGCCGGCCTGCCCGCTGGCCATGTCGCCGCCGGCGAGCAGCTGGCCAGCGCCAAGGGCAAGGCCACCGGCCAGAGCTGCATCGACTGCCATGGCCCGGACGGCAACGCGCCGATCGACGCCACCTATCCCAAGCTCGGCGGCCAGTACCCCGACTACCTCGCCCACGCGCTGCAGGAGTACCGCAAGGGCGACCGCCAGCACGCGCTGATGACCCCGCAGGCCACCGACCTGACCGACCAGCAGATCGCCGACCTGGCCGCGTTCTTCGGCTCGCGCGCCTCGCAGCTGCGGGACCTGCAGGGCGTGCACTGAGCCGCCCTCGCGAAGGACTTCGAAGGCCCGCGCAAGCGGGCCTTCGCTTTTTGGGGAACGGTTGCAAAGCCCTGAGTGCAGTCTTGAAACGCGGCGGCTTCGGACTGGGTTCCGTCGTTCCGTGAACGCAAAAGCAGAAGCGGCGGCTTCACAGGGGGCTGCCGTGCCGTGAACGCAGAAGCAGAAGCGGCGGCTTCGGAGGGGCCGCCGTGCCGTGAAGGCAGAAGCAGAAGCGTCGGCTTCGGAGGGGGCCGCCATGCCCAGGGGGTCTGGCGCATCGCTCCGCTGCGGCGTCCTGCCTCCGAGTCGCGACCGCAGCACATCCCTGTGCTGCTTGCGCCAGATCCCCTGGGCACGACGGCCTCGGGCGGATTCCAGGTCGTGGCTTCGATCTGGGAGCAACAGCAACGCCCCCCTCCCCTTCGCCGGCGGCGAAAGGGAGGGGGGCGAATCCGCGACGGCGCCGCTTTTTGTAGGAGCGGGCATGACCGCGACACGGGCGTCGGAATCACGAGGGCGTCGCCTGGGCCGACGGCGTCGCGTCGCGGTCATGCCCGCTCCTACAAAAGCCCAGGCTTGCGGCTGTCGGCTGCGAACGGAGCCACAACCCGGAAGCTCCCGAAGACGTGGCGGGCCGGGAGTATTGCGGCAGCGGCCAGGGATGGCCGCGTCGGCGAGTCGGCACAGGGATGTGCCGTCGAGACGACCGCAATACTCCCGGCTCGCCGCGGCTCAGCCCGAAGCCGACCACGCCCGGCGCTTTGGCGGTTGCCGTTGTTGTTGCGGTTGCGGTTGCGGTTGCGGTTGCGGTTGCGGTCGCCGTTGCCAATACAGCTGCGGCTGCGGGTTGTAGCGGCATCTTCGTGGTCACGACACACTTCCCTTCGAGCGTGTACTCCGATCGCACGCCCGCACGCGGCACAATGCGGCCATGGCCGCCTCCCCGTCCGCCCCGCCCAAGCCGCGCCGTGAGCGCGGCAATCCCAGCCTGCGCGAGCGCTTCGACGCCATGCGCAACCTGCCGCCGTTCCTGCGCCAGATCTGGGACACCAGCCCCGGGCTGACCCTGACCAGCCTCGGCCTGCGCCTGATACGCGCACTGATGCCGGTGGTCATGCTCTACATCGGCAAGCTGATCATCGACGAAGCGATCCGGCTGGTCGGGCTGGACCTGCGCTTCGAAGAACTGGGCCCGGCCGTGCGCAGCGGCGACCTGGACCACCTGTTGTGGCTGCTGGGCCTGGAACTGGTCCTGGCGGTGGCCTCCGACCTGCTCGGACGACTGGTCAGCTACGCCGACGGCCTGCTCTCGGAACTGTTCACCAACGCCAGCAGCGTGCGCCTGATGGAGCACGCCGCGACCCTGGACCTCGAGGACTTCGAGGATCCGGACCTGCAGGACAAGCTCGACCGCGCCCGGCGCCTGACCATGAGCCGGATGAACCTGATGAGCCAGCTGTTCGGCCAGGCGCAGGACGCGGTCACCGTGATCGCCTTCGCCACCGGCCTGCTGGTCTACGCGCCCTGGCTGATCCTGCTGCTGGCGGTGGCGCTGGTACCGGCCTTCGTCGGCGAGGCGCACTTCAACGCGCTGGGCTATTCGCTCAACTACCAGTGGACCCCGGAGCGGCGCCAGCTCGAGTACCTGCGCCAGACCGGCGCCAGCGTGGAAACGTCCAAGGAGGTGAAGATCTTCAACCTCCATCGCTTCCTGATCGACCGCTACCGCACGCTGGCCGAGAAGTTCTACCTGGCCAACCGCGCCCTGGCCCGGCGCCGCGCGCTGTGGGGCACCCTGCTGGCGGCGCTGGGCACGCTCGGCTACTACGTGGCCTACGCCTACATCGCCTGGCGCACCGTGCGCGGCGACTTCAGCATCGGCGACCTGACCTTCCTGGCCGGCAGCTTCCGCCGCCTGCGCCAGCTGCTGGAAGGGCTGCTGGTGGGCTTCTCGCAGGTGGCCGGGCAGGCGCTGTACCTGGACGACCTGTACTCGTTCTTCGAGATCGAGCCTGAAATCGCCTCCAAGCCGGACGCGTTGCCGGTACCGCGGCCGATCGCGCGCGGCTTCGCCTTTGAGAACGTGGGCTTCCGCTATCCCGACGCCGAAACCTGGGCATTACGCGGACTGGAGTTCGAACTGCGCGCAGGGGAAGTGCTGGCGCTGGTCGGCGAGAACGGCGCCGGCAAGACCACCCTGGTCAAGCTGCTGGCGCGGCTGTACGACCCGGACGAGGGCCGGATCCTGCTCGACGGCCGCGACCTGCGTGACTACGACCTGGACGACCTGCGCGCCAACATCGGGGTGATCTTCCAGGACTTCGTCCGCTACCACCTGAGCGCCGGCGAGAACATCGGCGTGGGCCGGATCGAGGCGATGGACGACGCCGCGCGCATCCGCGAGGCGGCGCGGCGGGCGATGGCCGACGAGTTGATCGAAAGCCTGCCACAGGAGTACGACCAGCTGATCGGCCGCCGCTTCAAGACCGGCGTGGACCTGTCCGGCGGGCAGTGGCAGAAGATCGCCATCGCCCGTGCCTACATGCGCGACGCGCAGGTGATGATCCTCGACGAGCCGACCGCGGCGCTGGACGCACGCGCCGAGTTCGAGGTGTTCCAGCGCTTCAAGGAACTGTCCCACCGGCGCACCGCGGTGCTGATCTCGCACCGTTTCTCCAGCGTGCGCATGGCCGACCGGATCCTGGTGCTGGCCGGCGGCCGGCTCGAGGCCAGCGGCACCCACGCCGAGCTGATGGCGCAGGGCGGGCGCTACGCGGAGTTGTTCGAGTTGCAGGCCGCCGGCTATCGTTGACGGCCCTTCCCCGACGACAGGATGCCCGCCATGCGGCTGCCCGCGCACGCCACCGCCGTTTCCGCCCTCGCCCTGGCCGCCGCGCTGGCGGCCTGCAAGCCGGCGCAGGAACCGGCCGCCACGCCAGGACCGGCCACCTCCGGACCGGCGCGCAGCGTGGCCAGCGAGCAGGGCGAGGCCAGGCTCACCGTGGTCGCCCGCGGCCTGTCGCATCCGTGGGCGGTGGCGCCGTTGCCGGACGGCGGCTTCCTGGTCACCGAGCGCGGCGGCCAGCTGCGCCGCGTCGGCGCCGACGGCAGCGTGTCGGCGCCGTTGGCCGGCGTGCCGGCGGTGGCCGCGCGCGGCCAGGGCGGCCTGCTCGACGTGGCCCTGGCGCCCGACTTCGCCCAGAGCAGGCGCATCTACCTGAGCTACTCCGAGCCCGGCGACAGCGGCCTGGCCGGCACCAGCGCCGCCTACGCCACCCTGGGCGACGCCGGCCTGCAGGACCTCACCGTGTTCTACCGCCAGGAGCCGAAGGTCGATGCCGAGAACCACTACGGCTCGCGCTTCGCCTTCGACGGCCAGGGCCACGTCTTCATCAGCCAGGGCGACCGCACCCAGCGCCCGACCGCGCAGGAGCTGGACAAGCTGCAGGGCAAGCTGGTCCGGCTGCGCCTGGACGGCAGCGTGCCGGACAACAACCCCTTCGTCGGCCAGGCCGGCGCGCGTCCGGAGATCTGGAGCTACGGCCACCGCAACGCGCAGGGCCTGGCCTTCGATCCGCGCACCGGCAAGCTGTGGGAGACCGAGCACGGCCCACGCGGCGGCGACGAGATCAACCTGCCGCAGCCTGGAAAGAACTACGGTTGGCCGATCGTCACCCACGGCATCAACTACTCCGGCCAGCCGATTCCCGAGGCGGTGGGCAAGGCGCAGGAAGGCATGGAGCCGGCGCACTTCGTGTTCGAGGTCTCGCCCGGCCTGTCGGGCATGGCCTTCTACACCGGCCATCCGGGCAAGCCGTGGAACGACAGCCTGTTCCTGGGCGCGCTGGCCCAGCGCAACCTGATCCGGCTGCAGCTGGACGGCGACCGCATCGTGGCCGAGGAACGCCTGCTGCACGACCTGGGCGAGCGCATCCGCGACGTGCGCCTGGGCGCCGACGGCAACCTGTACCTGGTCACCGACGAGACCGACGGCAAGCTGCTGAAGCTGGAGCCGCCGCAGGGCTGAGCCACGCGGGCGCCGCGGGCACCGGCAGCCGGATGAGAACGGCTCTCATCCGGCTGGGCTACAATACGCGTCTTCCTCCCCTCCCCCCAGTTGTCCGCGATGTCCTCCGCCTACGGCACCGAGACGGTGCTCGATGTCCGTCACTGGACCGACGACTACTTCAGCTTCACCACCACACGCGACGACGGTTTCCGCTTCGAGAACGGCCAGTTCGTGATGATCGGGCTGGCCACCGAGGGCGGCAAGCCGCTGCTGCGCGCCTACTCGATCGCCAGCGCCAACTGGGAGGAGCAGCTGGAGTTCTTCAGCATCAAGGTGCCCCACGGCCCGCTGACCTCGCGCCTGCAGCACATCCGGCCCGGCGACAGCGTGCTGATCGGGCGCAAGCCCACCGGCACCCTGCTGATCAGCGACCTGCACCCGGGCCGCAACCTGTACCTGCTGGGCACCGGCACCGGCCTGGCGCCGTGGCTGTCGGTGGTCAAGGACCCGGAGACCTACGAGCGCTTCGAGCGCGTGGTCGTGTGCCACGGCGTGCGCAACGCCAAGGACCTGGCCTACCGCGACTACTTCGAGAAGGAACTGCCGCAGCACGAGTTCCTGGGCGAGGCCATCCGCGAGAAGCTGCTGTACTACCCGGCGGTCAGCCGCGAGGACTTCCCCCACCGCGGCCGCCTGACCGAGCTGATGGCCAGCGGCAGGATGATGCGCGCCCTGGGCCTGGATCCGCTCGACCCGGCGCACGACCGCGCCATGATCTGCGGCAGCCCGCAGATGCTGGCCGATTTCCGCGCCCTGCTCGACGGACGCGGCTTCACCGCCTCGCCGCGGATCGGCAGCCCCGGCCAGTACGTGTTCGAGCGCGCGTTCGTCGAGAAATAGCTGTAAACAGATGGCCTGTCGTCGCACCCGGCCGCGTGCTAGCGTGCGCGCAGCACACGGGGCACACAGCGAACAGGGGGAACGCATGGCGATGCGATGGCTGCTGCTGGCCGGACTGGCCCTGTCGGCGATGGATCTTTCCGCGGCCGACCTGCAACCGCCGCCGGCGGTGGGCGAACTGCCGCCGCAGCAGCTGGGCAAGGACCGCCACGGCAAGCCGATCGACCTGGCCGACTACCGCGGCAAGGTCACCATCGTCACCTTCTGGGCGTCCTGGTGCGGCCCCTGCCGCAAGGAACTGCTCGTCCTCGGCCATTTCCAGGACGTGATCGGCAAGGACGCGCTCGAGGTCATCGCGGTCAACTTCAAGGAGCCGCACAGCGACTTCAACGCGGTGGTCCGCGCCAACCGCAAGCTGGCCCTGACCTACGTCCGCGACGCCAGCGGCGCGACCAGCGACCTCTACGGGGTCAAGTCGGTGCCGCACATGTTCGTCCTGGACCACGAGGGAAAGGTGGCCTACACCCACCTCGGCTATTCGGAACGGGCGCTGCCCGGCATCATCGACGAAATCCTGTCGCTGCTCCCGGACGAGGTGAAGAGACGGCCGCCGGCCAAGAGCTAGCCGCGAGCCCGACTACGACGCGGCTGCCAGCGCCCGGTCGATGGCGCTGGTCAGCGCTTCGGGCCGCTCGCGCGGCGCGTAGCGGGCCAGCACCCGGCCATCGCGGCCGACAAGGAACTTGGTGAAGTTCCACTTGATCCTGCCGGTTCCCAGCAGCCCGCGCCTCTCCCGCTTCAGCCAGCTCCACAGCGGATGCGCGCCGGGCCCGTTGACCTCGACCTTGGCGAACATCGGGAAGGTCACCCCGTAGTTGAGCGCGCAGAAGTCGCGGATCGTCGCCTCGTCGCCGGGCTCCTGCTGGCCGAACTGGTCGCAGGGGAAGCCGAGCACGGCGAAGCCGCGGTTGCGCCGCTCCCGCCACAGCCGCTCCAGCCCGGCGTACTGCGGGGTGAAGCCGCAACGCGACGCCACGTTGACCACCAGCAGTACCTGGCCGGCGAACTCGGACAGGGCGCGCTCGTGGCCGTCGATGTCGGTGGCGGTGAAGTCGTAGGCGCAGGTCATGGCGGTCGCAGCCGGGCCGGGGAGCACCAGAATAACCGCGCCTCCCACCGATACGCGCGATGCCCTACCCTTGGTCGAACCCGCAGGAGCCGCCCCATGCAGGCCGCGCACGACACCGCCTCGATGGCGACCCTCTATGCCCACATCCGGATCCTGATGGGCATGATCGTGGGCCTGGGCCTGACCCACCTGCTGCGCCATTTCGCCAACCTGATCGAGAACCCGCGGCGCAAGCCGATCTACTGGGTGCACCTGGGCTGGGCGCTGTCGATGTTCCTGTACCTGATCCACTTCTGGTGGTGGGAGTTCAGGCTCGGGCACCTGGTCCAGTGGAGCTTCAACCTGTACCTGTTCGTCACCTTGTACGCGCTGCTCCTGTACCTGCTGTGCGCCTGCGTGTTCTCCGACAGCGCCAGCGAGTATCCCGACTACCGCGAATACTTCTACGCGCGGCGGCAGTGGTTCTTCGGCCTGCTGGCGCTGGCCTACGCCGTTGACATGGCCGACACCTGGATCAAGGGGCCGGCCTACTTCCATGGCTTCGGTCCGGAATTCGTGATCCGGAACCTGGTCTACATCGTGCTGTGCGTGGTCGCCGCCCTCACCCGCAACCCTTGGTTCCACGGTGCGTTCGTCAGCCTGGGACTGGCCTACCAGATCTCATGGATCGCACGCCAGTTTGAGACGCTTTGACGCCGGGAGCGGCCTGAATCGCTGCCGTCCTGTGCCTTTTGTCACGGGTCGCCGCACCCGGCACTGGGTTAGATTCAGAGGAATCTTTCCGCAGGATCCCATGTTGATGAAGAAGACCGGCCTCACCCTGGCGCTCGCCGCCGCCCTTGGACTTGGCATGACCGCCTGCAACCGCACCGACAGTCCCGCCGCCGGCACCGCCGAGCAGGCCTCCCCGGCCACGCAGGACAACCCCTTCTTCGTGCAGAGCGAGCTGCCGCTGCTGTACCCGCACTTCGACCGGATCAAGGATGCCGACTTCGCCCCGGCCTTCGACGCCGGCATGGCCGAGCAGCTCCGTGAGGTCGCGGCGATCGCCGCCAACGACGAGGCGCCGACCTTCGACAACACGATCATCGCCCTGGAGAACAGCGGCCAGACCCTGGGCCGCGCCACCCGCGTGTTCTTCAACCTGGTCGGCACCGACACCAACGACACCCGCAAGCAACTGCAGGCCGAGTACTCGCCGAAGTTCGCCGCGCACCGCGACGCGATCTTCCTGGACGGTGCCCTGTTCGCCCGCATCCAGGCGCTGTACGACCAGCGCGACGGCCTGGGCCTGGACGCCGAGGGCGTGCGCCTGGTCGAGCGCTACCACTCCGACTTCGTCCGCGCCGGCGCCCAGCTGTCCGATGCCGACAAGACCAAGCTGAAGGACATGAATGCGCAGCTGGCCAGCCTGGGCACCCGGTTCGACCAGAACGTGCTCAACGAGGTCAACGCCTCGGCCGTGGCGTTCGACAGCGCCGAGGCCCTGGCCGGCGCCACTGACGCACAGATCGCCGCCGCCGCCGAGGAGGCCAAGAAGCGCGGCCTGGACGGCAAGTACGTGGTCACCCTGCTCAACACCACCGGCCAGCCGCCGCTGGCCTACCTGAGCGACCGTGAATCGCGGCGCAGGATCTTCGAGGCCTCCGTCGCCCGCGGCCACCGCGGCAACGAGTACGACAACACCGGCGTGGTCTCGCAGGTGATCCGGCTGCGCGCCGAGCGCGCCGCGCTGCTGGGCTACCCGAACCACGCCGCCTACGCGCTCGAGGACGCCACCGCCCGGACCCCGCAGGCGGTCAACGACATGCTCGGCAAGCTGGCCCCGGCCGCGGTGGCCAACGCCAGGCGCGAGGCCGCCGAGCTGCAGAAGATGATCGACCAGGAGCAGGCCGCCAAGGGCGAACCGAGCTTCAAGCTGGAGCCTTGGGACTGGTCGTTCTACAGCGAGAAGGTGCGCGCGGCCAAGTACGACTTCGACGAGTCGCAGCTCAAGCCGTACTTCGAGATGCGCAACGTGCTGGAGAACGGCGTGTTCTTCGCCGCCACCCAGCTGTACGGCATCACCTTCAAGGAACGCACCGACCTGCCAAAGTACCACGCCGACACCTGGACCTACGACGTCTTCGACGCCGACGGCCAGCAGCTGTCGATCTTCATCTTCGACCCGTACGCGCGCGGGTCCAAGCGCGGCGGCGCGTGGATGAACTCGTACGTGTCGCAGTCCAAGCTGCGCGGCACCCAGCCGGTGGTGGCCAACCACCAGAACATCACCAAGCCCGCCGACGGCCAGCCGACCCTGCTGACCTGGGACGAGGTCACCACGATGTTCCACGAGTTCGGCCACGCCCTGCACGGCATGTTCTCGGACGTGACCTACCCGTACTTCAGCGGCACCAGCGTGCCGCGCGACTTCGTCGAGTTCCCCTCGCAGGTCAACGAGATGTGGGCCGACTGGCCGTCGATCCTGGCCAACTACGCCAAGCACCACCAGACCGGCGAGCCGATGCCGCAGGCGCTGCTGGACAAGGTCCTGGCCGCCAGCAAGTTCAACCAGGGCTTCGCCACCACCGAGTACCTGGGCGCGGCCATGCTCGACCAGCGCTGGCACCAGATCACCGCCGACCAGGTGCCCGAGGCAGCCGGGGTGATGCAGTTCGAGCACGACGCGCTGGTCGCCGACGGCATCTACTTCACCCCGGTGCCGCCGCGCTACCGCACCCCGTACTTCAGCCACATCATGGGCGGCTACTCGGCCGGCTACTACGCCTACATCTGGTCGGAGGTGCTGGACGCCAACACCCAGGCCTGGATCCTTGCCAACGGCGGCCTCAAGCGCGAGAACGGCGACCGCTTCCGCGCCACCCTGCTCTCGCGCGGCGGCAGCAAGGACGCGATGGAGCTGTTCCGTGACTTCGCCGGCTCCGATCCGAAGATCGAGCCGCTGCTGGAGAAGCGCGGGCTGGACGCGGCGCCGCCGCGCTGATCCACTCCACCGGCAACACCGCACTGCGCCACCTTCGGGTGGCGCAGTCGTTTCCGGGTTGGCAGGGCGGGCAGACGGCGGCCATGGTTTTCCACAACCGGTGTGGATGGAGCCTGCACGAAGCTGTGGATAAGCGCCGGAGCGGCAGGCACGGCAGGACTGTCAAGAGGCCTGGCTGTTTTTTAGCCACACCACCCGGAACTGCGCTGCCGCCGCCACACTTTGCGGTGCCTTTCATGCAGGTCCGATGCCTTTGCACGGTACGCCGTCGTTCCGTGTCGGCTCGATGCCGCTTTTTGCAGGGGGCCGACTTCAGTCGGCGACGCGACGCCCTAGGCACAGGCGACGCCGTCGTAGTCCCGACGCACGTGTCGCCGACTGGAGTCGGCTCCTACAAGGAGAGGCCGTTCCTGGTCAGCGCGGCGCGACGTAGCCGCCGGGCACCCCGCCCGGCGACATCACCAGCTGCCACAGCTGCGCGCGGCGGGTGCGGAAGCTGGCCATCGAGCCGGCCAGGTAGAAGCGCCACATCCGCCGGAAGCGCTCGTCGTAGCGTGCATCGAGCCGGCCCCATGCGGCCTCGACGTTGTCGCACCAGGCTTGCAGGGTGCGGTCGTAGTCGATGCCGAAGTTGTGCCAGTCCTCGACCACGAACAGGCCCTCGCTGGCCGTGGCGACCTGCGCGGCCGACGGCAGCATCGAGTTGGGGAAGATGTAGCGCGCGATCCACGGATCGGTGCGGTTGGCGGAGAGGTTCCTGCCGATGGTGTGCAGCAGGAACAGCCCCTGCTCCGGCAGGCAGCGCCGCACCACCTCGAAGTAGGTCCGATAGTTGCGCACGCCCACGTGCTCGAACATGCCGATCGAGAACGCCGCGTCGAACGGCTCGTCCAGGTCGCGGTAGTCCTGCAGCCGGATCTCCACCGGCAACCCTTCGCACAGTCGCCGCGCGAAGTCGGCCTGCTCCCTGGAGATGGTCACGCCCACGCCGGACACGCCATAACGCTCGGCCGCGTACTTCAGCGCCTCGCCCCAGCCGCAGCCGATGTCCAGCACGCGCATGCCCGGGCGCAGCTCCAGCTTGCGGCAGACCAGGTCGAGCTTGGCTTCCTGCGCCTCGTCCAGGTCGGCGGCCCGGCGCCAGTAGCCGCAGCTGTACACCAGCCGGCGGCCGAGCATCGCGGCGTACAGGTCGTTGCCCAGGTCGTAGTGGCGCCGGCCGACCTCGCCGCTGCGCGCGCGGGTCTGCCGGTTCGACAGCCGGGCCAGCAGCGCGTCACCGATCTCGGCCAGGCCGCGTACGCGCCGGTCCAGCCGCGCCTGGAGCAGCCGCGTCAGGAACGCGTCCAGCGAACGCACGTCCCACCAGCCATCCATGTACGACTCGCCCAGGCCGAGCGAGCCCTGCGCCAGCAGCCGCGCGTACAGGCGCTGGTCGTGGACCTGCGGATCCCAGTCGCGGCCGCCGCCGATGCGCACGCCGGCCTCCCCAAGCAACGCCTCGACCCTGCGCTGGGAACGCGATACCGGCATGACGGCTTCCCCTACTCGGCGAACAGCCCGCGTATATCCTGCGCCAGGTACGGCCGCAACACCGCCGCCGGCACCACCACGCTCTGCACGCCGTCGGCGTACGGACCCACCTGGTAGGGCGGGAACACGAACCGCAGCGCGGCGATGCGGCCGTCGGCCGAGCGCACCGGCTCGAACTGGGCGAAGTTCTCCGGCCGCGGCGCGGTGCCCTCGGCGATCGTCTTCAGCGCCATCGCCAGCAGTCGCTGGCGGTCGGCCGGCTCCAGCGCCTCGTCGGCGGCGCGGGTATGCGCGGCGGCACCGAGCTGTTCGGCCACGTAGTCGGCCACCGGCCGCCAGTCCTCCGGCGAGGCCAGCAGGTCCTGGGCGGTGAGCATGCGCTGCTGGCGCGGCAGCCAGACGAAGCGCGCCACCAGCGGCTGGCCGTGCGCCCCGCCGGTGTACAGGCTGCCATCGGCCGCCACCGCGACCACGTCGGCACTGCGCAGGGTCTCGCGGAAGCCCAGCGACAGCTCATAGGGGGCGGTCGGATTGCCGTCCAGGCCAGCGACCGCCTGCATCAACTCGCCGCGCGCGGCCTCGGCGTACCCGTGCAGGGCCTGGGCCAGCCCCGGGTCGTCCGCGGCGCCCGGCGGGTAGCTGATCCCGACCACGTAGCGTGGGTCGGTCTCGATCACGTCGGCCAGCGCGACCGGCGCGTCCGCAGCCGGGACGGCCGGCACGGCTGCATCGTCGGCCGCAGGTGGCCCGGCGGGTGCGCCGGGGGCCTGCGCCTCGTCGCGGCGGCAGGCCGCCAGCGCCACCAGCAGCAGGCCGGCGGCGACCATGCGGGTCGTGGGGGTCATCCAGTTCATGCGGCACCTCCCCTGTGCGTTGGCAAGGAACGGCCGGACCGCCGGGCACCGGCCTGGCGCAAGTGTAGTCAGCCGGCGACCAGATCAGCGTACTGCGGATGCCGGGCGACCCAGCCCCGCGCGTAGGAGCAGGCCGGCACCACCCGCCAGCCCTGGGCCCGGGCATGGTCGAAGGCCGCCTGCACCAGCCTGCCGGCCAACCCGCGGCCGCCGATGGCCTGGGGCACGCCGGTATGGTCGATCACCAGCGCCCCACCCTGGAGGTGGTAGGCCAACTCGGCCTCGTGGCCCTCCAGGCGGAGGTGAAAGCGCTGGCGCCCGGCATCATGCTGGATGGCTGGCAGGTCGGTCATCGGGGCTCCCGGGTGGCGCGACGGCAAAAGCCGACACATTGCGTCACATTTTGGCGTGGCACTCGCCAAGAGCGGGTGACGACATTGCTGAACAGGAAGCCGGACCCGGTCCAAGAGGTTGGCACGGGTTCTGCGTGGATTCAGGCAACCGGTCTTGACGCCATCGTTTGCAGGGGACGCAGCAATGAACGCACTGGAACACAACAGTTCGGCCGATTTCGCCAACGACGCCTCGCTGCTGGAGGGCCTCTACCAGCTCGTGGTCACCGGCCACACCGATGGCTGGGAATTCGAGCAGCTCGACAGCGTGGTCTACGAGCGCCTCAAGCACACCTACGCGGTCACCAACTGACGGCTCGGGGGAAGGACGGAGCGCGACAACACGCGCACCGTCCGGGCAGCCCCGCCGGCGGCGGGGCTGCCTTTTTACCCGGCGGCAACATCGGCGCCTTGGCCATGCAGGCGGCGCAGCGGCCCCGGAACCGGCATCCGGCATCCGGCATCCGGCCACAGCCTCCACCCCTTCTTCCTAAGGCGCCCTCACGGGTTGGCGCGTCTTGCGCCCCCAGCGGCGTGCGCACGGACTCGCCGCCGCAAGGTGCCTGGCACCCCGCCAGGGTGACCCCGGGGATGTGGCGGCTCAGCCGAAGCTCGGATTGGTCACCCGCTCCAGGAACACCTGCAGCAGCCGCGGCTCCATCGCCAGCATGAACATCACCCCGAACGCGGCGCCGGCCAGGTGCGCGCTGTGGTTGATGCGGTCGCCGCCGCGCCGGTCCATCCAGATGCTGTAGCCGACGTAGAACACCGCGTACAGGATCGCCGGCGCCGGGATGAAGAACACGAAGATCAGCGACCACGGCGAGATCAGGATGAAGGCGAACAGCACCGCCGACACCGCGCCCGAGGCGCCCAGGCTGAGGTAGTTGGGGTTTTTCTGGTTCTTCAGGTAGCTGGGCAGGATCGAGACCACCAGCGCGGTCACGTAGAACAGCGGATAGGTCAGCACGCTGCCGGTGATCTGCAGCATCAGCCGCTCGACCAGCCGGCCGAAGAAGAACAGCGTGACCATGTTGAACAGCAGGTGCGGGAAGTCGGCGTGCAACAGCCCGTAGCTGACCAGGCGCCAGTATTCGTGGCGCTGCGAGATCGCCGGAGGCCACAGGATCAGGCGGTCGGCCAGGCGGCGGTTGTTGAAGGCCAGCCATGACACCAGCGCGGTGACGGCGATCAGGACCAGGGTCACGGGAGACTGCATCGCGGTCCTCAGGCGGCGGCGCGGTAGTTGTCCTGCATCGGGTAGCGGCGCGCGTAGGCGGCGAACGCCAGCGCGGCCACGAACGCGAAGCCGGCGAAGAAGAACATCAGGAACGCGTTCTCGCTCAGCCCGGTGTCGGCGATCCGGCCCAGCACCGCCTCGTTGCGGATGCCGAAGTTGGTCAGCAGCACCCACAGGCTGCCGAAGGTGCTGGTCAGATACCAGAAGGCCATGATCACGCCCTTCATCGCGTGCGGCGCCTGGCTGTAGGCGAACTCCAGCGCGGTCGCCGAGACCAGCACCTCGCCGAAGGTCAGCAGCAGGTACGGCAGCGACTGCCAGGCCAGCGAGACCTGCTGGCCGCCGTCCAGCCACAGCTGCAGCGCGCCGGCCACGATCCACGACACGCCGGAGATGGCGATGCCCCAGCCCATCCGCCGCAACGCGGTGACCTGGAAGCCCATCCTGCGCAGCAGCGGGTACAGCACGATGTTGTTGAACGGGATCAGCAGCATCACCAGCAGCGGGTTGAGCGCCTGCATCTGCGCCGCGTCCTTGATCAGCCAGCTCGGCCACCAGGCCGAGGCGTGCGGGATCACCATCTCCCGGCCCTGGATGATCCAGGTCGAGGCCTTCTGGTCGAACAGCGACCAGAACGGGGTCACCAGCGCGAACACGATCAGGATCCGCAGCACCGCGCGCACGCCGTCCACCGCCGCGTCCGGATGCGCGCCGCGGGCGCGCTCCAGCTGCAGCGACGCGCCCCAGCCACCCAGCGCGATCACCACGCCCAGCGCCAGGCAGGCGGTGATGACGAAGCCGAAGTCCGGCCACCACGACGGCGCCAGCCCCGCCACCGACAACGCCCACAGCAGCAGCATCGCCACCGCCAGCGCCACGCCGAGCACGGCGACCACGTAGCCGGGGCGCCCCTGGCCCGGCGCGCGGGCGCGCAGCGCGGTCTTCACCACCGCCAGGAAGCCGTTCGGATCGTTGCCCGACGGCGGCACGTTGACGTAGTGGCGGCGGCCCAGCCAGAACACGAAGGTGGCGATGAACATCAGCACGCCGGGGATGCCGAAGGCCACCGCCGGGCCCCAGTGGCGCAGGAACAGCGGCGCCAGCAGCGAGGCGAAGAACGAGCCGAAGTTGATGATCCAGTAGAACGCGTCGAACACCAGCCTGGCCTTGGACTTGTTGCTCTGGTCGAACTGGTCGCCGCAGAAGGACACCACCAGCGGCTTGATGCCGCCCGAACCGAGCGCGATCAGGAACAGGCCGGTGTAGAAGCCGGTGGCGTTGTTCTCGAACATCGCCAGGCAGGCGTGGCCGGCGCAGTAGACCAGCGAGAACCAGAGGATGGTGTTGTACTTGCCGAAGAACCGGTCGGCCAGCCAGCCGCCGAGCAGCGGGAAGAAGTACACGCCGATGACGAAGGTGTGGAAGATGTCCTTGGCGGCGGTGTCGCGCGCGGCCCCTTCGGGCAGGTACGCCAGCAGGACCGAACTGATCAGGAACGGAACCAGGATGTTCCGCATCCCGTAGAAGCTGAAGCGCTCGCAGGCCTCGTTGCCGATGATGTAGGAGATCTGGCGCGGCATGCGCCCGTGGTCTGCGGTGGTCGTGCTCATCCGGAGTCTTGCTGCAAAAGAAGCCGAGGTTACCCGATCGCCCACCCCTACCGGAACCGCCGGTCCGGGACGCGCCGCGGCCGTCGGCAAGCGCCCGTGGCCGCTGCCGGGCCGCCGCCGGCGCTGGCATCATGGGCGCGTCCCGCTCCGGAAACGCCGATGCCGCAACGCCTCCGCCCCTTCCTGGCCTGCCTGGCCCTGGCCGTCGCCGCAGGCGCGCCGCGCCCCGGCCTGGCCGAGTCCGCGCCCGCCGCCGACCCGCTGGCGACCGTGTCCGAACGTTCCGGTTTCCTGCGCACCGGGCGCTACGAGGAGGTCGCCGCGCTCGCCTCGGCCTTCCAGCGACGCTGGCCCGACAAGGTCGCCGCACGCAGCTTCGGCACCACGCCCGAGGGCCGGCCGATGCAGCTGCTGGTGGTCACCGCCACCGGCGCGTTCGACCCGGCCGAGGCGCGCCGCCGCGGGATCCCGGTGGTGCTGGTGCAGGGCGGCATCCACGCCGGCGAGATCGACGGCAAGGACGCCGGTTTCCTCGCCCTGCGCCAGGTGCTCGAGGGCGAGGCGGCGCCGGGGGCGCTCGAGAAGCTGGTGTGGCTGTTCGTGCCGGTGTTCAACGTCGACGGCCACGAGCGCTTCGGCGCCTGGAACCGGCCCAACCAGCGCGGCCCGGAGGAGATGGGCTGGCGCACCACCGCGCAGAACTTCAACCTCAACCGCGACTACCTGAAGGCCGATGCGCCGGAGATGCAGGCGATGCTGCGCCTGGTCCAGGAATGGGACCCGCTGGCGGTGGTCGACCTGCACGCCACCAATGGCGCCCAGTTCGAGCACGACATCTCCATCCAGGTCGAGCCGCTGCACGCCGGCGACCCGGCGCTGCGCAGGATCGGACGCCAATGGCGCGACGCGGTGATCGCCGACCTGGCCCGGCACGGCTCGCTGCCGCTGGCGTTCTACCCCTCGTTCGTGGTCCAGGACGATCCGGCCTCCGGGTTCGAGGACGGGGTGCCGCCGCCGCGCTTCTCGCACGGCTACTTCCTGCTGCGCAACCGCCTGGCGATGCTGGTGGAGACCCATTCCTGGCGGCCCTACCCCGAGCGCGTGCGCACCACCCGCAACACGGTGGTATCGGTGCTGGAGCAGATCGCGCGGCACGGCGCGCAGTGGCGGCACACGGCCGTGGAGGCGGACGCCCGTGCCGCCGCCATCGCCGGCGCCAGCGAGCCACTGGCCTGGAAGGCCACCGCCGAGTCCCGCGACATCGACTTCCGCGGCTACGCCTACACCCGCACGCCATCGGACGTGTCCGGCGCGACGATGACCCGCTACGACGAATCCACGCCGCAGCTCTGGCGCGTTCCCCTGCGCGACCGGCTCGCCCCCTCGCTCCTGGCCACCGCGCCGAAGGCCGGCTACCTGGTGCCGCCGGCCTGGGCCGGATTCGTGCAGCCGGCGCTGGACGCGCACGGGGTCGCCTACCGCACGCTCGGCGCCGGTTGGCCGCAGGCGCCGGTGCAGGCGTTCCGCGCCGACGCGGCGAAGACCGACGCGCGCTCCACCGAGGGCCGCCAGCGGCTGGCGCTGGAAGGCGCGTGGCGGCCCGAGCCACGCGACGTCGGTGCCGGCGCGCTGTACGTCCCGGTCGCCCAGCCGCTGTCGCGGCTGGTGCTGGCCCTGCTCGAGCCGCAGGCACCGGACTCGCTGGCGGCGTGGGGGGCGTTCAATGTCGCCTTCGAGCGCAAGGAATACATGGAGGACTACGTCGCCGAGGCGGTGGCCCGCGAGATGCTCGACGCCGACCCGGCGCTGCGCGACGGGTTCGAGCGCCGACTGGCGGCCGAGCCGGCGTTCGCCGCCGATCCGTCGGCGCGGCTGGACTTCTTCTACCGCCGCCACCCGGCCTGGGACGAGCGCCACGGCCTCTACCCGGTGCTGCGCCTGGACCAGCCGCCCCCGGACCCCTGACCGCCCGCGCCCCCGCCATGAGCCACCTGCCCCGCCTCGTCGCCCGCCTGCTGCTGTACGCGGCCCTGCTGCCGGCCATGGCCTGGGCGGGAACCGGTCCGGGAAGCCGGGCCGGCGAGGCCACGCCCGAGTTCAGCGTGGTCACCCTCAACCTGGACCACGACCGCGACGACTGGCCGCGGCGCCGGGTGCAGATCGTGGAGACGCTGCGCCGGCTGCAGCCGGACGCGATCGCGCTGCAGGAAGTCCTGCAGCACGAGGACCTGCCCAACCAGGCGGCCTGGCTGGCGCGCGAACTGGGCTACGAATCGCACTTCGTCACCACCGATCCGCCCAGCCACAAGCGCCGCCACGGCAGCGCCCTGCTGACCCGCGATCCGCTGCTCGAGCAGGGCGAGACCCTGCTGCATCCGCTGGAAGACCACCGCACCGCCGGCTTCGCCCGCGTGCTGGTCGGCGGCCATCCGCTCAACCTCTATTTCACCCATCTGCATTGGGCGCCGGATGGCGCGGCCACGCGCGCGCAGCAGCTGTCGGACCTGCTGGCCTACGTCGATGCCACCGCCACCGGCGCGCCGTCGGTGATCGCCGGCCATTTCAACGCCGATGTCGCCGCACCGGAGCTGGCGGCGCTGCAGGAGCGCTGGGAAGACGCCTGGACGGCGCTGCATCCCACGGCCGGTGTCGAGGAGTCGAGCACGCTCAATCCCGCGTACTTCGCCGTGCCGGCAAGCGTGGACCACGTGTTCCTCGAGCGCGGGCATCTGCTGCCGCTCGCGGCCAAGCTGCTGTTCACCGCGCCCGACGCGGAGGGCGTATGGGCCTCGGACCATCGCGGGCTGCTGGTCAGGTTCCGCTTCGCCGGCCCGGCGGAGTGACCCGCGCGAGCGTGCCACGGTTGGCGGTTTAATGTTTCGCACACGCGGCCTTCGCGCCGGCGATGCGCGTCCTTGGCCAGTCTTGCGGCTCCCCAACCGCAGGAACCGCCACAGATGAGCCACCTCACCGGCAAGCGCGTCGCCATCCTCGCCAGCGACGGCTTCGAGGAATCCGAACTGCTGGAACCGATGCGGGCGCTGCGCGAGCACGGCGCCGAGGTGGACGTGGTCTCGCCCGAAAGCGGCCCGATCCAGGGTTTCCGCCATTTCGACAAGGGCCAGACCGTGCGAGTGGACCGCGATGTCGCCGAGGCCCAGGCCTCCGACTACGACGCACTGGTGATTCCCGGCGGGCTGTTCAATCCCGATGCGTTGCGCCATGACGAGGACGCGATCCGCTTCACCCGCGGCTTCTTCGAGGCCGGCAAGCCGGTCGGTGCGATCTGCCACGGCCCCTGGGTGCTGGTGGACGCCGGCGTGGTCGAGTCGCGCGAACTGACCTCGGTGCCGAACATCCACCGCGACCTGGAGAACGCCGGCGCGCGATGGGTCGACCGCGAGGTGGTGGTCGACCAGGGTCTGGTCACCAGCCGCACGCCGAAGGACCTGCCGGCGTTCTGCGCCAGGCTCGTGGAAGAGATCGGCGAAGGCCGCCACGCCGGCCAGGCGGCTTCGGCATGAGCGCGGCGGCGAAGTCGGTCCGCCCGGCCTGCGTCCGTCTCGGCGGCGCGCTGCTGGTGCTGGCGGCGCTGGGCGCCTGCCGTCCCGCCGAACCGGAGCCGCCGGTTGCGGCACCGGCAGCAGGCGGCGGCACGGAAGTCGCCGCCGCGCCGTCGCCGGGGCTGGACGCCGCGCCGGTGGTCCATCCCGGCGCGCCGATCGAGACCCAGTGGCAGTGCGACGACCAGCGCGTGGCCGCGCGCTACGATCCGGTCGCGCAGACCATGACCCTGATCCACGACCGCGGGCAGCTGACGTTGCCGCAAGCGGTGTCGGCCTCCGGCGCGCGCTACGCCGACGACAACGGCAACGAGTTCTGGGGCCGGGGTGACTCGGCCACGCTCACCCTGTCGGGGACGCCGGCCCGCGAGTGCGGCCGGGTCGACAACGGCAGCGCCGCCTCCGGCTGACGCGCCGCCCGCGGTTGCCGGAAAGAAGCGACCCGCCCCGTCGCCCGGGGCGGGTCGCGTGTTTTCGGCCGGTGCCGCTCAGGCCGCGGTCGAACTGCGCAGCGCGGCGATCCGCTCCGTCAACGGCGGATGGCTCATGAACAGCTTGCGCAGGCCCTGGCCCATGCCGCCGGCGATGCCGAAGGCCTCGACCTGCGATGGCAGCGTGCTCTGCCCATGGTTGAGCGACAGCCGCTCCAGCGCGGCGATCATCTTCTGCCGCCCGGCCAGCTGCGCGCCACCGGCGTCGGCGCGGAACTCGCGCCGGCGCGAGAACCACATCGCGATCATGGTCGCGAACAGGCCGAACACCATCTCCAGCACCATGACCACGGCGAAATAGGCCAGGCCCGGGCCACGACTGCCGCCGCGGTCGCCGGACAGGAAATTGTCGACGATGCCGCCGACCACCCGCGCCAGCACGATCACGAAGGTGTTGAGCACGCCCTGCAGCAGGGCCATGGTCACCATGTCGCCATTGGCCACGTGCGCGACCTCGTGGCCGAGCACGGCCTCGGCCTCGTCGGCGTTCATCTGCCGCAGCAGCCCGGTCGACACCGCCACCAGCGCGTTGTTGCGGTTGGCGCCGGTGGCGAAGGCGTTGATCTCCGGCGCGTCGTAGACGGCGACCTCGGGCATGCCGATGCCGGCGGCCTGCGCCTGGCGCTGCACCGTGGCCAGCAGCCAGCGCTCGGTATCGTTGCGCGGCTCGGTGATCACCTGGGCGCGGGTGGCGCGCTTGGCCATCCACTTGGACATCAGCAGCGAGACCAGCGAACCGCCGAAGCCGAACAGCGCCGCCATCACCAGCAGGCCGCCCATCTGCCCCGGATGCACGCCCAGCAGCGACATGACGATGCCGGCCAGGAACAGCACGGCGAGGTTGGTGGCGAGGAACAGGGCGACGCGGCTGAACACGGGCAAGTCTCCGAGAATGGCTTGTCGCGGCCGTTATGGGATCGCCATGGCTTGAATTCAAGGCATGGCCGCCGCGACGATGCCCGGATGTCCGAGCCCGTGACCAGCGACGCGCCCCCCGACCACGCCATGCCCGGCGCCCCGCCGACGACCGCCGCTGCCGTCTACCGTGGCCGCTTCGCGCCCTCGCCCACCGGCCCGCTGCACCTGGGCTCGCTGCTGGCCGCCTTCGGCAGCTGGCTGCTGGCCCGGCATGCCGGCGGCCAATGGCTGGTGCGGATCGAGGACCTGGACCCGCCGCGCGAGGTGCCCGGCGCGGCGGACGTGCAGCTGGCCGCGCTGGCCGCATTCGGACTGGTGTCCGACCTTCCGGTCGTGCGGCAGAGCGAACGCCACGCCCGGTACCGCGTCGCGCTGGAACGCCTGCTCGATGCCGGCCTGGCCTTCCCCTGCTCCTGCAGCCGCAGCGAGCTGGCCGCGCAGGGCGGCATCCACCACCGCTGCGTGGCCGCCGCGGCGCGACCGCATCCGGCCTACCGCCTGCGCGTGGCCGACGGCAGCATGGTCGCCTTCGACGACGGCCTGCAGGGGCCGCTGCGGCAGAACCTCGCCAGCGAGGTAGGCGACTTCGTCCTGCTGCGCGCCGACGGTTTCTGGGCCTACCAGCTGGCGGTGGTGGTTGACGACGCCGAACAGGGCATCACCGACGTGGTCCGCGGCGCCGACCTGCTCGACTCCACCCCGCGCCAGATCCTGCTGCAGCGTGCGCTCGGCCTGCCCACGCCACGCTACCTGCACCTGCCGCTGCTGCTGGACGCCGACGGACAGAAGCTGTCCAAGTCCAGCGCCGCACTGCCGGTCGACCCGGCCGAACCGCTGCCGGCGCTGCACCGGTGCTGGTCGCTGCTGGGCCAGGACCCGGCGCCGCTGCACGCGGCCGGCACGGTGGACGCGCTGCTGCGGCACGCCCTCGACCACTTCGATCCGGCGCGGCTGCCGGCGCGCTTGCACTTTCATCTGGCCGCTACTACAACTGCCATCGAGCAGCCTGAATAGCTGAAAGAACGGGAGGGGTCCCAATGAACAGTCGCGTCGCGCTCGTCACCGGCGGCACTGGTGGCATCGGTACCGCCATCTGCAAGAAGCTGGCCGACATGGGCCACAAGGTGGCCACCAACTACCGCAACGAGGAAAAGGCCAGGGCCTGGCAGGAAAGGACCAAGGCCGACGGCTACGACTTCACCCTGGTGAAGGGTGACGTTACCTCGCCGGAGGAAGCCGAGGCGATGGTCCGCGAGGTCGAGCGCACGCTCGGCCCGGTCGAGATCCTGGTCAACAACGCCGGCATCACCCGCGACGGCACCTTCCACAAGATGACCGCCGTGCAGTGGGGCGACGTCATCAACACCAACCTCAACTCGGTGTTCAACGTCACCCGCCCGGTGATCGAGGGCATGCGCGAGCGCAAGTGGGGCCGGATCATCCAGATCAGCTCGATCAACGGTCTCAAGGGCCAGTACGGGCAGGCCAACTACGCCGCCGCCAAGGCCGGCATGCACGGCTTCACCATCTCCCTGGCGCGCGAGAACGCCAAGCTCGGCATCACCGTCAACACCGTCTCGCCCGGCTACGTGGCCACCGACATGGTGATGGCGGTGCCGGAGGAAGTGCGGGCCAAGATCGCCGCCGACATCCCGACCGGGCGCCTGGGCAAGCCGGAGGAGATCGCCTACGCGGTCGGCTTCCTGGTCGACGAGCAGGCCGCCTGGATCACCGGCTCCAACCTGGACATCAACGGTGGCCATCACATGGGCTGGTGACGGTCAACGTGCCCGACCCCGACTTGCGGCAGTTGCATGCGCTGCTGCGGTGCGCCATGCTCGGCGCCACATGAAGTCCGCCCGCGAGCGCCCGATGGCCGCCACCCGCATCATCAAGAAGTACCCGAACCGCCGGCTGTACGACACCGAGATTTCCAGCTACATCACCATCGAGGATGTGCGCCAGCTCATCCTCGACGGCGAATCCTTCGAGGTCCGCGACGCCAAGAGCGGCGACGACCTGACCCGTTCAGTGCTGCTGCAGATCATCGCCGAGCAGGAACAGGACGGCGAGCCGATGCTCTCCACCCAGTTGCTCAGCCAGATCATCCGTTTCTACGGCGACTCGCTGCAGGGCTTCATGGGCAACTACCTGGAACGCAGCATGACGCTGTTCCTGGAACAGCAGCAGACCTTCCGCCAGCAGATGGGCAACCTGCTCGGGCAGACGCCGTGGACGGCGATGAACCAGCTGACCGAGCGCAACCTGGAGCTGTGGCAGGAATTCCAGCGCGGCCTGGCCGGCAACCTGGGCCGTCCCACCGGCACGCGCAACGAACCCGAGCGCGGCAGCGGCACCGGCACCGGCGGCAAGCCGCGGCGCTGAGCGGCCGAGGATCTCCGGACAGGAGCGGAGCGCGCCCACCTCGTTGCCGGGACCTCGGCACAGGCGACGCCCTCGCGATCCCGACACCCGGGTCGCCCGCAAGCATTGGCCACAAGTTGTAGGAACCGGGCTTGCCCGCGACGCGACGCCGTCGGCACAGGCGACGCACTCAATGGTCCCGACGCCCGTGTCGCCAGCAAGCTGGGCTCCTACATTCGGCAGAACTTCTGCCGGTACTCCATCGCCTTCGGCATCAGCGCCTGCAGGTTCTGGATGCGGGTGCCCGGGTTCGGATGGGTCGAGGAGAATTCCGGCGGCGCCTGCCCGCCCGAGGACTCGCCCATCCGCTGCCACAGGCCGATGGCCTCGTTGGGGTCGTAGCAGGCCGCGGCGGCGAGCATCAGCCCGACCTCGTCGGCCTGGGTCTCGTGGCTGCGCGCGTACGGCAGCAAGTAGCCGTAGCCCATCGCCGCCATCACCATCTGCTGCTGCTGCGGATCCATGCCGCTGGCGGCGCCCGCCATCTGCCCGATCTGCGCCAGCTTCTGCTGGCTCATCCGCTGCGCGCCGTGGCGCAGCAGCGCGTGGGCGATCTCGTGGCCCATCACCACCGCCAGCGCATCCTCGGTCCTGGCCACCGGGAACAGGCCGGTGTAGACCGCCATCTTGCCGCCGGGCAGGCAGAACGCGTTGGCCTGCTCGGAGGGGATCACGTTCACGTCCCACTCGAACTCCTGCCAGTGGTCCGGCGCCGGCATGCCGTGCTCGGCGGCCAGTTCGGCGGTGATCTCCGGGACCTTCTCGATCAGCCGCCGCGCGATCTCGGTGACCTGCTGCGCGGTCCGGTCGGACTTCGGCAGCGGCCGCTCCTGCGAGAGGATCTCCTGGTAGGCCTGCAGCCCCATCGCCCGCTCCTGCTCGTGGCCGATCGAACCGTCGATCAGCACCGTCTCGCCGGTGTAGGGATCCTGGGTGCGGTTGGAGAAGTAGTAGCAGCCGCCGTAGACCAGGAAGCCGAGCAGGATCAGCCAGCGCAGGTTGCCGACGCCGCGGCGCCGCGGCGCCTGTCCCCGGGACTGGCCGAACGGATCGTTGCGCATCGTCCCTCTCCTTCTGTCAGATGCCGCGCACCAGGCGGAAGCCGATGCGTGCGTTGGTCATGTCCGAGTCCATCGACGCCCGCCAGGCCGAGCGGGTCTGCGCCGGCGATCCGGACCAGACCCCTCCGCGCACCACCCGCGCCCGGCAGCCCGGATTGAACCACGCCGCGCCGTCGGCCGGCGCCCGCCGGTAGCTGGCGTGCCAGCAGTCGGCGACCCACTCGCTGACGTTGCCGGCGAGGTCGTGAAGGCCCCATGCATTGGGCTGGAAGCGGCCGACCGGCGCCGGCCCCCAGTAACCGTCGCCGAAGCCGACGAAGGCGTTGTTCCAGGTGCGCCCGCTGGGCGAGACATCGTTGCCGCCGGCGAAGTTGCCCGAACCCTCCGGCGGCACCGCGGCATCGCCCCAGGGAAAGCGGGCCGGGTTGCCGGCGCGCAGCGCGTACTCGAACTCGGCCTCGCTCGGCAGCCGGTAGTGCCGGCCGGTCTGCTCGGACAGCCAGGCGGCGTAGGCCTCGGCGTCGCGCACGCTCACGTGCAGCACCGGGTCGTTCGGCGCGGCCGGACGCCCGTCGTAGCCGGAACGCCAGTCGGCGCCGCTGCGGCGGGCGAAGTTGCCGCTGCGCTCGTCGTAGACGATCGAGTTGCCGCGCCGCGTGGCCCGCGGGCGCGCACCGGACTGGGCGACGAAGCGGCCGAACTCGGCCACCGTCACCTCGGTCAGCGACATCGCGAAGCCGCGGTCGAAGCGCACGTAGTGGGCCGGCTTCTCCGCGTCGGTGGCGCCCGGCTCGGCATCCAGCGCGCCCATGCGGAAGGCGCCGTGCGGCACCACCACCATCTGCGGGCCGCGGTGGCCGTCGGCCAGCGCGTCGGTGAACACCTGTCCGGGACGGAACGCGCCGTAGTGGGTGGCCAGGTCGATCCGCTCGCGCAGCTGCGCTGCCACCGGGTCGCCCGGCGGTGCGATCTGCAGCATGTCGTCCAGCCGCGCGCGCGCCGCGCGCAGGCCGTCGCCGCGGACCAGGTCGCGCAGCGCGGCATCGCGCAGCGCGGCGATGCGCGCGTTGCGCGCCGCCTCGACCCGCTGCCGCGCTTCGCGCACCGCGCCGGCCCCGTCCTCGCGCACCGCCTGGGCATGGCCCAGCCAGCGGTCGGCGGCGGCGAAATCGAGTACCCGCGCGGCCTGCTCGGCGCGGCCGATCGCGGCACTTTCCACCGCGGCCCGGCCCTGCAGGGCGCGCACGTCGTCCGGCTGCAGTGCCAGCGCGTCACGGAAATAGGCCAGCGCGCCGTTGCCCTGCTCGCCCAGGCGGCCGGCGCGCAGATCGTCCTCGCCGGCGCGGTTGAGCGTGGACAGCCGACGGGCGGCCTCGGCGTCGCGCTGCAGCTGCTGCACCTGCGGATCGTCGGGAGCCAGCGCCCGCGCCACCGCCGCCAGCTGCTCGGCGCGCCGCAGTTCCGCCTCGTCGCCGGCGGCGTCCGCCAGCGCGCGGCGCGCCTGCGCCAGCACCGCGCCGGTCGCGCGCTGCAGCCCGCGCCGGGCCGTGCGGTCGTCCGGGTCGGCCTGCAGCAGCGCCAGGTAGATCGGCACGGCCGCCGACCCGTCCTCGAACAGGCGCCCGGACTCCAGCGCCTCGGCCGCGCGCTGCCGCCACTGGCCGCGCTCGCCCTCGCCCAGTTCGACCGGCGGCGGGGTCCACACGCCGACCACCGCCTGGCTCTCGTCGCCGCTGACCGTCACGCTGGGCCGGTCGGCGGCCTGGCCGGCCCCGACCTCGGCCGCCGCCGGTGGCGCGGACTCCGGCTCGCGGCTGCAGGCGCAGGCCAGCAGCAGCACCATCCACAGCAATGCCTGGCCGCTCGCGCGCAAGATCCCTCCTCCGTTGCCTCCGCCACCGGCGGTTTGACGTTAGGCTATCGCAGCCCGCACGGGCAACCGAGAAACCACCGGAACCCACGTGTCAGAACCCCTCTGGATAGACCAGCCGGCCGAACTGCTGCGCCGCCTGGAAGAAGCCCCGCCGCGCATCGGGCTGGATACCGAGTTCATCCGCGAACGCACCTACTGGCCGCGCCTGGCGCTGGTGCAGATGGCCGTGGGCGACGAGATCCTGCTGGTCGACCCGCTGGTGCCGGGCATGCCCGCGGCGCTGGCGGCGTGGCTGGAGGCGCCCGGCGTGCTGAAGGTGATGCACAGCGCCAGCGAGGACCTGATCGCGTTCAAGTGCGCCTGCGGTGCCCTGCCGCGGCCGATGTTCGACACCCAGATCGCCGCGGCGCTGGACGGCATCGGCGCCGGGCTCGGCTACCAGAAGCTGGTCGAACAGTTGGCCGGGGTGACCCTGCCCAAGGGCGAGACCCGCTCGGACTGGTTGCGTCGCCCGCTCAGCGCGGCCCAGCTCGAGTATGCGGCCGACGACGTGCGCCACCTGGCCGCGCTGCACGACGCCACCGCCGCGAAGCTACGCGACCTCGGCCGCGAGGACTGGCTGGCCGAGGACGTGGAGCGGCTGCTGGCGAACGCCGCCCGCGACGAGGGCGAGGCCTGGCCGCACCTGTCGATGCGCTCGGCGCAGTTCCTCGAAGGCGCCGGCCAGCGCAGGCTGCTGCGGCTGCTGCGCTGGCGCGACCAGCATGCGCGCGACAACGACCTGCCGCGCAGCTGGGTGCTGGACAACGAGCTGGCGGTGGCGCTGTCGCGCGATCCGCCGGCCGACGCCGGCGCCCTGCAGCGGCGCCTGGAGGCGCTGCCTAAGTCGCCACGCCGTCTGTCCGCGGCGATCTGGCAGGCGCTGTCCACGCCGCTGGACGACGAGGAGCGCATGCCGGCGCCGTCGGCCGAACCGGACCGCAACGCGGTCAAGCGCCTGCAGGACGCGGTCGCGCGGCGCAGCGCCGAACTGGCCCTGCCCGACGGCGTGCTGGCCTCGCGCCGGCACCTGGAGGCGCTGCTCGACGGCGGCCAGTGGCCGGCGCCGCTGCAGGGTTGGCGCCGCCGCGAACTTGAACCGGCGCTGGCGCCCCTGTTGGCACCCGCAGCCACGGCAGGCTAGAATTCCCGCCTCGCGGTTGCACCGCACCGTGGGGCCATAGCTCAGCTGGGAGAGCGCGTCGTTCGCAATGACGAGGTCGGGAGTTCGATCCTCCCTGGCTCCACCAATCTTCCAGAAGGCCCGGGCACTCCCGGGCCTTCGCTTTTCCGGTGATGCGGTCCCGTGCGAACAGCCGGCGCGATCAATCCGCCGGGTACCGCCAGCGCGAACCGTCCTGCCACGGCCGCCGGTAACGGAACAGCACCAGGTAGACGCCCGCGGTCCAGGCCAGTCCCGCCGCCCAGCCGGCGAGCACGTCGGATGGATAGTGCACGCCCAGGTACAGCCGCGACAGGCCGACCAGCCCGGTGAACGCCACCGCCAGGACCAGCACCGGCCAGCGCCAGCGCGTCCGCCAGGCCAGCAGCACGACCACCGCCGCCAGGGTCATCGAGCCCATCGCATGGCCACTGGGAAAGCTGAAGGTCGTCTCGGGCGCGATCGACTCCCACAGCGATGGCCGCTCGCGGCGGAAGGACTGCTTGGCGGCGACGTTCAGCAGCGCCGAGCCGGCGAACGCGACCATCGCGAACACCGCCTCGCGCCAGCGCCGGAACGCCAGCAGCGCCAACGACAGCAGGATGTCGACCGGGATCACCCCGTAGCGGAAGCCAGCCAGGCTGATCCAGACGAAGACCCGGTCCGCCGCCGGCGAGGCCCAGGACTTGAGCCGCAGCAACAGCGCGTCGTCGAAGACCTGCGCCTCCAGTTCGTGGAACTCGTCGGCGAGTTCGGCGAACAGCCACAGCGGCACCAGCACGCCGGCGAACAGCAGGAACAGGTAGCCCAGGTTGCCGCGCAGCACCGCGGCCAGGGCGGACAGGCGCGAGGTGCCGTCAGCCGGCCCGTCGGGCATAGCGGTTCTCGACGTAGTCGTCGATCAGCGCCACGAACTCGGCGGCGATGTTCTCGCCCTTCAGGGTCAGCTTCTTCTCGCCGTCGATGAACACCGGCGCCGACGGCGCCTCGCCGATGCCGGGCAGCGAGATGCCGATGTCGGCGTGGCGCGACTCGCCCGGGCCATTGACCACGCAGCCCATCACCGCCAGCGACAGGTTCTCCGCGCCCGGATGCGACACGCGCCACTCGGGCATCCTAGCCCGCACGTGCTCCTGCACGGTCTTGGCCAGTTCCTGGAAGAAGGTGCTGGTGGTGCGGCCGCAGCCCGGGCAGGCGGTGACCATCGGGGTGAAGGCGCGCTGGCCGGTGGTCTGCAGCAGTTCCTGCGCCACCACCACCTCGGCGGTGCGCGACTGGCCCGGCTCCGGCGTGAGCGAGATGCGGATGGTGTCGCCGATGCCTTCCTGCAGCAGCACCGACAACGCCGCGGCGGAAGCGACGATGCCCTTGCTGCCGATGCCGGCCTCGGTCAGGCCCAGGTGCAGCGCATAGTCGCAGCGCGCGGCCAGGTCGCGGTAGACCGCGATCAGCTCCTGCACGCCGCTGACCTTGCAGCTGAGCACGATGCGCTCGGCCGGCAGGCCCAGCTCGACCGCGCGCGCGGCCGAGTCGACCGCCGACAGGATCAGCGCCTCGCGCAGCACCCGGCCCGCGTCCCAGGGCTCGGCGCGGGCGTGGTTCTCGTCCATCAGCCGCGCGGCCAGCGCCTGGTCCAGCGAGCCCCAGTTGGCGCCGATCCGCACCGGCTTGCCGTACTCCAGCGCCTTCTCGATGATCGAGGCGAACTGGACGTCCTTCTTCCTGCCGAAGCCGACGTTGCCGGGATTGATCCGGTACTTGGCCAGCGCCTGCGCGCAGGCCGGCTCGCCGGCCAGCAACTGGTGGCCGTTGTAGTGGAAGTCGCCGATCAGCGGCACGTCCACGCCCATCATCTCGAGCTTTTCGCGGATGCGCGGGATCGCCGCCGCCGCCTCGGGCGTGTTCACCGTCAGCCGCACCAGCTCGGAACCGGCGCGCCACAGTTCGGCGACCTGCTTGACCGAGGCCGCCACATCGGCGGTGTCGGTGTTGGTCATCGACTGCACCACCACCGGCGCGCCGCCGCCGACGGCCACGCCGCCGATCAGGACCTGGCGGGTGGTCCGGCGCGGCCAGGGCGCGGCCGAACTGGGGGGCGTGGGACGGGTGACGGCATCGTGCTGCATGCGCGCATTCTAGACGGCCGGCGGCAACGGCGCCCGAACCGCGGTACGGCGTGACGACCGCGAACGGCTCAAACCAGCCGTCGTGCAGCCGGCCGGCCGAGCAGGAAACCCTGCCCGCAGGTGCAGCCCAGTTCGCGCAGCACGTCGCGCTGGGCCTCGGTCTCCACGCCCTCGCCCACCGTCTCGATGCCCAGGGTGCCGGCCAGGGCCAGAATCGCACGGACCAGGGCCAGGCTCTCCTGTCGCCCGCCCTCCTCGTCCAGCCCGGCGACGAAGCTGCGGTCGATCTTCAGCCCCGAGATCGGGAAGCGGTGCAGGTACGACAGCGCCGAGAAGCCGGTGCCGAAGTCGTCCAGCTGTGCCAGTACGCCGTGCTCGCGCAGGGTGTTGAGGATGCGCAGGGTGCGCGGCGCGTCGTCCAGCAGCGCGACCTCGGTGATCTCCACCCGCAGCCGCGCCGGGTCGGCGTCGGCCGACTGCACCAGGCCCAGCAGGCGGTCGGCGAAATCCGGCGAGCGGAAGTGCCGCGGCGACACGTTGACCGAGACGTAGCCGCTGCCGCCACGGGCCAGCTCGCCGATCACCTGTTCGTACAGCAGCCAGTCGACCTGCTCGATCAGCCCGCTCTCCTCGCCCAGGGCGATGAACGCCGCCGGCGACAGCAGGCCGTGGCGCTCGTGCTGCCAGCGCAGCAGCGCCTCGTGGCCGACCACCTGGCCGTCCTCCAGGCGGAGGATCGGCTGGTAGTACGGCAGGAAGTCGCGGCTGATGATCGCCCGGCGCAGGTCCGCCTCCAGGTCCAGGCTGCGCACCGCCTGCTCGCGCATGGCCTCGTCGAAGATCGCGTAGCGGTCGCGGCCCTCGTTCTTGGCCCGGTACATGGCCGCGTCGGCGTCGCGCAGCAGCTCCTCGCCGCTGCTGTAGCGCGGATGCCACAACGCGATGCCCATGCTCGCCGAGGGGAACAGTTCGCGTCCGGCCACCCATACCGGCCGCCCGATCAGCGCCAGCAGCCGCGGCGCCAGGTCGCGCACGCTGTCGCCGCCGTCCGGGCAGCTGATCAGGATCGCGAACTCGTCGCCGCCCAGGCGCGCGACCACGTCCTCGGCCCGCATCGCGGACACGATGCGTTTGGCCACCTCCACCAGCAGTTCGTCGCCGGCGGCGTGGCCGATGCTGTCGTTGACCAGCTTGAACCGGTCCAGGTCCAGGAACAGCACCGCGAACGGCATGCCGTCGCCCAGCTGCGCGCGTTCGATCGCGCTGGCCATGCAGTCCAGCAGGTAGGCGCGGTTGGGCAGCCCGGTCAGGGTGTCGTGCAGGGCCTGGTGGGTGAGCCGCTCCTCGGCGCGCATGCGCTCGCCGATCTGCGCGACCAGCTGCTCGTTGGCCGCCTCCAGTTCGGTGGTGCGCTCGACCACCCGCCGCTCCAGCTCGGCATGCGCCGCGCGCAGCCGCTCCTGCGCCCGCTGCCGGGCCAGGCCATTGCTGATGTTGTGCGCGACGAAGGTCAGCAGGCGCTGGTCGTCGGTGGAAAAGCGGATCTGCGGGGTGTAGCTCTGCACCGCCAGCACGCCGACCACCTCGCCGTCGCGGTGCAGCGGCACGCCCAGCCAGCTGTAGGCCTGGATCCCGAACTCGTGGATCTCGCCCTCGCGCGACAGGCGGTCGATGTCGGCGCGGTCGGCCAGCAGCGCTTCGCGCATGCGCAGCACGTACTCGGTCAGGCCGTTGCTGAGCCGGCGGGTCGGCCGGTGGTCGCCCTTCTCGTCGACCGAATAGACGAACTCGATCGACTGCTGGTCGTCGCTGAGCAGGGCGATGTAGAAGTTGCGGGCGTAGATCAGCTCGTCGACCGCCGCATGCACCTTGGCGTGGTACTGCTCCAGCGACTCGGAGCTCATCGCCATCTCGGTGATGCGGAACAGGGCGTGCTGCAGGCGCTCGGCGCGCTGGCGCTCGACCACCTCCTCCTGCAATTCGCGGTTGGCGTGCTGCAGCTCCAGGGTGCGCTCGCGGACCCGGCGCTCCAGCTCCACCTGGGCCTGGCGGCGGTCCAGGGTGGTCAGCACGTGCTGGGCGACGTAGCCCAGCAGCGCGCGGTCCTCGTCGGTGTAGCTGGCCGGGCGGTCGTAGCTCTGCACCACGATCGCGCCGCACACCCGCTCGCCGCGCTTCATCGGCACGCCCAGCCAGTCCTGGCTGTCGGGCCCCTGCAGCTCGCTGTAGTCGACCTGCAGCTTGCGCCGGATCAGGTTGGACGGCCCGCGCAGCGCACGCCCGTGCCGCAGCAGGGCGAAGGTCAGGCTGTTGGGCATGTCCTCCTCGGTCCACTCGTTCTCCGGCTCCGGCTGGTAGGCGTCGGCCTCGTCAGCGAAGTAGATGAAGCGGACCGATTCGCGCTGGTCGTCGTAGGTGACGATGTAGCAGTTGGGCGCGTACATCAGCGAGCCGATGATGGCGTGCAGCCGGTGCAGCATCTCGCCCATCTCGACTTCGGCGCTGGCCAGCTCGGCGATCTCGTACAGCGCCTGCTGCAGGCGCCGCGACTTCTCCAGCTTCTCCATCCGCGCCTGGGCGCGGGTGGCTTCCAGCGCCGATCCCAGCAACGTCCTGGCGGTGGCCAGCCAGCCCTCGCGCGTGGTCGCCTCCAGCGCCTCCGGCAGCCGCGCCACCAGCGACAGGTTCGCGTCCTCCGCGTCGTGCCAGGACAGCGCCAGGGTGCCGGGCTCCGCAGACAGCGAGCCGGCTTCGGCCAGGGCCAGCTCCAGCCGCCGCGCAGGACCGGCCTGCATCGCCGGCTCCATCAGGAAATGGTTGCCGAGCACCGGGTCGCGCCAGCCGACCGCCAGCTGCGCGCCGGGCGGCAGCAGCCCGTGCAGCACGGCCACCGCGCGCTCGAGCGGCGTGCGCGGTCCGGCGACCACCAGCGCCTGCGGTGCGCTCTCAACTGTGCCTGCTGGAATCATGCATCCCCGACGGCCACCCCACGACGCCAGCATAACGCGCCGATGCCCGCCCACGCCGCCCGGACCCCATCCGTCCCGCCCGGACGTTGGTACCGGCATGCGTAGTGGCATCTCCCTCTCCTGCACCCTGCCCGGCACCGGCATGCCGGCCTGGCCCGTGCGGGCGCTTGCGCCGCGCGCCGCGACCCGTAGTCTGGTGGCCATGGACCAGCCCGCGGCCGGATCGACCGATGAATCGCTGATGCTCGCCTGGGCGGGCGGCGACGCGGCCGCGTTCGAGACCCTGTACGCCCGCCACCGCGGTCCGCTGTTCCGCTTCCTGCTCGGCCAGCTGCGCGACCGCCCGCTGGCCGAGGAGGTGTACCAGGACGTGTGGCAGCGGGTGATCACCGCCCGCGAGGGCTGGCGGCCGGAAGCGGCCTTCTCCACCTGGCTCTACCGCATCGCCCACAACCGGCTCAACGACCACTGGCGCGCGCAGCGGCACCGGCCACCGGCGCCGGCCGACGCCGACCGGCGCACCGCGGCCCTGGCCGATCCGGACGACCCGGAGCGCGTGGCCAGCCGCGAGGAAGGACAGCGGCGGCTGCAGCAGGCGCTGGACGAACTGCCCGAGGATCAGCGCGAGGCGGTGCTGTTGCGCCTGCAGCAGGAACTGAGCCTGGAGGAAATCGGCCGGATCACCGGCGTCGGCCGGGAAACGGTGAAATCGCGGCTGCGCTATGCGCTGGACAAGCTGCGTGCGAGGCTGAACCCATGAATCGGCGGCACCAACCCCTGGATCCGGAAGAGCGGGCACTGGCCGACCTGCTCGCAGGCAAGGCCAACGAGCCGTCGGCGGAAGTGGATGCGCGCATCCTCGCCGCCGCCCGCGCGCCGGCGCGTCCGCCGGCGCCTGCCGCTTCCGCGCCGCGACGGCGCCGCACGCGCTGGCCGGTCGCGTTGGGCCTGGCCGCGTCGGTGACCCTGGCCGTCGGCGTGGCCTGGCAGCTGCGCGAACCGCCGATGCCGGCCATCGCACCGGCGTCGGCGCCGGCCGAAACGAGGGCGGACCTGGCCGCGGACGATGGCGCCGATACCGCAGGCACGCGCCCCGCCCCACCGCCAGCGACCGAAAGCGGATCGGCAGCCGTCGCCGCGGAAAGCCCACCCGCTGCCGGACCCGACCCGTCGGCCGAACATCGCGCCGCCGTCGCCGCCGCGGCCGAACGCTCGACGCAGCGTAAGGAAAAAGCCGGTCGCCAGGCCGAGGCGCAACTGGCGGCCGAGGCCGAGCAGGCGCGTGCGCAGCAGGCCGCCGTGGCCGCGGCCACGGAACGCTCGACCCAGCGTGCCGAGAAGGCTGCCCGCCAGGCCGCCGCGCCCCTGCCGCCGCCGCCCGAGCCGGCCCTGGACGTGGCCGAGCCGCGTCCCGCAGACCTCTACCAGGCGCCTGCACCGCCCGCGCCACCGGCACCCGTCGCCGACCGCGCGGTTCCCGCCGCGCCCGCGGTGGAGGCAGCCAAATCCCGCACGGCCGACACCCGCTCCGCCCCCGGAACCGCGACCGCGTTCGAGCAGCGGATCGTGGCGCCGGCGGCCGGCGCGAACGTGATCGACGACGACGCCCGGCTGCCGCCAGCGGAATGGCTGCAGCGCATCCGCGAGCGCCATCAGCGCGGGGAGACGGAACTGGCACGCGCCAGCCTGGCCCGCTTCGTGCGCGCGCACCCGGACGTGCCGGTGCCCGCCGACCTGCGGCCACTGGCACCCTGAGCGCGCCGCGGCGGCCGGCCGGGGCGCGGCGGCTACAATGCGCGCAGAGATGACCGACACCCTCGCCGCCCCGGCCACCCACCTGCTCGAAGTCCGGCACAGCCGCTTCCTCGCCCACGCCGCCCCGGTCGACGCACCGGCCACGGCGATGGACTTCGTGGCGCGCGCGTCCGACCCGGACGCCACCCACAACTGCTGGGCCTGGCGGGTCGGCCAGGACTACCGCTCCAGCGACGACGGCGAGCCGGCCGGCACCGCCGGCCGCCCGGTCCTGGCGGCGATCGACGGCCAGGGCTGCGACCGCGTCGCGGTGGTGGTGACCCGCTGGTACGGCGGGATCAAGCTCGGCGCCGGCGGCCTGGTCCGTGCCTACGGCGGCGCGGCGGCCGAATGCCTGCGCCTGGCCCCGCGCCGGACGCTGGTGGCGATGGTCGAACTGGAACTGGCCTGCGCGTTCGAGGACCTGGGCGCGGTGCACGCGGCCCTGCCCGCGCACGCGGCCGAGAAGGCCGGCGAGCGCTTCGAGGCCGACGGCGCGCACCTGGTCCTGCGCCTGCCGGCGGTACAGGCCGACGCGCTGCAGCTGCGCCTGCGCGACGCCACCCGTGACCGGATCCGCTTCGGCACGGCGACCGCCACGGAGGTCCACTGACAATGGCCAGGAACGACGTCGACGACAGCGGCGACCGCGGCGGCCGCCTGCGCCGGATCGGCAGCCTGGGCACGCTGTGGCCGTTCGTGCGCCGCCACCGCGGCCTGTTCTTCGCCTGGCTGCTGGCGCTGGCGGTGTCCTCCACCGCCACCCTGAGCCTGCCGGTGGCGGTGCGTTACATGATCGACCACGGCTTCAGCGGCGGCACCCAGATCAACCAGGCCTTCGGCCTGCTGTTCGTGGTCGCGGTGGTGCTGGCGGTGGCCACCGCCGCGCGCTTCTTCTTCGTGTCGCTGCTGGGCGAGAAGGTGGTGGCCGACCTGCGCGGACAGCTGTACGCGCACCTGGTCGGGCTGGACCCGGCGTTCCACGACCGCAGCCGCAGCGGCGAACTGGTCTCGCGCCTGTCGGCCGACAGCGAACTGCTGCGCAGCGTGATCGGCACGACCATGTCGGTGGCCCTGCGCAGCATGGTCACCGTGGTCGGCTCGCTGGTGATGCTGTTCGTGACCAGCCCGCACCTGGCCGCGTACTCGCTGATCGGCATCCCGCTGTCGGTGCTGCCGATCATCCTGGGCGCACGGCGCCTGGAAAAGGCCTCGCGCGCCAGCCAGGACCGGGTGGCCGACGCCAACGCACTGGCCGCCGAGACCCTAGGCGCGGTGCGCACGGTCCAGGCCTACGCACGCGAGCCGTACGAGCGCGGCCGCTTCGGCCAGGCGCTGGACGTGGCCGTGGCCACCGCGCGCCGGCGCATCGCCGCGCAGGCCGCGGTCACCGCCGCGGCGATCGTGCTGGTGTTCGGCGCGATCGTGCTGGTGCTGTGGTCCGGCGCGCACCAGGTGATCGAGGGCACGATGAGTGCCGGCACGCTGGGCCAGTTCGTGCTGTACGCGCTGATCGGCGGCGGCTCGGTCGGGGCCCTGGCCGAGGTGTGGAACGAGCTGCAGCGCGCGGCCGGCGGCATGGGCCGGATCTCCGAGCTGCTGCAGGAACAGCCGCAGGTGGCGGTACCGGCGCATCCGCTGGCGCTGCCTTCGCCGCTGCGCGGCGAGATCCGCTTCGAGCAGGTGGTGTTCCACTACCCGGAACGGGTGGACGCGCCCGCGCTCAACGGCTTCGACCTGCACGTGCGTCCCGGCGAGACCGTGGCCCTGGTCGGCCCCTCCGGCGCCGGCAAGAGCACGGTGCTGGCGCTGCTGCTGCGCTTCCACGACCCGCAGTCGGGCACGGTGCGGATCGACGGCATCGACCTGCGCGAAACCGATCCGGCGCAGCTGCGCGAACAGGTGGCGCTGGTGCCGCAGCAGCCGGTGCTGTTCGCCGCCAGCGCGATCGACAACATCCGCTACGGCCGGCTGGAGGCCAGCGACGACGAGGTGCGCGCGGCCGCGCGCGCGGCCGAGGCCGACGGCTTCGTCGAGGCGCTGCCGCGGGGCTATGCCAGCGAACTGGGCGAGCGCGGAACGCGCCTGTCCGGCGGCCAGCAGCAGCGCATCGCCATCGCCCGCGCCTTGCTCAAGGACGCGCCCGTGCTGCTGCTGGACGAGGCCACCAGCGCGCTGGACGCGCAGAGCGAGCGCGCGGTGCAGCACGCGCTGGAGAATCTGATGCGCGGCCGCACCACCCTGGTGGTGGCGCACCGCCTGGCCACGGTGCTGCGCGCCGACCGGATCGTGGTGATGGACCACGGCCGGATCGTGGCCGAGGGCACCCATGCGCAGTTGCTCGCCCAGGACGGGCTGTACGCGGAGCTGGCGCGGCTGCAGTTCCTGGATTGAGCGGACACCGCCCCCCATGACAGCCACACTGGTGCTTCCAGGCCGCGGGTACGAGCGCAGCTATCGCGGATACATCCTCGAACTTGGCGACGAGGAGCGTTACCCGTTCCCGCTGGATTTCGAGTACCGCGATTTCGCCGCGCTGCTGCGGCGCCTCGACGAATTCGCCAACGGGATCGACATCCCCGAAGGATTCGTCCCGAGTTCAACGTACTGGCTGGTCGAAGGCGGCGAGATCGTCGGCGTTTCCAACCTGCGCCACCGGCTGAACGAAAGGATCAGGCAATGCGGTGGCCACATCGGGCTGGGGATCCGGCCCTCCCGTCGTGGCCGCGGATTCGGCAACGCGTTGATGGCCCTGACGATCCGTGAGGCGCGGAAGCGAGGCATCGAGGATGTCCACATCCATTGCCACAAGGGCAACGAAGCGTCCGCACGCATGATCGTCCGCAATGGCGGCGTGCTCGACTCCGAGATCGAGGATGGGGAGCCGGCGGGAATCGTTCAAAGGTATGTGGTTGCTCCCGGCATGCCGTGAAGCCGGCGCCTAGGAAGAGGCAAGAGTCGCTGCCCAGCCCGTCCGGCCCTCAGGCACAGCCTTCGGACGTGCATCGGACTGCGCCAGCGGTGTGCAAGCGGCCCTCTTCACCACCTTCGCCTGTGGCCAAAGGAAGGGGGAGGCCAGCGGTGGTGCGGCGGTCGCCGTTCTTGCAGGAGCCCAGCCTGTTGGCGACATCGGCGTCGGGACCATGACGTCGTCGCTTGTGCCGACGGCGTCGGGTCGCCGGATGAATCCGGCTCCTACAACAGCAGCGGCTTGCATGGTCTTCTGTAGGAGCCGGGTTCAGCCGGCGACACGGGCGTCGGGGTCATGAAGGCGTCGCCTGTGCCGTCGGCGTCGCGTCGCGGGCAAGCCCGGCTTCTACAACGGCAGGGCGCGGGCGAGGATTGCGTCGAAGTCGATGCCGGGCGGCAGCGTGCCCAGGGCCAGGCCGTGCTCGCCGCCCAGGCGGCTGCGCAGGAACGCGGTGGCCAGCGGGCTGCCGGCGGCCAGCAGGACCGAGCCCTGCAGCAGCAGCGCCAGCCGCTCGACCAGCAGCCGCGCCTGCGTTTCCAGCACGTCCGCGCCGGCCGACAACTGCTGCCGCAAGCGCGCGGCCTCGCGCTCCAGCAGCGGATCGCGCGCGGCCGCCGCATCCAGCTCGGCCTGCAGCGCCTGCGCCGCGGCCGGTTCGCGCGCCAGCGCGCGCAGCACGTCCAGGCACTGGATGTTGCCGCTGCCCTCCCAGATCGAGTTGAGCGGCGCCTGCCGGTACAGCCGCGGCAGGATCGACTCCTCGACGTAGCCGGCGCCGCCCAGGCACTCCTGCGCCTCGTTGACCGCGGCCGGCGCGCGCCGGCACAGCCAGTACTTGCCGATCGCGGTGGCGACGCGCGCGAACGCGGCCGCCTGCGGGTCGTCCTGCGCCGCATCCACCGCCGCGGCCACGCGCAGGGCGAAGGCGGTCGCCGCCTCCGATTCGACCGCCAGGTCGGCCAGCACGTTGGCCATCAGCGGATGGCCGGCCAGGCGCCGGCCGAACGCGACCCGGTGGCGCGCATGGTGCAACGCCTGCGCCAGCGCCATGCGCACCTGCGCCGCGGCGCCGAGCATGCAGTCCAGCCGGGTCAGCATCACCATCTCGATGATGGTGGCCACGCCGCGCCCTTCCCCGCCCACGCGCCAGGCCCGCGCGCCGCAGAACTCGACCTCGGACGAGGCATTGGCCCAGTCGCCGAGCTTGTCCTTCAGCCGCATCACCCGGAACGCGTTCTTCGCCCCGTCGTCCAGCCGCCGCGGCATCAGGAAGCAGGTCAGCCCGTCCGGCGCCTGCGCCAGGACCAGGAAACCGTCGGACATCGGCGCCGAGAAAAACCACTTGTGCCCGACCAGCGCGTAGCCGTCGCCGGTGGGCAGCGGCGTGGCGGTGGTGGCGTTGCTGCGCACGTCCGAGCCGCCCTGCTTCTCGGTCATGCCCATGCCGAGGGTGATCCCGGACTTGCCGGCGACGGCGACGTCGCGCGGGTCGTAATGCGGCGCGGCGGCCTTGTCGGCCCATTCCCGCAGCGACGGTTCGCGGCGCAGCACCGGTACCGCGGCGTGGGTCATGGTCAGCGGACAGCTGGTGCCGGCCTCGACCTGGTGGTGCAGGTAGCTGAGCGCGGCGCGGGCCACGTGCGCGCCCGCGCCCGGCTCGTGCCAGGACAGGCCGGCCACGCCGTGCCCCTTGGCCAGTTCCATGAGCCGGTGGTAGGCCGGATGGAACTCGACCGCATCGATGCGATGGCCGTGGCGGTCGTGGGTGCGCAGGCGCGGACGGTCGCGGTTGGCATCGAAGCCGAGCCGGTACAGCTCGTCGCCGGCCAGCCGGCCATAGGCGTGCAGTCGCGCCTCGAAGTTGCCGGCCCCGCCGCGGCGCACGCCTTCGCGCAGGGCGCCATCGTCGGCCCACAGGTCGCGCGGCTCGAACGGTGGCGGCTGGTTGTCCACCCGATGGGTCTCGAACGCCGGCAGTCCCTGCACGGATGACTCCTGCATGGCCTCCTCCCGGCACGCCGGCGCGGCGCCGCCGCGCCGGACGCGCTCAGCCGAAGTCGAAATTCATCGCCGCGCCCACCGGCGCGACGAAGCCGCCGGAGACGTAGTCCACGCCGGCGCTGAACAGCTGGCTCATCGCCTGCGCGTCGTCCACGTCCTCGGCCAGGGTGGTGATGCCTTCCTCGCGCGCCCGCACGGTGATCTCGCGGACCTTGTCCTGGGCCTCGCCCGGCTTGCCCATCTCGTCGGTCAGGCCGGGATCGATCTTGAAGAAGGCCGGCTTGAAGTGGGACAGCAGCTGGAACGAGTCCAGGCCCGAACCGAACTGCTCCAGGCCCAGCCGGCAGCCCATCGGCGCCACCGCCGCCAGGAACTGCTGGGCATTGCGCAGGTGGGTGAAGACCTTGGCTTCCGGCGCCTCCAGCCACAGCCGTTCGCCGGGCACGCCGTGCACGACCAGTTCGCGGCGGATCAGGTCGACCATCTCGCTGCTGGCGAACGAGGCCGGGCTGATCCGCACCAGCAGCCGGGTCTGGCGGCCGGCGCGCTCGCGCTCGCCGAGCACCGCGATCGCGCGGCGCACCACCCAGCGGTCGATCTCGCCGAGCAGGCCGTGCTCCTCGGCGATCCCGAGGAAGCCGGACGGCGTCACCAGCTCGCCGTTGGCGTCGACCCGCAGCTGCGCCTCGTACTGTTCGCCCGGTTCGCCCTGCAGGCTCATCACCGGCAGCCAGTGCAGGACGAAGCCCTCGCCGGCCAGCGCCTCGCGCAGGCGCGCCACCCACAGGGCGATGCGCTCCTCCTCGGCGCGGTCGGCCGCGCCGGGGTCGAACACCTGCACGGTGTTGCCGCCCAGTTCGGTGGCCGCGTTCAGGCACTGGTTCGCGCGCGCCAGGATCTGCGGCACGCTGGCGATCTTCTCGCCGACCTGGACCCCGCCGATGCTGGCGGTCACCGCCACCGAGCGCTCGCCGACGCTGAACACATGGGTGGCGAAGGCATCGCGCAGCGCATCGGCCACCGCCCGGGTGCGGGCATGGTTGCCTTCCAGCAGCAGGGCGAAGCTGTGCTCGCCGAAGCGCGCCGCCTTGACGTCGGCGTCGACCGTGCCGCGCACGCGCTCGGCCAGCGCCGCCACCAGCGCGTCGGCCGAATCCAGGCCGATGTCCGGCAACAGCCGCGCGTAGTGGTCGGGATCGACCAGCAGGAAACCGTACTGGCCGCCATCGCGGCCGACCGCGGCCACCGCGTCCTCGAGCAGGCGCATGAAGGTGGGCCGGTTGAGCAGGCCGGTGACCTGGTCGCGCTGGCGCAGCTCCTCGACCTCGCGCGCCAGCTCCGGGTCCAGTTCCTCGCGGCGGCGGAACACCACCTGCACGCAGGCCTCGCCCTCGTAGCTGGCGGTGGCGAACTCGAGCTTGGCCGGGAAGGTGCTGCCGTCGACGTGGCGCGCCTCCATCAGGTACTCCGGCGGCGGCGGCTCGCCCTTGGACAGCGACTTGAGCAGCTGCTTGAAGCCGTCGATGTGCTGCGGGCCGACCAGGTCCAGCAGCGACATGCCCTCGACCTCGTCGAATGCCTCGAACCCGAACATCTCCAGGTAGGCGTCGTTGGCGCGGATGTGCATGCCCTCGTGGATGTAGGCCACCGGGTCGCGCGAGGAGGCGATCAGCGAGTCGCAGCGGCGCTCGGTCTCGCGCAGCTGCGCCTCCAGCCGGCGCAGGCCGCGGCGGGCCTCCAGGTCGGCCCATTCGCGGCGGACGGTCTCCAGCAGGTGCTCGGGGCGGTGCTTGAGCACCAGCGCCCGCACGCCGCCGCCCAGCGCGCCGAGCAGCGCCGCCTCGTCGATGCGGTCGACCAGCAGCAGCAGCGGCAGGTCCTTGCCGCTGGCGGCCACCTGCGCGCGCACCTGCTCCAGCGGCATCGCCGCCGAATCGGCGGCCACCACCAGGTCCACCGGCTGGCTGGCGACCATCTGCGCCAGTTCCGCCGCGTTCTGCGGCCGCAGGGGTCGCACCGCGATGCCGCCGTTGCGCAGGGTACTGACGATCGCCTCGGCGTCTTCCACGCGGTCGTCGACGATGAGCAGGCGGATCGCGGTGTCTTTCTGCATGCGTTGGGCCAGGGGAGCCTTGTCGGAATGGACGCTCGGGGGAAAGCGCCGGGGAAGCCGGTTTAATACACGATGGCCGCCGGAGCGTCCATGACGCGTTGCGTGAAAACCGCCGCCGGTCACCGGCCGCCGCGCACCGCGCGCTAGCATGTGCGGCGGCCCGCGACGGGCAATGGCAGCGGGCGGAGGACGCGGGCATGGGCATCGAGATCGAACGCAAGTTCCGGGTCGCCGGCGAGGGCTGGCGCGCCGCGGCCGAACGGGTCCAGCCGATGGCCCAGGGTTATCTGAACGACCTGGACGCGGTCGAAGGCGGCGCGCAGAAGGCCTCGGTGCGGGTGCGGATCGAGGGCGACCGGGCCTTCCTCAACCTGAAGTCGCGCGAGCTGGGGCATACCCGGCAGGAGTTCGACTACCCGGTGCCGGTGGCGGACGCGCGCCAGCTGCTGGCGCTGTGCACGGGCGGGCTGGTGGAGAAGCGACGCCACTACGTCCGCCACGAAGGCCACCTGTGGGAAGTGGACGAGTTCCTCGGCGACAACGCCGGGCTGGTGGTGGCCGAGATCGAACTGGACTCGGCCGACGAGGCCTTCGCCCGCCCGGCCTGGCTCGGCGCCGAGGTCACCGACCAGCCGCGCTACTACAACCTGGCCCTGGCCGGGCGCCCCTATTCGCAGTGGAGCCCGCAAGAGCGCAACGGCTCGTTGTAGGAGCCGGGTTCAGCCGGCGACACGGGCGTCGGAACCATGAAGGAGTCGCCTGTGCCCGCGCGTCGTGTCGCCGGCTGAACCCGGCTCCTACAACGAGGCTGCTTGCCCGGCACCGCGACAGCCCCCATCTTGCCGCCATGAGAATCGACATCTGGTCCGACGTGGTCTGTCCGTGGTGCTGGATCGGCAAGCACCGCTTCCAGCGCGGCCTGGAACTGCTGGGCGCCGACGCGCCCGCGGTGGACGTGCACTGGCATCCCTTCCAGCTCGACCCCGAGTCGGACACCGAGCCGGTGCCGCTGCGCCAGGCCTACGCGGCCAAGTTCGGCGGCGCCGAGCGCACCGAGCAGATCCTGTCCCAGACCCAGGCCACCGCGCGCGCCGAAGGCCTGCCCATGGATTTCGGCCGCGGCCAGGTCCGGGTCACCACCTTGCCCGCGCACCGGCTGATGTGGCTGGCCGCACGCGAGGGCGATGCGCAGGCGGTGGGCGAGGCGCTGTTCCGCGCCCACTTCGCCGAAGGCCGCAACCTGGCCGACCCGGCGACGCTGGTCGACGCCGGTGCTGCCGGCGGGTTGGCGGCCGCACGCATCGGTGCCTTCCTCGATTCGGACGAGGGCCTGGCCGAGGTCCGCGCGCAGCTGGCGCAGGCCCAGGCGATGGGCATCCGCGCGGTGCCGACCTTCGTCATCGACGGCCGCTACGCGGTCCAGGGCGGGCAGGCGCCGGAAGTGTTCGCGCAGGCGCTGCGGCAGGCGATGGCCGATGCCACGCCGGCGCCCGCACCCGGTCAGGCCTGCGGCCCCGAGGGCTGTTCCGTGTAGGAGCGGGCATGACCGCGCCCCGGGCGTCGGGATCATGACGGCGTCGCCTGTGCCGACGGCGTCGGGTCGCGGTCATGCCCGCTCCTACAGGGGCTGCGCCGCATCTGCGACAATGCCCCGGCGCGCGGACCGCGCGCGATCCGGAGTTCCCACGCATGCTCGTGATCGGCGTCGCCGGCACCGAACTGACCGCGCAGGAGCGCGACTGGCTGCAGCACGACGCGGTGGCCGGGGTGATCCTGTTCCGGCGCAACTTCGCCTCGCGCGACCAGGTGGCCGAGCTGTCGGCCGCGATCCGCGCCGCCGCCCCGCGTCCGCAACTGGTCTGCGTGGACCAGGAAGGCGGCCGCGTGCAGCGTTTCCGCGACGGCTACAGCGAGCTGCCGCCGCTGCAGGGCTTCGACGCGATCTACCGCCGGGATCCGGCCGCCGCGCTGGCCCTGGCCGAGGAGCACGCCTGGCTGATGGCCAGCGAGATCCGCGCCAGCGGCGTGGACCTGAGCTTCGCCCCGGTGGTCGACCTGGCCCGCGGCAACCGCGCCATCGCCGACCGCGCCTTCAGCGACGACCCGCAGGTGGTGGCCGCGTTCACCCGCGCCTACGTGCGCGGCATGCACAGCGTCGGCATGGCCGCCACCCTCAAGCATTTCCCCGGCCACGGCACCGTGCTGGAGGACACCCACTTCGACGACGCGGTCGACCCGCGTCCGCTGGATGTGCTGCGCGCCGAGGACCTGGTCCCGTTCGCCGCCGGCATCGAGGCCGGCGCCGACGCGGTGATGATGGCGCACGTGGCCTACCCACAGGTCGCGCCGGAGCCGGCCGGCTACTCGCGGCGCTGGATCGAGGAGATCCTGCGCACCGAGATGGGTTTCCGCGGCGTGGTCTTTTCCGACGACATCGGCATGGCCGCCGCGTTCTCCGCCGGCGGGGTCAAGTCGCGGATCGACGCGCACCTGGACGCCGGCTGCGACGTGGTCCTGGTCTGCCATCCAGAGCTGGTCGCCGAATCGCTGCGCGCGGTCGAAGGCCGCCGGCTCAACACCGCCGCGCTCACCGGCCTGATCGGCCGCGGCGCGCTGGGCTGGGACGGGCTGCTGGCCGACGCCCGCTACGGCGGCGCGCAGTCGCGGCTGCCTCCCTCCTCGGCCGCCTGATCGCTGCGCGTATCCCCATCACACCCCTATCCGGTAGCCTCGCCCGATGTCCGACCTCCTGATCGCCGAAGTGCTCGAAAAATCCGACCTGCTGGTCGACCGCCCCGCCATCGACGCCGCCATCGCGAAGATGGCCGACGCCATCGCCCGCGACTACATCGGCGACGTGCCGCCGCACCGCCTCGGCGACAGCTTCGTGCCGGTGTTCCTGACCGTGATGCACGGCGCCCTGCCCTTCGCCGGGCAGCTGGCGCTGGAACTGGGCGCGCGCGGCCTGGACCTGCAGTTCGATTACCTGCACGCGACCCGCTACCGCGGCAACAACCAGGGCGGCGAACTGGTCTGGAAGCACCGTCCGGCGACCTCGCTGTACGGCCGCCGGGTGCTGATCGCCGACGACATCCTCGACGAGGGCCACACCCTGGCCGAGGTCGGCCGCTGGTGCATCGAACAGGGCGCCACCGACGTGCGCATCGCCGCGCTCACGGTCAAGGACCACGACCGCTGCGTCGACGGTGTGCGCGCCGACTACGTCGGCCTGCACCTGCCCGACCGCTACGTGTTCGGCTTCGGCATGGACTACTACGAGCAGGGCCGTAACCTGCCGGGCATCTACGCGCTGAAGGACTGAGCGGCATGGACATCGCCCTGGCCGTGATCGGCGGCACCGGCGTCTACCGCCTGGCAGCGCTCGAGGACGTGGAGGCGCGCCAGGTCGACACGCCGTACGGCGCGCCCTCCGGGCCGCTGCGGATCGGCCGGCTCGGCGGGACGCGGATCGCCTTCCTCGCACGCCACGGCGAAGGCCACGCGCTGCCGCCGCACCGGGTCAACTACCGCGCCAACCTGCATGCGCTCAAGCAGGCCGGCGCCACCCGCGTGCTGGCGCTCAACACCGTCGGCGGCATCACCGACGCCTACGGCCCGCGCGTGCTGGCCTGCCCCGACCAGCTGATCGACTACACCTGGGGCCGCGAATCGAGCTTCTGGGACGGCGAAGGCGAGGCCCTGCACGTCGATTTCGGCCATCCCTACAGCCCGATGTTCCGGCACAAGCTGCTGGCCGCCGCGCGGGTGACCGGCGTGCGCTTGGTCGATGGCGGCTGCTATGGCGCCACCCAGGGCCCGCGCCTGGAGACCAGCGCCGAGATCGCGCGCATGCGCCGCGACGGTTGCGACCTGGTCGGCATGACGGGTATGCCCGAGGCCGCGCTGGCCCGCGAACTGGGCCTGGACTACGCCTGCCTGGCGATCGTCGCCAACTGGGCCGCCGGCTGCGGCGACGCGCAAGAGATCACCCTGGCCGAGGTGCTGGACAACGTGGCCGCCGCCTCGGCCGGGCTGCCGGAGCTGGTCGCCGAGCTGGCGCGCGGCTGACCCGCGGTGTCAGGACGGTGTTAGCGGTAACGTTTGCAGCGGTTACCGCATCCGGCGATTGTCAGCCGGCTTCGGCCTTTGCATACTCCGCGGCGCGGCACCCCCTGCCGCATTCCGTCAATCGCAAGGACTACGCAGCATCATGGCCAACGGTACCGTCAAGTGGTTCAACGACGCCAAGGGATTCGGCTTCATCTCGCCGGAAGATGGCAGCGCGGATGTGTTCGCACATTTTTCCGCGATCAACTCCAAGGGCTTCCGCTCCCTCCGGGAAGGACAGCGGGTGAGCTACGAGGTGACCCAGGGCCCGAAGGGCGCGCAGGCATCCAACATCACTCCGCTCGACTGATCCGGCAGGAACGGTCGTGACCGGAAACCCCGCCGCGAGGCGGGGTTTTTTTGTTCCTCGCCCGTGCCGGCAGAATGCGTCCTTGCAGGGGCGGGCATGACCGCGCCCCCGGGCGCCAGGATCACGGCGGCGTCGCCTGTGCCGACGGCGTCGTGTCGCGGTCATGCCCGCTCCTACAACCCCGGCTCTTCGTGCAGGAATGCGCCGTAGCGCAGGAACTGCAGCGTCTGGCCGATGACCACGTCGTTGAGCACCATGAAGGTGTGGTTGACCGGCAGCACCATGAAGTCGCTCATGCCCTCGACCCTGGCTCGCTCGACCGACACCTTGCCGTCGTTCTCGCCGGGGATGCGCGTGGCCATCACGCTGTCGATCGCGGTCTGCTCGTTGCCGGTGATGATCCCCAGCGGGAACGCCACCGGCCCCAGCCGGGCGGCGATGCCCTGCGGCCCCGTCACCAGTTGCGCGCCCGCCGGGCCGTTGACCCGGTCGTAGAAGGCCGTGCCGACCAGCGCGTCAGCCACCTCGCTGCCCTGGTTGGGCGGAGCGAGCATCACCGCACGCCCCAGTCCTTCCACCTCGCGCTCCGACAGGTAGTAGCGCAGCAGCAGGCCGCCCATGGAGTGGGTGACGAAGTGGACGGTGTGCGCGCCGGCGGCGCGGCATTCGCGCACGCCTTCGGGGATCGCCGCGCGCGCCGAGGCCTCGATCGTCTGGCTCTGCGAGGGATAGTCGATGCTGGCGGTGGCGTAGCCGGCCGCGCGCAGCGCCGACTCGATCCGGCCCATCGAGCGGTGGGTGCGACCCAGTCCATGCAGCAGGACCACGCATTGCCCTTCGACCGGCGCCAGTTCCGGTTCCGGCACCGTGGCGGCAGTCGCCGGCATGCCTGCGAGGGCGCCCAGCCACAGCAGCGGCAGCAACGCCATGCGGCCGGTGCCGCGCCGCGTCTGCCGTTCGACCCTCCGTTCCATCCGGCCCGTTTCCCCGTCGTTCGCTCCGGCGCGACCGGAGCGGGCATTGTTGCGTGCCTCGGCAATATACCGTCCGGACGCCGCCGGCCAGGCGCCCCGCGAGGTTCCGCTCGCGCATGGGCTCTGTTACAACTGGCCGCGTCGGGGAAGCCGCCGTGTCGCCTCGGGGAAAATCGGCGGACCGGGGCGGCGAAGATCCCCGCGCACGCCACGCGAGGTTGCGATGATCCGATTGCTTGTCTGCCTGGCCACCCTGCTCGCGCTGACCGCCTGCCAGCCACCGGTGCGGCTGATGCCGGCGCCGGCGATCTTCCTCAACGAACACAACCTGTTCGCGGCCAATGCCAACCTGGACAGGAGCGCCGAGATCCAGGTGTTCTACGCCACCAACCGGCTGGCGTTCGGCCCCTCCGGCGCGCCGGCCTACACCGTCTTCCCCGGCAACGACCTGCACCTGGGCGTGGCCACCCTGGACATCGGCGGCGGCGGGCGCAGCTGGGACTGGCTGTACGAACAGTCCACCCAGGCCTCCGCCGAGCGGCGGCCGCAGTTGCTGGTCAACTCGATGGACCGCAAGGCCTCGGTCGCCGTCGGCAGCCGCGAGGACGCACCGGGCGAGGAGGCGCTGGCCTTCTTCCGCCAGATCGACCAGGCGCTGGCCGGCAGCGCCGACCCGGACCTGACCATCTACGTGCACGGCGCCAACACCAGCGTCGGCCGCGCCACCGCGCAGGCCGCGCAGTACCGCCACTTCACCGGGCGCAACTCGGTGGTGCTGTCGTTCCTGTGGCCGTCGGCCGAGAACTTCATGCGCTTCTCGCACGACGTGTCCAAGGCCGGCCAGACCGCGCCGGCCTTCGCCCAGCTGGTGCGCATGCTGGCCCAGCACACCCGCGCCCGGCACATCAACGTGATCGCCTACAGTTCCGGGGCCATGGTCGCGTCGCCGGGGCTGGCGATCCTGGGCACGCCGGCGGAGGGCTACGACCCGGCGTCGGTGCGGCTGGGCGAGGTCTATTTCCCCGCGCCGGACGCCGACTTCCGCCAGTTCGTCAGCGAACTGCAGGTCTACCACGGCTACCCGCGGCGGGTGACGGTGACGGTGAACATGCACGACTCGGTGCTGGTGCTGTCGCGCGTGCACCAGCGCGGCTCGCGCGCCGGCCGGCCCGATCCCACCGAGCTGTCCCCCGAGGACGCGCAGTGGATGGTCGAAGCCTCCCGGCGGCTGGACTTCGACCTGCTCTCCGCGCGCGCGGCCGACCTGCCGGGCATGGAGCGGCGCTCGCACATCTTCTGGTACGACCATCCCTGGGTCAGCAGCGACGTGCTGCTGAAGATGCTGTTCCACTTCGCCCCCGAGGAACGCGGGCTGCAGCGCAACCTGACCGCCGACGACCTCGAGTACTGGACGTTCCCGGAAGACTACGAGGCGCGCCTGGACGCGGTCATGGACGAACTGGTGCAGGCCGCCGCCGCGCAGCGCGGGGAAACCTCCACCCAGTGAGGCGGCGCGCGCGCGGACCGGACGCGTCCGGCATCGCGCACGCCGCGCCGCTCAGGGCGGCGTCACCGTGACCTGGGCCGGCCGCGCCACGCCGGTGCCGCGCAGGGTCGGCTGGTACATGTCCTCGGCCTGCGGCGGCGGCACCGTGTAGGTGCCCGGGGTGACCGCGCGCACCAGGTAGTACAGCCGCGCGGTGCCACCGCGCTCCAGCGCCAGGGCCGCCACGTAGCGGTCGTCGCGGTATTCCTCGTGGCGCAGCTCGGCCTGGCCGGCGCGGTCGGACAGCGCCACGCCCTCGATGCTGACCCCGTCCCACTGCGCGGCGTCGCCCAGGTTGAGGTTTTCCGCCTCCAGGCCCGCCGGCAGCAGGTCGGTGACCAGGGCATCGGGCATCCGCTCCTGGGCCTGCAGCGTCAGCCGCACCACCAGCACCTGCCCCTCCTTCAGCGTGCCGCCCTTCCACGGGCTGCCGTCAGGCATGAACCAGTCGCGGACGATGCCGACCCGGCGCCGGTCCTCGGCCGGCGGCTGCCGCGGGATGCCGGCGATCTCGATGCTCGCGTAGTACGGACCGCCCTCGGGTTCGAAGCGCAGGCCGCGGGCCAGGGCCGCATGGTCGAGGCTGCGCGCGACGCTGGAGGCCGGTTCCAGTGCCTGCGCCTGGCCGCCGGCCAGCACGCGCCCGGCGACCTGGCGTCCGCCGCCGGCCTCCAGCGCCTTGCCCAGCCGCGCCAGCGCCATCTGCTCCTGGGTGCTGAGCCACAGCCGGCCGGCCTCGTCGCGGCGCGCCTGCAGCGCACGGGCCAGCTCGACCGAGCGCGCGTCGTACCCCGCCTCGGCGCGGTCGCGCTCGTGCAGCAACGCGACCATCAGCGCGTCGTCGCGGATCCGGCTGCCGTAGTCGCCCAGCCAGGCCGGGCGCTGGTCCGGGTCGCGGGCGAAGCCGTCGGCGATCGCCGCCGCGCCGCGCCTGCCGTCGCCCTGCAGCGCCAGCGCCAGGCCCAGCTGCACCAGCGGCAGGCCGGTCAGGCCGGCGTCCTTCTCCTGGTCGTAGAGCGCACGCAGCGTGCCCAGCGGCGCGCGGTTGACCCGCGCCAGCACGTAGCCGGCATAGGCGCGGTTGGCGAAGCGCAGGTGCTCGCGGTGCTCGCGCCCGTAGAACTGCGCGCCGCCGGACAGCAGGTCCTCCGACAGCCGGTCCAGCGCCTTCTGCAGCACGCCGTCGGGCACGGCGAAGCCGGCCTCGCGCGCGTCGAGCAGGAAGTCGGCGATGTAGGGCGTCAGCGCCGGCTCGGGGCCGCCGTCACCGCCCCACAGCGAGAAGTGCCCACTGGGCGTCTGCATCGCCGCCAGCCGGCCGAACGCACCCTCCAGGCGCGCGCGGCGCGCCGCCGGCTCCAGGCCGGGCACGCCGAGCCGGGCCGCGGTCTGCGCATCCATCACCAGCGCCGCGTAGCCCTTGCTGGTGGTCTGTTCGGCGCAACCGTAGGGGTAGTCGAGCAGGCCCTGCAGGGCGCTGGCGAACGGGATCGGCGGCGAGGCGGTGATCCGCAGGCGCGCGTCCACGGTGTCGGCGATCAGGCCTTCGGCCAGTGCCGCGTCCAGCACCAGCGGCGCGCCGTCCTCCAGCACCCGCGTCTGCGTGCGCAGCACCGCCGGCCAGGCCGCGCGCACCGGCAGCTCGTAGCGGCGGTCCACCGCGTAACCGCCGCCGTCCACGCGTACTCGCACCTGGGCCACCGTGTGGCCGGGCTGGGCCAGCAACGGGAACTCGAGCGTGGCCTTGGCCCCGTCCTCCAGGCGCAACCGGCGCCGGCCCTCGGCCACCGCCAGCGGGCCCTCGCCGTCCACCCGCACCTCGAACTCGCCGGCCTTGCCGCTGAAGTTCTGCACGTCCAGGGCGACCGTGCCGCGGTCACCCGGTGCCATCACCCGCGGCATGCCGGCCTCGGCCACCACCGGCGCGCGTACCAGCACCTCGGCGTCGCGCTTGCCGTAGCGGTCGTCGGCGTAGACCAGCGCCGACACCCGCAGGGTGCCGTTGAAGTCCGGCAGCAGCAGCTGCAGCCGCGCGTTGCCCTGCGCGTCCAGCGCCACCGGCCCGGAGAACAGGTCCACGGTCTGCACCCGCGCGGTCGGGCGCCGCGCCTGCGGCAGCGCGTCCAGTGCCATGTCGCCGCCGAAGCGCTGGCGCGCGCTGCCGCCGGCGAAGCTCTCGATCACTCGCCCGTAGACGTCGTAGGCGTCGGTGGCCAGGCGCCGCTGGGCGAAGAAGTGCGCGTTGGCGTCGGGCACCGGGAAGCGGGTGATGTTGAGGATGCCCACGTCCACCGCCGAGACGGTGACGTGCGCCTGCCGGCCCGCCAGCTGCGGCACGCTGACCGTGACCGGCAGGTCCTGCTGCGGGCGCGTCTGCGCCGGCACCTTCAGCCCGACCGCCACCCGCCGGTCGTCGCGCCGCATCGGCACGTGGGCCACGCCGACCGCACGCGCCGGAGTCACCTGGCTGCTCGCCGAACCGCCGCGTAGCACCAGCGCGGTGAGGTAGACGTCGTGCCGCTCCCAGTCCTCGGTCACCGGGATCTCGAAGGTGCCGGCGGCCTTGCCATCCTTGCCCCTCAATTCGATCTCCTGCACGTACAGCAGGCGGTCGCTCTCCACCAGCAGCACGCCGCGGCCGGCGTGCGGCGGGGTCACGGTGACCTTGAGCGTGTCGCCGGCGCGGTAACCGGTGCGGTCCAGCGCCAGCTTGACCTTGTCCGGGCGCGCGTCGGGACCGCGGTTGTCGTCGCCCCAGCTCCAGCCGGCGCGGAACGGATAGCGCATGGTCAGACCGGTGGCCGGGTCGAGCACGTCGATGCGGTACTCGCCCCACTCCACCGGGAAGTCGAAGCGGGCCGCGGTGGCGGTCGCGTCGAGGGTGCGCGTGTCCACGTTCTCGAAGCGGCGGGTGAAGTCGTAGTCCCAGCCGCCGTCGTCCTGGTAGCGCCAGTGGTAGTCGCGCCGTTCGCGCACCAGGGTGACCCGGAGCCCGCTGGCCGGCTGCGGCCGGCCCTGCGCGTCCACGCGCACCAGCTCGAAGCGCGCGTTGGCATTGGCGTCGGCACCGTCGGCCTCGTCGAACAGCGGGCGCACGCCGACCAGTGCCGGCGCCGGCCACAGCAAGCGCTGCAGGCTGCGGTTGACCGGGCGGCCGCCGCTTTCGTGGACGCTGCCGGCGATGGTGACCGTCACCGGGGTCTTCGCCTTGGCGGCCTCCTCCGGCAACGCCAGCGCGGCCTCGATCCGGCCCTGCGGATCAAGTTCGACGTCGAGCACGTCACGCGGGGCGGTCGGCAACTCCACGGTCGGATCGCCGAAGGCGTAGCCGGGCAGGCCCTCGACCGGCCGCCGCGCCACCGCCAGCGACATCGTCGCGGTGAAGCGGTTGCCGGCGGCCGGCGCGCCGTAGAGGTAGGCAGCGTCGGCCTGCAGCTGCAGCGGCTCGCCGGGCTCGAGCGTGTCCTGCGCCTTCGGCGCCGACAGGTCCAGCTTCAGCCGCTCCGGCAGGAACTCCTCGATCCGCAGCGCCATGCCCTGCACCGCGTCCTTGCCGGCCGGATCGGTGCGGAACTCGACCTGCCAGCGCCCGGTCGGCGCGTCGGCCGGGATCGCCTGCTCGAACGCGTAGTAGCCCTGCGCGCCGGCCTCCAGCCGGGTCTCGCGGAACACGCGCCCATCAGGCTGCTTCAGCCGCAGGAACAGTGGCTGCGCCGCGCCGCCCGTGCCGGACGCCGCCGGCGCCGGCAGGCGGCGGCCGTCGCCGTCGCGCAGCAGCGCCGAGATGCGCACGGTCTCGCCCGGCCGGTACAGGTCGCGCCCGGACCAGGCGAACACGTCGAAGCCGGCCTGGCTGCGGCCGCCGACCGCGAACTCGGACAGGTCCAGCGCCGGCTGGTTGAACGGCAGCAGCGACACGTCCTTGCCGCGCCGCGCCACCAGCACCTGGCCGGCATCCAGCCGGTAGTCGAGCAGCGCGTTGCCGTTGCCGTCGCTGGCCGACTTCAGCAGCGCCTCGCCCCTGGCGTCGAGCACGCGCAGTTCCACGCCCTTCAGCGGCGCGCCGTCGTGCAGCGACGCGGTGTGCACGTACAGGGTGTCGCGGTAGGCGCGCGCGTGCAGGCCGATGTCGCTGACGGTGAAGAACGCGGTGTCGTACTGGTCGGAGAACTGGCCGACCCGGCGCAGTACCGCGAAGTACAGCCCCGGCTGCTGCAGTTCGGCGATCTCCTGCAGCGGCAGGTAGTTGAGCACCCGTTCGTTGCGCGCGCCGCCGAGGATGAAGCGGCTGAGGTAGACCGACTCGGCCAGGTCGCGCAGCGGGGTATTGTCGCCATAGTTGCGGTCCAGTTCCCAGCCGCCGCGGCGGCCGCCTCGCTGGAACTGGGCGAAGAAGCGCGGCAGCTCCGATTCGCGCACGCGCAGGAACTCGACGTCCACCTCCGGCACGTTGACCGAGACCACCGGCAGGCCGCGGCTGTCGCGCGCCGGCAACACGCTGCCCTGCGAGGCGAAACCCACCACCGGGTCCAGCTCGCCGGTATGCACGGTCTTCTTCAGCGGTGCATCGAGGCGGCTGCCGTCGGCCGCGAGCAGGCCCGCGGCCACGGTCACGGTGTAGTCGCGTGCCGGTTCCACGAAGGGATAGCGCAGGGTCCTGCCGTCGTCCGCCAGCGACCAGCCGCTGCCATCGCTGCCGGCCGGTTCCACGGTGAGCAGGCGGTCGAAGTCCTGGGTGCCGACCAGCGGCCGCGAGAACTCAAGGGCCAGGGCCAGGCGGCCTTCGTGCTGGTCGGGCCAGGCGCGGACCAGGCCGAAACCGGCCACTTCCTCGCGCTGGGCCTGGAGCTTCTCACCGGCGACCTGGGGCAGCTGCCCGCCCGGGTCGCGGCGGCAGCCGGACGCCAGCAGCACCAGCAACGCCAGCAACAGCAGCCCGGTCCCGGGCCATCCTGCCCTGCGCCCGCCGATCGCTGTCCGCATCATGCGCCGCCTCCTTGTGGATGGGCGAAGTATAGGCGGACGGGATGGCGTGACGAGGCGCGATGCAGGTGGCAGGAGTCGGCATCCGGACGGCGGCAGCGCCACGGGACCACGTCGCAGTCGCAGCTGTTGTAGGAGCCGGGTTCAGCCGGCGACACGACGCCCTGGCACAGGCGACTCCCTCGTATTCCCGACGCCCGTGTCGCCGGCTGAACCCGGCTCCTACAAAAAGCCGGTGCTACGCGTCTGGCTGTCACGGAACGACACGCGGGGGTGGAACCCGATCGCTGTTGGAGAAGGCCCTGTGGGAAACGTTATGCGCGGCTGGACAGCGCGTCGGCGACCGCTTCGAACAGGCGATGCATGTCCAGCGGCCGGTACATGCGGCGCAGCGGCATCGCCGCCGGCACCCGCGCCGGATCGAAGCTGGCCTCCTCGTCCTCGATCAGGATCGCCGGGCCTTCGTAGCCGGACTCGTGCATGGTCGACAGCAGCACTTCCGGCGGGAACAACTCGATGCCGCTGTCGACCACGACCAGGTCGACCGCACCGGACTCGGCCCAGCGCCGCAGCGCCGCAACGCCGTCCGGTGCCGGCTCGGGCCGGTAGCCCTGGCTGGCCAGGGCATTGGTCATCAGCGACAGGCGCGAGCCCTCGCGGAACACCAGCAGGATGTGCTCGCCCTGCCCGGCCATCAAAGGCGCGGCTTCCTCGGCCTCTGCCCCGGCCTCGTCCGCCGGTGCCGGCAGCCACACGTCGAAACGGGTGCCTTCGCCCGGCGTGCTGGCCACCGCGATGCGCCCGCCGAGGCCGTCGACGATGCGCTTGCACGAGACCAGGCCCAGCCCGGTACCGCTGGACTTGGTGGTGAAGAACGGAATGAACAGCTGCTCCAGCGTCTGCGCGTCCATGCCGTCGCCGGTGTCGATCACCACCAGGCGCACGCCGCCGTCGGCCTCCTCCGCGGCCAGTTCCAGGCGCCCCCCGCCGGGCATGGCCTGGATCGCGTTGAGGCACAGGTTGAGCAGGCACTGCTGCAGCTCGGTGTAGTTGCCCTCCAGCGTCAGCGCCGGGTCGGACAGCCGCACTTCCAGTTCGACCTGGCGCGGCAGGCTGCCCTTGAGCAGCAACTGCACCGCGTGGAACAGGTCGGACAGCTGGATCCGCTCGCTGGCGCGGCGCGAACCGCGCACGAACGACAACATCGACTCGGCCATCTCGTGGCCGCGGCGGCCGCACTCGGCCACCACCTTGGCCAGCTGGTGCAGCCGCGGGTCCTCGCTGCGCTGGGCGATCAGCTCGGGCACGATAAGCAACGGCTGCAGGATGTTGCGCAGGTCGTGGCTGAGCCCGGCGGCCAGCAGCGACAGGCTTTCCAGCCGCTGGCTGCGCATCAGCTCGGCCTCGGCGCGGGCGCGCTCGGCCTCGGTGCGCGCCTCGCGCAGGGCGCGGTCCACCGCCACGGGCAGGCGCGCGTTGCTGTGCTTGAGGATGTAGTCGCTGGCGCCCTCGTGCAGCGCCTGCACCGCCACGTCCTCGCCGATGGTGCCGGAGACGAAGATGAAGGGCAGCCCCGGCGCGTGCTCGCGCACGATGCGCAGCGCGTCGTGCCCGGAGAACCCCGGCATCGCCAGGTCCGACAGGACGATGTCGGGATGGAAAGACGCCAGCGCTTCGCGCAGGCCCGGCTCGTCGTCCACCCGCAGGAAGTCGGCGGCCAGGCCGGCGTCCTCCAGTTGCATGCGCAGCAGCTCGGCGTCCTCCGGCGAATCCTCGACGAACAGGACCCGGAACCGCGTCTCCCTGCTGATCGCCCGCAGTGGCATCGCTCAGCCTTCGCCGTTCGGCGTCGCGTTGATCACCGCCCAGAACTTGCCCAGGGTCTTGACCGCGCCGAAGAACTGCTCGACGTCCACCGGCTTGACCACGTAGGCGTTCACGCCCAGGTCCCAGCTGCGGGCCAGGTCGCTTTCCTCGCGCGAGGACGACAGGATCACCACCGGCAGCCGGCGCAGCTTCTCGCTGGCACGGATCCGCTGCAGCACCTCCAGCCCGTCCATGCGCGGCATCTTGATGTCCAGCAGCAGCACCGCCGGCTCCTCGTCCGGGCGGTCGGCGTAGCGGCCGCGGCGCTCCAGGTAGTCCAGCGCCTCCACGCCATCCTCGACGTGGACGATGGGATTGGCCAGGTTGGCCTCGCGCAGGGCGTCGATCGCCATCTCGGCGTCGGCGGGACTGTCTTCGGCCAGCAGGATGGTGCGGATCGCGCTCATCATGTAGGGGACTCCATGGTGGAAATCGCGTCCTGCCCGGGCAGGACGAAATGGAAGGTGGCGCCCTGGTCGGGCGCCGATTCGGCCCAGACCCGGCCGCCGTGGCGTGTCACCACCCGGCGCACGCTGGCCAGGCCGATGCCGGTGCCCGGATAGTCGCTGGCCTTGTGCAGGCGCTGGAACACGCCGAACAGCTTGCCGGCGTATTCCATGTCGAAGCCCACGCCGTTGTCGCGGACACTGAAGTGGTGCCCGCCCTCCGGCGTCGGCTCCACGGCGACCTCGATCACCGCCGGCTCGCGCCGCGCCGAGTACTTGACCGCGTTGCCCAGCAGGTTCAACCACAGCTGCCGCATCATGTTCTCGTCGGCGACCACGATCGGCAAGGGCGCGATGCGCCATTCGATCCGGTGCGCGGCCAGCCCCTCCTCCGCGTCCGCCTGGCGGTTGGCGTCCAGCACCGCGCGCGTCTCCTGGACCAGCGACTGCATGTCCACGGCCTGCAGCTTCATCGCGTTGCGGCCCAGGCGCGAGTACACCAGCAGGTCGTCGATCAGGCTGGACATCCGCCGGGCGGAGTTGCCGATCACATCGAGATAGTGCTTCCCCTTGTCGTCGAGCCCGTCTCCCAGGTGCCGCCCGAGCTTGTCGGCAAATCCTGCCACATGGCGCAGGGGCGCACGCAGGTCGTGGGAGACCGAATAGCTGAACGCTTCAAGTTCGCGGTTGACCTCGGTCACCTGCTCGATCTTGCCCTCCAGCTGCCGGTTGAGGGCGCCGATCCGCTGCTGGGCAGCCTTCTGCGCGCTGATGTCGCTGACCGTCATCAGCACCACGTCGTCGTCGCGGTCCGGCAGCTGCATGCGCCGGGCGTTGAGCAGCATGGTCCGGGTCACGCCGTCGGCGGTGCGCTGCACGTGCTCGAAGTCCCACAGCTCGCGGCCGCGGCCGACCACCTCGGCCAGGCGCTGGCGGATCACCGTGTCGCGCCAGGCACCGTGGCCGACGTCCTCGAGCGGGCCGTGGCGGACGTCCCCCGCCTCGTCGGCGTACAGCTCGGCGAAGGCCGCGTTGTGCATCAGCACGCGCTGTTCGCGGTCGAGCAGCACGATCGGCTCGCGCACCGTCTGCACCATCGCCAGCGCGCGCTCGCTGGCCAGGCGCAGCCCGGTCTCCGAGGCGATGCGGCGCTGCTCCATCCGGTACAGCAGGTAGATCACGCCACCCATCAGCGCCAGCTGTCCCAGCACCGCGGCCAGGCTCAGCAAGCGCACGCGGCGGCGCTGGGTCTCGGCATAGGCCTGGCGCTCGCTGAGCAGGGCCTGCTCGTTGCTGAGGAAGTCGTCGAACAGCTGGCGGACCTGGTAGCGCCCGTACAGCTCGTCGACCAGGTCCAGCCGTTCGGCCGCGGTCGTGCCCAGCGACAACCGGCGGGCCACGTCCACCCGGCGCAGGATCAGGCTCTGCAGGCGGCCGACCAGCACCTGCTGCTCGGGGTTGTCGCGGGTGAGCTCGGTCAGGCGCCGCACCTGCGGGTCGATCTGCGCGATCGAATTCTCCAGCCGCTGGCGCAGGTTGGTATTCACGCTGCCGGTGCCCAGCGCCAGGCCGAGCGAATCGGTCTCGCGGATCAGCGCCTCCAGCGCGTACGCGGCCGCCGCCACCTCGTGGGTATGGCTCACCTGGCGGTGCGCGTCGGTGCTGTAGTTGGACCACTGCCGGACCAGCAGGTACGGGACCAGCAGGATCAGCACCACCGCCGAGATCAGCAGCGGCAGGCGCCAGCGGACATAGGAAGTGGTGACGCTGTCCTGCAAGGATCGGCCTCCCCTGTTCGGGCCGCCGCGCGGCCTGATCGCCGATCATGCCTGCTGGCACCGGCGTTTGTTAAGCCTGCTGCCGGCGGGAGGTGTGAAGGCGTCGGCGCGGGTTCCGCCGAGCGCCGAAAACGCGAAAGGCCGGGGTGAGCCGGCCTTTGGCAGCGATCGGCGCGTGGCCGGTCCCTGGGGATGCTGGAGATCTGGTGGGCGGTACAGGGATCGAACCTGTGACCCTTGCCGTGTGAAGGCAATGCTCTACCGCTGAGCTAACCGCCCGAAAACTTGGTGCTTCCGCACGGGTGATGCGGGGTGCGCATGTTAAAGCCGCGTGGCGATCCGGTCAACGCCGGCCCCCGCCTGTGGGCCCGCCGGTTCAGCAGGCCTTGCTGCGGCGCAGGGCGTCGACCCGGGCCGGCGGCTGGAACGCATCGCTGCGCGCCTCGGACCAGAAATCGTGGAAAACGGCGTGGTCGGGGATGCCCTCCAGCAGCTCGCCGCAGCGCAGGTAGCGGTACAGCGCGGCCAGCGAGCGGATCTCCACCGGCGACACCCGGCGCAGGATGTGCTCCGGCCCCAGGTCCGACGGATGCTCCAGCCCGGCCGCGCACAGCAGGTCGCGCAGCGCGTGCAGGGTGTTGTCGTGGAACCGGTGCACGCGGGTGGCCTTGTCGGCCGGGTCCAGATGCCGCCAGCGGTGCGGGTCCTGGGTCGCGATCCCGGTCGGGCAGCGGTCGGTGTGGCAGCTCATCGACTGGATGCAGCCGAGCGCGAACATGTAGCCGCGCGCGGCGTTGCACCAGTCCGCGCCCAGGGCCAAGGTGCGGGCGATGTCGAAGGCGCTGGTGATCTTGCCGGCCGCCGCGACCCGCACCCGGTCGCGCAGGTCCAGCCCGACCAGGGTGTTGTGCACCAGCAGCAGCGCCTCGTGCATCGGTACGCCGATGTGGTCGATGAACTCGGCCGGCGCCGCGCCGGTGCCGCCTTCGGCGCCATCGACCACGATGAAGTCCGGCAACACTCCGCTCTCGCGCATCGCCTTGGCAATGCCGAACCACTCCCAGGGATGGCCGATCGCCAGCTTGAAGCCGACCGGTTTCCCGCCCGACAGTTCGCGCAGCCGGGCCACGAACTCCAGCAGTCCCAGCGGGCTGTCGAAGGCCGAATGCCGCGAAGGCGACACGCAGTCGATGCCGATCGGCACGCCGCGGGTGGCGGCGATCTCGGCACTGACCTTGGCCGCCGGCAGCACGCCGCCATGGCCGGGCTTGGCTCCCTGAGAGAGCTTGACCTCGATCATCCGCACCTGCGGCCGCGCGGCCCGCTCGGCGAAGCGCGCCGGATCGAAGCGCCCGTGCGCGTCGCGGCAGCCGAAGTAGCCCGAGCCGATTTCCCAGACCAGGTCGCCGCCGTGCTCCAGGTGATAGGACGAAATCGAACCTTCGCCGGTGTCGTGGTAGAAGCCGCCGCGGCGGGCGCCCTCGTTGAGCGCGCGCACCGCGTTGGCGGACAGCGAGCCGAAGCTCATCGCCGAGATGTTGAACACGCTGGCCGAATATGGCTGCGCGGTTTCCGGCCCGACCAGGATGCGGAAATCGTGGCTGGCGATCTGGGTCGGCGCCAGCGAATGGTTGATCCACTCGTAGTCCACCGCGTAGGCGTCCTGCAGCGAACCGAACGGGACCACGTCCATTACGCCCTTGGCGCGGCGATAGACCAGCGCGCGCTGCTGCCGCGAGAACGGTGCCTCGGCGGTATCGCTCTCGATGAAGTACTGGCGGATTTCCGGACCCACCGACTCCAGCCCGTAGCGGAAGTGGGCCAGGATCGGATAGTTGCGGCGCAGCGTGGCGCGGGTCTGCAGCAGGTCCCAGGTGCCCAGCAGCATCAGCACGCCGCCGATGCCAGCGCCCCACCACCAGCCGGGCCAGCGCAGCGCCAGCGCCAGCGACACCAGCAACAGCACCCAGCTGGCGGCGTACGCCGAGTAGCGGATCATCCCATGCTCCCTGCGGAACGGATGTGGGCCAGTCTAGCCGCGGACGACATGGGTAGGCGCGTGGACAACGTCGACAGGTGCGTGAATGGCGCCAATGAGGCCGGCCCGTCGTCCCGGCGAACGGCGGGACCCAGTGCCTTCGATTTCTCAGCCAGGCACAACGTCATGGCAGAGCATGAGTCGCTGGGCCCCGGCGTTCGCCGGGACGACGGAGATGGGGGAGCCAACAGACGCGGCGCGGCAGCGGTGGCTACAGGCGGTCGTCCACCGCCTCGCGCGGCCACACCGACTTGACGTCGTATACCGCCGCGCCCGGCCGGCCCAGCGCGCGCACCTGCCCGGCGTCGTAGCCGCGGTACTCGTCGTGGGCCACCGCCAGCACCACCGCGTCGTAGCGGCCGGCCTCCGGCTCGCTGCGCAGCGCCACGCCCTGCCGCGCGACCTCCTCCGCATCGGCCCACGGATCGCAGGCCTCCACCCGGGCGCCGGCCTCGGCCAGCTGCCGGGCCAGGTCCAGCGCACGGCTGTTTCGCAGGTCCGGGCAGTTCTCCTTGAAGGTCACGCCCAGCACCAGCACCCGTGCGTCCGCCGGGACCACGCCGCGCTCGCGCAGCATCGCCAGCACGCGGTCGGCCACGTGCGTGCCGACCCGCTCGTTCACTTCGCGCGCGGTATGGATCAGCTCGGGGTGGTAGCCCACGCTCTCGGACTTGTGCAGCAGGTAGTACGGGTCCACGCCGATGCAGTGGCCACCGACCAGGCCCGGGCGGAACGGCAGGAAGTTCCACTTGGTGCCGGCCGCCTCGAGCACGTCGGCGGTGTCGATGCCCAGGCGGTCGAATACAAGCGCCAGTTCGTTGACCAGGGCGATGTTGACGTCGCGCTGGATGTTCTCGACCACCTTGGCCGCCTCGGCCACGCGGATCGACGGCGCGGCGTAGGTGCCGGCGGCGATCACCGGCCGGTACAGCGCGTCCACCGCCGCTGCCACCCCGGGGGTCGAGCCGGAAGTGATCTTGCGGATGTCGGCCAGGCGCCGCTGGCGGTCGCCGGGACTGACCCGCTCGGGGCTGTAGCCGCAGCTGAAATCGGCGTTGAAGCGCAGGCCCGAGCCCCGCTCCAGGATCGGCACGCAGATCTCCTCGGTCGTGCCGGGATAGACCGTGGACTCGTAGATCACCAGCGCGCCGCGCCGCAACGCGGCGGCGACCAGTTCGCTGGCCCCGCGCAGCGGCTCCAGGTCGGGCTGGTACGAAGCGTCGATAGGCGTGGGTACCGCGACGATGAAGATGTCGCAGCCGGCCAGCGCGGCCGGGTTGCTGTCGAAGCGCAGCCGGGTCGCCGCGCGGATCTCCTCCGGCTCCAGTTCCAGGGTGCGGTCGACGCCCCCGCGCAACTCCTGCACCCGGCCCGCATCGATGTCGAAGCCCAGCACCTCGCGCTGCGCGCCGAAGGCCACCGCCAGCGGCAGGCCCACGTAGCCCAGGCCGATCACGGCGATGCGGGCGTCGGCGGGCGGCAGCGGCACTGAAGGTTCGGACATGGAGCTCCTGTCTGGTTGTGCAAGTAGGCACCAGGTAGGCACCGGACCCGCGTTGCGCTGGAGGTGCCGGCCCGGCCATTCGACACGGAGCCCGCCTGCCACAAGGCATGCCCGGAGCGGGGGTCGAACCCGCATAGCCTTTCGGCTGGGGGATTTTAAGTCCCCTGTGTCTACCAGTTTCACCACCCGGGCGCGGCCCGTGCATTGTGCCACCGCCGTCGGCGGCGCGACCGCCGTCCGGCGCGGCGCGTTGCTATCATGCGGCGGACCCGCGATCGGCAGGCGGGCAAGGGGCCACGAACGCATGCGCGCCAGGATCGAGGACGTCGCCGCGGCGGCGGGCGTGTCGATGAAGACCGTCTCGCGGGTGTTCAACCGCGAACCCAACGTGCGCGAGGACACCCGGCACAAGGTCGAGGAAGCCGCGCGCCAGCTGCACTACCGGCCCAACTCCTCGGCGCGCAGCCTGGCCGGCCGGCGCTCGTACCTGATCTCGCTGCTGTACGACAACCCGTCCTCGAACTACGTGATGGAGATCATCGAGGGCGTGCTGGCGGCCTGCGAACAGGCCCACTACGGCCTGACCCTGCGCCCGGTCGACTTCGGTCGCCGCGGCCATGTCGAGTCGGTCGAAGGGCTGGTCAACCAGTACCGCCCGGACGGGCTGGTGCTAACCCCGCCGCTGACCGACGACCTGCCGCTGCTGCGCCGGCTGCGCGAACTGGACGTGCGCTACGCCGGGATCTCGGCCAAGCGCAACAACGCCCGCATCGGCGCGACCCTGGACGAACGCGCGGCGGTGGCCGACATGATGGCCCACGTGGTCGCGCTCGGGCACCGGCGCATCGCCCACATCACCGGCCACCGCAGCCATGGTGCGCGCGCCTGGCGCCTGGCTGGTTACCTGGATGGCCTGAACCAGGCCGGGATCGAACCGGATCCGGCGCTGGTGATCGAGGGCGAGTTCTCGTTCGAGTCCGGCATCGCCGGCGCGCGCCGCCTGCTCGACCTGGACGACCCGCCCACGGCGATCTTCGGCGCCAACGACGACACCGCCTGCGGCGTGCTGTACGAGGCCGCCGCGCGCGGGCTGGCCGTGCCGGAGCAGCTGTCGGTGTTCGGCTTCGACGACACCCCGATGTCACGCCAGGTCTGGCCGAGCCTGAGCACGATCCGCCAACCCAGCCGCGAGATGGGCCGGATCGCCGCCCGCCAGCTGCTCGACGAGATCACCGGCCACGGCGTCGGCAGCATCGTGAAGGTGCCCTACCAGCTGCAGATCCGGCATTCGACCGGGCCGCGGCGCCAACGCTGAATCCGGCGGCCGCGGCATCGCGGGGCGCGTTTGCGGCGCCTGAAACGCAACGCCCCCGCCGGAAGCGGGGGTCGGAGGATGGAGGCCTGGGTCGGAATTGAACCGGCGTACGCGGATTTGCAGTCCGCTGCATAACCACTCTGCCACCAGGCCGGAGGCTCGCGCCGCCACCGCAGTGTAATCGCTGGGGGCCGGCCCGACAAAACAAAACCCCGTTGCCGGGGTCCGTTTTCGATCCTGTCCGGCGCCGGGGCGACGGCAGGATCAATCGTGTCTGGAGCGGGAAACGAGACTCGAACTCGCGACCTCAACCTTGGCAAGGTTGCGCTCTACCAACTGAGCTATTCCCGCTTGGGAGACGCGCATTTTAGGGATTCGGCGGGCGCTGTCAACCGGGTTTGCGCTTTTCCCCGGTGGCGCGGGCGGCGGCGGCCTGCTCGTCGGCGCGCAGCGCCGGCCAGGCCGCGTGCAGGTACTGGAAACCGGACCACAGGGTCAGCACCGCGGCGGCGGCCAGCAGCCAGTCGCCGACATGGAACACCAGTTCGCCCAGCCAGATGTCGGTGCCGGGCTGCAGCGGGGAGCGCGGATTGATCGCATACAGCAGGCACGACAGCGCCACCATCTGCGCGACGGTCTTGATCTTGCCGATAGAGGCCACCTTGACCGTGGCCCGCTGCCCCAGTTCGGCCATCCACTCGCGCAGCGCCGACACGGCGATCTCGCGGCCGACGATGACTGCGGCCCAGAACGCCATCCACGGCGTCGGGTGCCCCTGCACGATCAGGAACAAGGCCACGGCCACCATCATCTTGTCGGCCACCGGGTCGAGGAAGGCGCCGAACGCCGAGTACTGGTGGTAGCGGCGCGCGACCCAACCGTCGAGCCAGTCGGTCACCGCGGCCAGGATGAACACCGCCGCGGCGGCGAAGTTGGTCCACTGGTACGGAAGGTAGAAGACCACCACCAGCACCGGGATCAGCACGATCCGCAGCAGGGTCAGCCAGGTCGGGATGGTCAACTTCATCGGACCTTCTTCTTCATCCGTTTTCCGCCGCCGGGGGCTCCAGCCCGTGCAGGGTAGCGTAGATGCGCGCGGCCAGTGCGGCATTGATGCCCTCCACCCGCGCGATCTCCTCTTCGCCGGCGGCCTTGAGCCCGGCCAGCCCGCCGAAATGCCGCAGCAGCGCGGCGCGCCGGCGCGGGCCGATGCCGGGGATGTCCTCCAGCCGGCTGGTGGTGCGCGCCTTCTGCCGCCGGCCGCGGTGGCCGGTGATGGCGAAGCGGTGCGCCTCGTCGCGGACCTGCTGGATGAACTGCAGCGCCGGCGAGGCCGCGCCCGGACGCAATTCGCGGCCGTCGGCCAGGACCAGGGTCTCTTCGCCGGCGCGGCGCTGTTCGCCCTTGGACACGCCGACCAGCAGCACGCCCTCCACGCCCAGGTCGGCCAGCGCCTCGCGCGCCTGCGCCAACTGCCCGGCGCCACCGTCGATCAGCAGCACGTCCGGCAGCACCGCGTTCCTCGCCAGGCCCGGCGCCGCGTCCGGTGCCTGGTCGGAGCCGGCCCCGGCTTCCAGCGCGCGGCGGAAGCGGCGCTCGATCGCCTGGCGCATCGCCGCGTAGTCGTCGCCCGGCTCGATCCCGGCGATGTTGTAGCGCCGGTACTGGTTGCGCACCGGCCCGGCCGGGTCGAACACCACGCACGAGGCCACGGTCGCCTCGCCCAGGGTGTGGCTGATGTCGAAGCACTCGATCCGCGCCGGCACCTCGGCCAGGCCGAGCAGGTCGCGCACCGCCTCGCTGCGCGCCTGCTGCGCGCCGCGGCTGGCCAGCTCGGTGGCCAGGGCCAACTGCGCATTGCGCTTGGCCAGGTCCAGGTAACCGGCGCGCTCGCCGCGCACGCTGGACTTCAGCGCCACCTTGCGCCCGACGGCCTCGGCCAGGGCCAGCTCGATCAGCCCGGCGTCGGGAATGGGACGGTCGAGCACGATCTCCGCCGGCGGCGGCTGCTCGGCGTAGTACTGGGAGACGAACGCGGCCAGCACTTCCTCCGCGCTGTCCTCGCCGTTGGTGCGCGGGAAGAACGCGCGCGTGCCCAGGTTGCGGCCGTCGCGGAACGCCAGCAGCAGCACGCAGGCCGCGCTGCCCTGCATCGCGCAGGCCAGCACGTCGAGGTTGGCGGCGTGGCCGTCCACGTACTGCCGCGCCTGCAGCCCGCGCAGGGTCGCCAGCAGGTCGCGCAGGCGCGCGGCCTGCTCGAATTCGAGCCTGGCGCTGGCCGCCTCCATCGCCGCGGCCAGTTCCTCGCCCAGCTCGTCGCTGCGCCCCTCCAGGAACAGCGAGGCGCGGCGCACCGACTCGGCGTACTCGCCGGCCTCGACCAGGCCCACGCACGGCGCCGAGCAGCGGCCGATCTGGTACTGCAGGCACGGCCGGCTGCGGTTGCGGAACACGCTGTCCTCGCAGCTGCGCAGGCGGAACAGCTTGAACATCAGGTCCATGGTCTCGCGCACCGCGCCGGCGCTGGCGTACGGGCCGAAGTAGCGTCCCTGCACCGCGCGCGGGCCGCGGTGGAAGGCCAGCCGCGGCCACTGTTCCTGGGTCAGCAGCACGTACGGGTAGCTCTTGTCGTCGCGCAGGGAGACGTTGTAGCGCGGCGCCAGCGACTTGATCAGCTGGTTCTCCAGCAGCAGCGCCTCGGCCTCGGTGCGGGTGACCGTGACCTCCATGCGCGCCACCTGCGCCACCATGGCGTGGATGCGCGGGGTCCTGGGCGCGTTGTTGAAGTAGCTGGCCACGCGGCGCCTGAGCGCGCCGGCCTTGCCCACGTACAGCAGGCTGCCGTCGGCGGCGTACATGCGGTACACGCCCGGCGCGGTGCTCAGTTGGGCGACGAAGGCCTTGCCGTCGAACTGCCCTGCCGCAGGATCTCCCGCCGGGTCGTTCATTCGTCGATCGACACGTCTTCCAGGCTGCCGGTGACGATGTCGTAGCGCAGCACGCCATGGGCGTCGGTTTCGGCGATCCAGACCGCGCCGCCGGCGATGGCCAGGCCGGTGGGGCCGTGCAGGCGCCGCGGCAGCTCGACCGTGCTCAGCTCGCCGCCGCCCAGGCGCAGGGTGCGCAGCATGCCGTTGCCGCTGTCGGCGATCCACAGCAGCGGCGCGTCGGCGCTCAGGGCGATCCCCAGCGGATGCTGCAGCCGCGCCGACGAGCGCGGGCCGTCGGTGTCGCCGAACTCCCACGGACCCTGCCCGACCAGGGTCTGGACCAGGTCGTTGCGCAGCTGCAGCGAGCGCACTGCCGAGCCCAGCGCGTCGCACACGTACAGCACCTGCTGCACCGCGGCCAGGCCCGCCGGCTGCGCGAACGCGGCCATCATCGCGTTGCCGTCGCGCAGTTCCAGGCGGCCGGAGCCGGCGCGCAGGCGCAGTTCGCCACGGCCCAGGTCGTAGCTCCAGATACGGTTGTCGCCGGCGCTGGCGATGTGCACCTGGTTGGCGGCCGCGGCCAGCGCCAGCGGATGGTGCAGCGGGCCGCGCGCGGCCGGATTGACCGGCCCCTCGGCCGGATCGCCCGGCCGGCCGTTGCCGCACAGCGTGTCCACCTGGCCGGTGCCCAGCTGGATCCGGCGCAGGGCGTGGTTGCCGGCGTCGGCGACGTAGAGGTGCTCGCGCTCCAGGGCCAGGCCCTGCGGGCGGTTGAACGCGGCCTGGTCGGCCGGGCCGTCCATGAAGTCGGCGGTGCCCAGCCCGAACTGGCGCAGGATGCGGCCGGCGTGGCTGCATTCGAGGATGCGGTGGTGGCCGCTGTCGGCGATGTACAGGCGGTCGCCGCTGGCGGCGATCCCGGCCGGGAAGCGCAGGCTCAGGCGCGGCTCGGGCAGGGTCTCGGCGGAGACCAGGTCCTCCTCCAGCGGCGGCGGCAGGCCCTCGATCAGCGCGAACAGCGAGCGGTCCAGGTCGCCGCCGAGGCCGACGATGCGCTCGCGCTCGGCGCCGTCGGCGTCGACCAGCAGCAGCGTCGGCCAGGCCTCGATGCCGTAGCGCTGCCACGCGGCCCAGTCGGCGTCGAGCAGCACCGGCGAGGCCACGCCCAGCCGGCGCAGCAGCTTGAGCGAGCGCTGCGGCACCCGCTCGCTGTCGAAGCGCGGCACCTGCACCACCAGCACCTGGATGCGGCCGGGGTTGCGCCCCTGCCACTGCGCCAGTTCCGCCAGGCGCTGCGCGCACCAGACCGAGGCGGCGTTGACGAACGCCAGCACCACCGGGCGGCCGCGCAACTCGTGCAGGGAGGCTGCCTGGGCGTTGAGCCAGGGCAGTTCGCGGGGCAGTTCCTGGAGGGTGGCCGCGTTCATGGGCCGATTATGCCGGACACCGGCCGGGCGGACAGGCGCGCGACGACCGCCTGTGCGGCTGTATCGACCAGTTGCCAGACCTCCTCGAAGTGGTCGCTGTGGCCGTAGTACGGGTCCGGCACTTCGCCCGCGGGCACGGTGCCGGCCCAGTCCAGCAGCAGCGCCACGCGCTCGCGGGCCGGCGGCGGCGCCAGCCGGCGCACGTCGCGCAGGTTGTCGGCGTCGGCGCACAGCAGCCAGTCGAAGTCGGCGAAGTCGCGGCTGCGGAGCTGGCGGGCGCGCAGCGCCGCGATGTCCACGCCGTGGCCGCGTGCGCAGGCGATGGCACGCCGGTCCGGCGGCTCGCCGGCGTGCCAGCCGCCGGTGCCGGCCGAGTCCACCTGGACCCGGCCGGCCAGCGGCGAGGCCTCGATCCGCGCGCGCAGCGCGCCTTCGGCCAGCGGCGAACGGCAGATGTTGCCCAGGCACACCACGAGGAGCCGGGTAGCTGCCGACTTCATCCGCCGGCGCCCTGCAGCCGCGCCTCGGCGCGGGCCAGGTCCTCGGGCGTGTCCACGCCCGGCGGGAACGGCGCCGGCGCCAGCGCCACCGCGATCCGGTGGCCGGCCTCCAGCACCCGCAGCTGCTCCAGCGATTCGACCTGCTCCAGCCGGCCGGGCGGCATCCGCGCGAAGGTCTGCAGGAAGCCGGCGCGGTAGGCGTAGATGCCGATGTGGCGCAGCCAGTGCCCGCCCGCCGGCAGCACGCTGCGGTCGCGGGCGAAGGCATCGCGCGGCCACGGCAGCGGCGCGCGGCTGAAGTACAGCGCATCGCCGGAGGCGGCGCGGACCAGCTTGACCGTGTTCGGGTCGAACAGGGTCTGCGCATCGGCGAGTGGCTCGGCCAGGGTCGCCATCGGCGCGCCGCTGTCGACCAGCGCGCGCGCGACCTCGCGGATACCGCTGGGCGGAGCGAAGGGTTCGTCGCCCTGCAGGTTGACCACCACGGTGTCGTCGTCCCAGCCGGCGGTGGCGGAGCATTCGGCCAGGCGGTCGGTGCCGGAAGCGTGGTCGGGCGAGGTCATCGCCACGCGCACGCCGGCGACGCCGGCGACGGCCGCGGCCACGCGCTCGTCGTCGGTGGCCAGCCAGACCTCGCGCGCACCCGCTTCGAGCGCGCGGCGGGCGACGTGCAGGACCAGCGGCTCGCCGCCGAGCGGGCGCAGCGGCTTGCCCGGTAGGCGGCTGGCGGCGTAGCGGGCCGGGATGGCGACGACGAAATCGGGCAAGGGCTCCATGCGTTCCTCCCAGTGGATCGGCCGCATTGTAGGAGCAACCGGGAGTGGCTCAATGGAAGCGTGCCGTCGTCGGACAACTTCCGTCCCCGTCGTCCCGGCGGCTGACGCAACGCGCGGATGCACTTCCTTCGCCCTCCGGGACCAGGTGCCCTACGGGGTAGAAGGTGCCCGAAGGGCGGATGAGGGTACGGAGGAGCGACGGCGATCGGGGGCTTCTTCGGGTACCGACCCTCACCCCAACCCCTCACCCGGGGGGAGAGGGGCTTCGACGCGCCGGCTGTCGGAACGGCCGAATGTTTCCAGTCGCGGCCGAGACAGAGGTCCCCGGAATCGGTCTCTCAGGCAGAGGCGTCCTCAGCGCAGGCGCGCCAGGCGGTCCAGCAGCGCGACCCAGAACGCGGCGGGCAGTTCGGCGTCAACCGGAACCGAATAGCAGCGCGCGTCGGCGAACGGCGCGCACTTGACCGCGTCCTTCTCGGTCATCAGCACCGGCAGATCGTTGCCGAACTCCAGGTCCTCGGCACGGTAGGCGTGGTGGTCGGGGAAGGCGTGCGGGACCACGCCCACGCCCAGCGCGCGCAGCATGTCGAAGAAGCGCTGCGGGTTGCCGATGCCGGCCACCGCGTGCACGCGGATGCCGATGTACGAGGCCAGCGCACGCGGCCGCCCGCCGGCGATGGGCAGGGCCGCGCGCGACTGCAGCTGCATCGGCCATTCGCCGAAGCCGGTCCCGCCCGGCTCGGCGGCATGGCCGAGGTTGACCACGCGGAAGTCGCAGCAGCGGCCGCGCTCGACCGGCTCGCGCAGCGGGCCGGCCGGCAGCATCCGACCGTTGCCGTAGCGGCGGGTGCCGTCGACCACTTCGATCTCGACGTCTCGGGCCAGGCGGTAGTGCTGCAGGCCGTCGTCGCAGACCACGATGTCGCAGCCGGCCTCGGCCAGCGCGCGCGCCGCGGCGGCGCGATCGCGGTCCACCCGCACCGGCACGGCGAGCCGGCGCGCGATCAGCACCGGTTCGTCGCCGCCCTCCTCCGGCGCGGTTTCCGCGGTCACCCAGCGCGGCACGCCTTCGTCGCGGCGGCCGTAGCCGCGGCTGGCCACGCCCGGGCGCCACCCGGCCTCGCGCAGCTTCTGCACCACGGCCAGGGTCAATGGGGTCTTGCCGGCGCCGCCGGCGGCCAGGTTGCCGATCACCAGCACCGGCACCTCGACCCGGCGCTGGCGCAACAGGCCGGTCCGGTACAGGTGCCCACGCAACGCGACCACGCCGGCGTAGACCGGTGCCAGCAGCCGCGCCCACACCGGCACGGCCGCATCACCGAACCACCAGGCCGGCGTTCGTGGCGCTCCCTTGCTCATGCCGTTCGTCCCTCCGCTGGCCTCATCCGGCCCGGCGCTCGCGGAACTGCATGCCGTGCAGGTGCGCGTACAGTCCACCGGCAGCCATCAGCTCGGCGTGATTGCCGCGCTCGACCAGGCGGCCGTGGTCCAGCACCAGCACCTGGTCGGCGTGCTCGATGGTCGACAGCCGGTGCGCGATCACCAGCGTGGTGCGCTCGGGCATCAGCCGCTGCAGCGCGTCCTGCACCAGCCGCTCGGACTCGTTGTCCAGCGCGGCGGTGGCCTCGTCCAGGATCAGCACCGGCGCGTCGCGCAGGATCGCGCGGGCGATCGCCAGGCGCTGGCGCTGGCCGCCGGACAGCAGCGCGCCGTTCTCGCCGATCGGCGTGTCCAGGCCGTGCGGCAGGCGCTCGATGAACTCCCAGGCGTTGGCCGCCTCGGCCGCGGCGCGGATCGCAGTGCGGTCGGCCTGCATGCCGTAGGCGATGTTGGCCGCCACGGTGTCGTCGAACAGCATCACCTTCTGCCCGACCAGGGCGATCTGCCGGCGCAGGTCGGCCATGCGGTAGTCGTGCAGCTCCACTCCGTCGAGGGTGATGTGGCCGCTGCTGGGCTCGTAGAAGCGCGGCACCAGCCGCACCAGGCTGGTCTTGCCGCTGCCGGAGCGGCCGACGATCGCGGTCACCGTGCCCGGCCGCGCGCTGAAGCTGATGTCGTCCAGGGCGAAGCCGGGCTGGTCGCGGTAGCGCAGGCTGACCTGGTCGAACACCAGTTCGCCGCGCGCGCGGCCGAGGGTGCGCGTGCCGGTGTCGGCCTCCTCCTCGGCGTCGAGGATCGCGAACAGCCGCTCGGACGCGGCCACGCCGCGCGCGATCGCAGTCTGCACGTTGGTGATCCGGCGCAGCGACGGGATGATGCCCATCATCGCGGTCATCAGGCTGATGAACTGGCCGGCGTTGAGCCGCCCGGCCAGCGCCTCGCGCGTGGCCACCGCCACGATCAGCGCCAGGGCGATCGCCGCCAGCAGCTGGACCATGCCCGACGCGGCCGCGCGGGTGGTTTCGACCTTCATGTTCAGGCCGAGGATGCGGTTGGCCAGCCCCGAGTAGCGCGAAATCTCCTGCGCCTGCGCGCCATGGATCTTCACGTCCTGCTGCGCGGACAGCGACTGCTCGGCGCTGGCGGCCATGCGGCCCATGCCGTCCTGGATGCCGCCGCTGATCCGGCGGTAGCGCTTGCCCACGTACCACACGATCACCCCGATCAGCGGGGTGATCAGCAGCATCGCCAGGGTCACCTTGACGCTCATGTAGAGCATCAGCGCCAGGAGGTAGACGATGGTCAGGGTGTCGGTGACCAGGGTCTTGAGCGCCTCGGAACTGGCCTGGGTGACCTGCTCGGTGTCGAAGTTCAGGCGGCTGACCATCACCGGCGTGGACTCGGCATCGAACTGGGTCGACGGCAGCCGCAGGTACTTGGCCAGCACCTGCTCGCGCAGGTCGCGGACCACGCTGCGGCCGGTGCGGGCCATGCCGTAGTCGGTGACGAAGGTGGCCGCGCTGCGCAGCACGAACAGGCCGACGATGGCCAGCGGCAGCAGCACCGCCATGCGCGGCTCGGGATTGACGAAGCCGCGGTTGGTCAGCGGCTCCATCAGCCAGATGAAGGCCGCGCCGGCGCCCGCCTCCACCAGCATGCCCAGCAGCGCCGCGGCCAGGAACACCCGGTAGCGCCCGGCGTAGCCGAGCAGGCGCCGGTAGATCGGCCAGGCCGGCGGGTGGCGGCCGCTCAAGACTGCGGCTCCGGTGCCGGCGTGTCCGGCGCGGTGGCGATGGCGATCCGGCGGAAGCCCAGCTGGGCCAGCGCGTCCTGGGCGGTGACCACCGCCTGGTACGGCGTGCGCGCGTCGGCGCGCAGCATGACCGGCAGTTCGCGGTCGTCGCCGGCCGCTTCCACTATGGCCTGCTTGACCGCCTCGATGTCGGTGCGCAGGACCTCGCGCTCGCCGACGAAGTAGCGGCCGTCGGCATTGACGATGATGTTCAGGGTCCGCGCCGGCGGCGGCGCCTGCGGGCTGGCCACCGGCAGCTGCAGCTGCAGCGTGGAGCGCACGTCGAAGGTGGTGGTGATCACGAAGAAGATGATCAGCACCAGGATCACGTCGATCAGCGGCACCAGGTCGATGCCCGGCTCGTCGTAGGCGCGCTGGTCGCGGATGCGCATGGCGGTCTCAGCGGCGGACCGGCGCGGCCGGCGCCGGGCGCGCGGCGGCGGCGCGGGCCGCGGCGGCCTGCGCGGCCACGGCCGGCGGGACCTGCGGCGCCGGGCGGGCGTTGTCCAGCGCGTCGAGCAGCGCGGTGGCCTCCTGTTCCATCTCGATCACGTAGCCGGCGATGCGGCTGCGGAAGAAGCGGTGGAAGATCAGCGCCGGCACCGCGACGATCATGCCGGTGGCGGTGCAGACCAGCGCCTTGCCGATGCCGCCGGCGAGCTGGCTCACGTCGCCCAGGCCGTGGTCGAGGATGCCCAGGAACATCTGGATCATGCCCACCACCGTGCCCAGCAGGCCCAGCAGCGGGCCGGCGCTGGCGATGGTGCCCAGCGCGCTGAGGAACTTCTCCATCTTGAACACCAGGTGGCGGCCGGTGTCCTCCAGCCGCTCGCGGACCATCTCGCGCGGCTTGTGGCGCACGTCCAGCGCGGCGGCCAGCAGCTCGCCCAGCGGCGAGTTGCGGCGCAGGGATTCGATGTGGGCCGGGTCCAGCTGGCCGCGCGCGGCCCAGTTGCGGACCTCCTCACCCAGCTTCGGCGGCATGACCTCGGCGCGGCGCAGGCTCCACAGCCGCTCCAGGATGATCGCCAGGGCCGCCACGCCCAGCAGCAGCAACGGCAGCATCGGCCATCCACCGGCCTTGACCAGCTCCCACACCTGAACCACCTCCGGCACTTGGCCGCATCCACGAACCGTAAGGATGACGGCAAACGCGGCCCGCGCGCCAGCCCGCCCGGGTGGGAACGCGGCGGGGCGCACGTTCCGGCCTGCCGGACCGGATTGCCGAGCCTTCCCGATATTCCACTCGTCGTCCCGGCGAACGCCGGGACCCAGCGTCTTTCGATCGCGGGCCGATGTCGTTGCAAAGCCGAAGTCACTGGGTCCCGGCGTTCGCCGGGACGACGGGGATTGGGTGCTCCGGCTTCTTGCAGGAGCCGGGCTTGCCCGCGACGCGACGTCGTCGGCTCAGGCGACGCCCTCGTGATCCCGACGCCCGGGTCGCCGACTGAAGTCAGCTCCTACAGAAAATCGGTCGCGTCGTGGCTGTTGTAGGAGCCGGGTTCAGCCGGCGACCCGACGCCGTTGGCACAGGCGACGCCCTCGGGGTTCCAACGCCCGTGTCGCCAGCAAGCTGGGCCCCTACAACGGCGGGTCGTCGGGGTGCCAGGAGCGGGAACGCCAGGCGCGGCGTTCGCGGACGGCTAGGCCGTCGGCGTCGAGCCAGACGCGGATCGCACCGGAGCGCGGGGTGGCCAGCACCTCGGCGCCGTGGCGCTGCCAGCGACGCACCACCGCCTCGCGCGGGTGGCCGAAGCGGTTGCCGTGGCCGGCCGCCACCAGCGCCAGGCGCGCGCCGGTGGCGGCGACGAAACCGGCCGAGGACGAGCCGTCGCTGCCATGGTGCGCGACCACCACCACGTCGGCACGCAACGCCGCCGGCTCGCGCAGCAGGCGCCGCTCGACCACCTCGCCGATGTCGCCCGGCAACAGCACCACGCCATGCGGCGACTCGATCCGCAGCACGCAGCTGGCCTCGTTGCGCAGGTAGGGGAAATGCGGCGGCGGATGCAGGAAGCCGAACCGCACCCCGTCCCAGGTCCAGCCCTGCTCCGCCTCGCAGGCGCCCTGCACGTCCACCGGCGCGCCGGCCGGCGCCAGCGATGCGTCCACCGGCACACCGCGGCGCACCGCCGGCCAACCGCCAGCGTGGTCCTGGTCGGCATGGCTGATCACCACCCGGTCCAACCGCGCGATGCCCAACGCGCGCAACGCCGGCATCACCGCGCGCTCGCCCGCATCCCAGCCGTCGCGCACCGCCGGGCCGGCGTCGTACAGCAGCGCGTGGTCGGCGCTGCGCACCACCACCGCCAGGCCCTGCCCCACGTCCAGCACGTGCAGTTCCACCCCGCCCGGGCGCGGCAGTTCGCGCGCCGGCCACAGCAGCGGCAGCCACAGCAGCAGCGCCAATGGCCAACCCGGCACGCCGCGCGGCAGCAACAGCCAGAACGCACCGAACAGCGCCAGCGGCAACGCCCAGGCACGCGCCTCCGGCAGCCACCACAAGGCGAGCGGACTGGCCGCCATGCGCTCGAACAGCGCCCAGCTCGGATCGAAACACGCCGCCGCCGCGCGCCAGGCCCAACCGCCAGCGCCGGCATGCAACGCTTCGAGCCCGGTACCCAGCAACGACAGCGGCACCACCACCAGGCTCCACCACGGCACCGCCAGCAGGTTGGCCAGCGGCCCGGCCAGCGAGGCCTGCAGGAACAGCACCGCCCCCAGCGGCAGCAGCCCCAGCGTGGCCACGCCCTGCGCCGTCAGGAAATCGCGAAGCCAGCGTCGCCCAGCCTGCGCCGGCAAGCACCACACCAGCCAGGCCACGCCGGCGAAGCTGAGCCAGAACCCCGCCTGCAGCACCGCCAGCGGATCCACCAGCAGCATCACCGCCAGCGCCAGCGACAACGCCTGCCACGCGCCCAGCGGCCGCCGCCCCAACCGCGCGCCGGCCACCACCGCGATCATCAACAGCGTGCGCACCGTCGGCAGCGCGAACCCGGCCACCGCCGCATAGCCGGCCGCACCCAGCACCGCCGCGACCGCCGCGGCCTGCGGGCGCGGCCACCACCGCCCCAGCGACGGGCACAGCCACCAGGCCACCACCGCCAGCCAGGCGAAGAACCCCGCGACCAGGCCGACATGGAAGCCGGAGATCGCGATCAGATGGGTCAACCCGACCGCGCGCAACGTCTCCCAGTCGGCATCGTCCAGCCCACGCGTGTCGCCCAGCGCCAGCGCCCGCACGAAGCGCGAGGACGGCGACGGCACGGCCGCCTCGATCCGCGTGGCCATGCGCGCGCGCCAGGCGTCGATGCCCGCGGCCGGCGCCAGTTCGCGCGCCAGCTGCGGCGCACGCACGTAGCCGGTGGCGGCGATCCGCTGCGCCAGTGCATGGCGGCCGGCGTCGAACCCGCCGGGATTGGCGAGCCCGCGCGGCGCGCGCAGCTTCAGCTGGAACTCCCAGCGCGCACCCGGCTGCAGCGCCATGCGCGGCCCGGCCTCCTGCGCCCCGAAATCGTCGTACCAGGACAGCTGCAGGCGCCGCCCGCGCAGCGGCTCCGGTGCGTCGTCGCCCTCCACCCGGAACTGGAAGCGCGTGCGCCGCGCCTCGTGCTGCGGCAGGCCCAGCACCTGCCCGGCGACGCGCACCTCGCGTGCCTCCAGGTCCGGCGGCAGCCACGCGGCGAGCGCCCAGCCCGCATGCAGGCCGGCCCAGCCCACCCCGACCAGCAGCGCACCGGCGGCGCGGCCGCGCCACGGCCATGTCCATGCCAGCACGCCGGCGACCAGCGCCAGCCAGCGCAGCGGCGCCGGCGGCAGCGCCGGCAGGAACAGGCCGGCCACCGCCCCGGCCAGCAACGCCGCCGCGCAGCCCAGGCCCAGTGGATGCGGCGGCGCCGGCCCGGTGCTCGCGGACGACCTGGCCCATGCGGCGACGGCGGACGCGACCGACGCCATGCCTAGAGATCCAGCGGACTGCGCACCGCCGAAGCGCCACGGCCCAGCACGTGCGTGTAGATCTGCGTGGTCGACAGGTCCTTGTGCCCGAGCAGTTCCTGCACGGTGCGGATGTCGTAGCCGGCCTCCAGCAGGTGGGTGGCGAAGGAATGGCGCAGGGTGTGGGCGCTGACCGGCTTGGCGATCCCCGCATGGGCACGGGCGCGCTTGAGCGCACGCGCCAGGACCGCATCGTCGATGTGATGGCGTCCCTGCGCCCCGGTACGCGGATCGCGCGAACGCCGGTCGGCCGGGAACAGGTACTGCCAGCCCAGGTCACTGGCGGCCTGCGGGTATTTCCTGGCCAGCGCGTGCGGCAACCAGACCCTGCCTGCGCCGGCGGACAGGTCCTGCTCGTGGAGCAGGCGTACGCGCTCCAGCTCACGTTGCAGCGGCTCGGCCAAGGAGCGCGGCAACACCGTGCGCCGGTCCTTGCCTCCCTTGCCGTCGCGCACCAGGATCTCCTGCCGCATGAAGTCCACGTCCTTCACCCGCAGGCGCAGCCCCTCCATCAGGCGCATGCCGGTGCCATACAGCAGGCTGGCCAGCAACCAGGTGCGCCCCTGCATGTGCGCCAGCAGACGCGCTACCTCCGGCGCCGACAGGACCGTGGGCAACCGCTGCGGCCGCTTGGCGCGCACCACGTTCTCCAGCCACGGCAGCTCCGTCCCCAGAACCTCCCGGTACAGGAACAGCAGCGCCGACAACGCCTGGTTCTGGGTGCTCGATGCCACCTGCCCCAGCATGGCCAACCCGGACAGGAAATGCTCCACCTCCACCACGCCGAGCTCGCGCGGATGCCGGCGCCCGTTGGCCGCCACGAACCGGCGGACCCATCCCAGGTAAGCCTTCTCCGTACGCAGGCTGTAGTGCTTCAGGCGAAGCCGGCGCCGGACTTCCTCGAACAACCCAGGCCTGGACCCTCGGCCTGCGTTGGATATTTCCCCGTTTCCGGGCGGATAAGACATAGCGCTTCGTCCTTGAAGCATTTCCAGATCAGCCTGGCACCATCCTCTGGCCAAGGCCGATCAGGCAAGGCACTGATCGAAGGTAGGATTTCTCCTTGACGACCCCGCCAGCACCGGATGAACATCCGCTACATACCCCCGGAAACGGGGTCTACTTAGAGTTAGGCGGAAGGAAGAAGCATGCGTAGCAAGTCACCGCTGATAACACTAACGACTGGAATTGCAGCAACGAGCATGGCGCTGCTTATCGCCGGACATCTCTTAATTACGCTCGATCTGTTCTTCAATTTCTTTCCAGCGACCCCTGAATTTATAGCCATGTGGGGCATTCCGCTGTGGGCCAAAGTACTGTGGGCCACTCTCTGCGTCATTGGTGTCATTACGTTCATCATGATTTATCGTCGTCCATGGTTAGGGTTTGCTGCTTCAGCTGCGTTCTGCGCTTTCTTGTACTTCGCAAGCATCCAGCTCTGGGGAGAGGTCAAAGGTGGATTCTGGCTAGCCATCATCACGGCACTGCTTGCAGCAGTGTCTGCGGTTGGGTCTAACAATTCGTTCAAGCCGAACTTGCTTCGCAAGTCGGCTTAACTCAAGCGTTAGGCAGCTCTGATGCATCGCGCTCACTCATGGAAGCAAACCGGCAATGTCTCGCTCTGGCACTACACGGAGAACGAGCGCAACTATCCGGGCTGGCACCTCACGGCTGATGCGGCTGGCTGCGAGTCGCTCATTGCCCTGCTTGATGCTTTAGCCGTTGATGGCATCCCTGCATTTCGAGCTGTCGAGATCAAGCCGCCCTCCAAGGCTCAACTAGGCGTCCCAAACAACAAGGGCGGCTTAGCTGCTTGGCGCTCCCCTAGCAAGCTTCGGGCAACCTTCTCCAGCGACCCGGCAGAGTGGTCGTTCCCGCCTGACTTGGAGCCGGCAGTTCTTACAATAGGCTCGGACTGGCTAGCACCACTTCGGGAGGGCATCTCTGGTATTCCTCGCGGACGTGGTGACTACTCTATTGGCTCTGTTGGCAACGGTAGCTCTAGACTCTGGTTCTGGTGGTGAGTCGAGAGCTGCCTAACAATTCATTCAAGCCGATGCCGCTTCGCGGCACGGCTTAATTCAGGCGTTATCCGGTGGTGCATGGCTGTCCTCGCGCATCCTCCTTCGGGCCAGGTCATTGCGGCGTCCCGCATCGGCTCCGTTTAGCAGTCCTCAGCGCCCCGTCACCGGCCCGCACATCGCTCCGTTCGGCAACTTCATTGCCCAGTTGCGCCCACTGTCACGCTTCTTCGGCCGCCGCCCAGCTGATGCCTAGGTCGGGCAAGCCCTGTCGCCGCCACTTGTGGCATGCTCGGCTGGCAGTGGCGGTGCTGGGGAGCACAGGCCTAATCGGCCAGCCTCGCCGGGCACCACCGCATAACCATTCATTCAAGCCGACGCCACTTCGTGGCGCGGCTTAATTCAAGCGTTATACGGTAGTGCGGAAGGCGCCTCGCCGCTTCTTCCTTCGGCCAGGTCATCGCGGCGTCCCGCATCGGCTCCGGTTCGTAGTCCTTACCGTCCTCGCCACCTGCCCGTACACCGCTCCGCCAGGTCGCTTCATTGCCCGCCTGCGATCACCGTCCCACTTCTTCGGCGGCCGCCTACCTCATGGCATCTCGGGCAAGCCACATTGCCAGTGCTTATGGCATGCTCGCCCAGCGGCGGCGGTGCTGGGGAGCACGGGGCCAGGCCTTGGGGGCTCGCTGGGCACTACCGCCTAACAACTCATTCAAGCCGAACCTGCTTCGCAGGTCGGCTTAATTCAAGCGTTAGACCGCTAAGGGAGAGCAATGAACTCCACAGTCCTCGCAGTCGCATTGCTGCTCCCAATCACCGCTCTCGCGACCGATCATGGGACAACGATTCCAGCCCAGTTCATCGGCAGCTGGGCCGGCAGCCCTACCTCCTGCGGCTCCGACGCTGACGATCTAGTCCTCCGTATAGACCCTCATCACATCTCCTATTGGGAGAGCGGTGGTCCAATCAAATCGGTTGTTCTTCGCGGTAGCAACGAGATCGCGTTGATTTCGGAACTCTCCGGCGAGGGCGAGACTTGGCTTGCTACGGCAAAGTTCGAATTATCTTCGGATGGGGCCAGGCTAACGGACAGCACAACCATTCCTGGTGAGGAGATTGTGCGGTACCGGTGCCCAACACAGTCCGGAGCGCGGTCTAACAATCCGTTCAAGCCGAACTTGCTTCGCAAGTCGGCTTAACTCAATCGTTAGGCCGCTATGAGACTCAACAGGTTCTGCATTGTGTTGATTGCCTCCTTACTTGCTGGCTGCGCCACTGGCGAGTCTGGCACCGCGGCAAGTGAGTGCGACGTTTCATGGATTGAAGGCAGTCAACTCTCTCCTCAGAGAGCTTGTGAACTGCGTGTGCTGGCAAAGCGGTGTGCCACATCTGACCGCTGCCAGATCCAATGTGAGGCTAAAGGCGGACTGTCAAACATTGGGGGTGGATGTGCGCATGTATGCAGCGGCGGGGGCGGACAAACGGATGAGGCCATTGCCAAGAATGGCGGTGCATTTGCTACGGAGGAGTCGGTCGGTGAATTAACACTCGAAGTGCAACGACCCGCATAGCTCTTTGATTCGTTCGATGGGCGTTTTGTAGCCATGGCGCTTCCTCGGTCGGGAATTGAGCTTGTGAGCGATGAGGTCGCAGTGGTGTTGCCGTAGTCGTGCGAGGCTGCGTCGTTTTGGGAAGTACTGCCGAAGCAAACCATTGAAGTTCTCGTTACTGCCACGCTGCCATGGGCGGTGCGGGTAGGCGAAGTAGCAGCGTACTCCGGTGGCGTCTTCCAGTGCTTTGTAGCCATGGAACTCGGTGCCGTTGTCCCAGGTAATGGTCTTGAAAGGCATGCCGCTGTCGCGGATGAGTTTCAGCGTGGCGCGGTTCACGGCAGTGACGGTGCGATGAGGGAGCTTGGCGACCAGGGCTATTCCGGAACTGCGCTCCACCAGCGTGAGCAGGCAGTCGCGTTCGTCGACGGTGCCGATGACGGTGTCGCCTTCCCAGTGGCCGGGTTCAAGTCTGGTCTCGACCACTTCTGGTCGGGTGTCGATCATGGGCTTACCCTGCAGCCGCCCGCGCTTCTCGGGCCCGATGGCACGTTTGCGACGTCGTTTGCCTCCCTGGCGCAGGGACGATCGCAGCACGCCTCCGCACCGGGTGTCCTGGCATACGTGCCGATAGATAGTCATGTGGCTGATCCGGGCCACGTCATTGAGCACGAGCCAGTGGGCGATCTGCTCGGGACTCCACTGCTCGTGCTGGAGCAGGTACTCGATGGCTTCGTAGACGGCCTCGCCATGGTGGCGCACGCGACGCGACCGTCGGCGGCGGCCATTGGTGCGCTCCTGGGCCTTGCTGGGCCGGTAGGCACCATCGGTGGCGTGACAGGCATTGCGGCGAATCTCGCGACTGATTGTGCTGGGGCTCCTTCCCAGGATCCGGGCGATCGAGCGCCGTGACAGGCCCTGTCGATTCAGGACGCCCAAGGTGTATCGTTCCGGCTCGGTGAGCTGGCTGTACATGAGGGATCGTCTCTTGGCCGAGTGATCCCCTCCAGTCTGCCAGCTCACCTCTCCATCCATGGGCGGCGCAGGTGTTGCACTTACCTTGTTAACCTGCGGCGCCTAACAATTCATTCAAGCCGACGCCGCTTCGCGGCGCGGCTCAATTCAGGCGTTAGACCGCTAAGGGAGAGCAATGAAGGCCACAGTCCTCGCAGCTTTATTGCTGCTCCCAATAACCGCCCTCGCGGCCGATCATGGGGTAACGATTCCAGACCGGTTTGTCGGCAGCTGGGCCGGCAGCCCTATCTCCTGCGACTCCGACGCTGACGACCTAACCCTCCGCATAGACCCTCATCACATCTCCTATTGGGAGAGCGACGGCCCAATTAAGTCGGTTGTTCTTCGCGGTGGCTATGAGATCGCGCTGATCTCGGAGCTCTCCGGTGAGGGGGAGACTTGGCTTGCTACGGCAAAATTCGAATTGTCTTCCGATGGGACCAAGCTGACGGACAGTACAACCATTCCTGGCAAGGAGATCGTGCGGTACCGGTGTCCTACACAGTCCGGCGCGCGGTCTAACAATTCGTTCAAGCCGAACCTGCTTCGCAGATCGGCTTAATTCAAGCGTTAGGCCGAACACCAGCATGAATGCACATTCGCCAGTTAAAAGAGCGTCTTTTGCCGCCTTAGCTATTGCATATATCTGCGGCTGGATTGTTTTGGCCTTCTTCGGCGTCAAACTCTGGCACACGTACTGCGAGGGGTTTGGTTGTACCGGCATTGGAATTGCTTGGCTCGCCTGGTCTGGAGCATATGCCCTCGCCTTGCTCTTAGGCTTTCTGGCGTCTCGCACTCAACACGGAGCATCTAGGCGCGTCATGCGCTATGTTCTCGTCACCCAGGTCGCTGCTGGAGTATGGCTGCTCGGGTATTGGGCAGTTCATGCAGCAACCTAACAATTCACTCAAGCCGGGCCCGCTTCGCGGGTCGGCTTAATTCAGGCGCTAGGCCGTGGAAGAACCATCCCGTCAAACTCATGGAACTCAAATGGGGTACACATCAGTGCGACGCATCGTGAAGATTCTAGGCTTTGTACTGATCGCAACCATCGCGATACTGCTTGTGGTTGGGCTTCGCCCCTTCATCGATCGAGACGCAGCCGCTACCAATCCCGTCCCTCTGGTGGAGTCTCCGCTACCGCCAGAAGAGGCTGAGAATGTCCGGAGATACATAGAGGCCGAGGCAAACCCAATCGATGCATTCGTTGCGTTGCGTGGAGACAAGATTCTGATGGAATACGGGGATGTCGACATCCCCATGAACTTGGCCTCCGCTCGGAAGAGCGTCGTTAGCTTGCTGTTCGGCATAGCATCCGACCGCGGGTTGATCGATTTAAACGAAACACTTGGAGAGCTCGGCATCAATGAAAGTCGAACTCCATTGAGAGATGTAGAGAAGCAAGCCACGGTTGAACATCTTCTGCAATCCCGGTCAGGAATTTACCTTCAGTCTGGTGCGGAGACGGTTGAGATTAAAGAAGGCCGCCCTGGCCGTGGCCAGTTTTCCCCGGGGGAACACTATTTCTATAACAACTGGGACTTCAATGTTCTAGGTGCAATCTTCGAGCAGAAGACCGGCCTTTCCATCGGAGAAGCCTTGGACGCTTGGCTTGCTGTGCCCCTGGGAATGCAGGATTTCAGCCGCGAGCACGTTCTTTATGATCGAAAGGGGTCCGACTCTGACTACAGAACGTATCGAATCCATATGAGCGCACGCGACCTTGCTCGGCTTGGGGCACTGGTAGCGCAAGACGGCATGTGGAACCAGACCAGGATCGTTTCGGCCGAATGGATTGATAGAAGCACGACGGCCTACTCAGCTACCGAAGGCCCCTTCTACGACGGGTTCGGTTATTCATGGTGGTTGAACTCCGGGCTCAATGCCGTGATGGCTGATGGCTGGGGTGGCCAATACATGCTAGTGGATCGGGATCACGACCTGACACTAGTGACTCGCCGAGACACAGGGAACTCAATTCTTGGATTCCTAGTATTCAGCGGACTCAAGAAGCAGGGACATCCAGCGGACATACAGAAGCTGTACAAGCTCATACGACAGATGCCAGATTGAATCCTGATAGGCCGCCACGGCCTAAGAATTCATTCAAGCCGAAGCCGCTTCGCTGCGTGGCTTAGTTCAGGCGTTAGACCGCACTTTCACATCTGAACCTCGACGAACATGAAGAATTTTCTACTGTGCCTGGCAATCCTGCCCTTCACTGGCAACGTTCTGGCTCAGGCCTGCTGGTCCGAGTGGGAACGAGATGGCGAGTGGCTCATACGAACGAACTGCACCCAGAACGTTTCGATCCCAAACATCGATCGAGTCTGCAGGTCACGCGTTCAGAGCGATGAACCCCGAACTGCTGCCTCTTGTCCGGCGACAGCCAAAGTCCTCAGCAAGGGCAGCGTCCGGGTTGAACCGGTTGACTTTCGATGCATGGGCCTGAAGCCACCCGCCGCAGGTGGGGCGGCCAATGTCTTCTATTACGGCCTTGGCAAGAACCAGGAGGAGTTGGAAGTCGTCCGAAATCTGTGCGTACAGTTCGGTGGCAAATGGGAAGACGTCAAGTAGGCGCCGGTTCGGTGCGGCCTAACCCCTCGCTCAAGCACCTCTCGCTCAAGCGCCGACGCCTTAAGGCAGCCACCGTCTGGCCGCTTTAGGCGGTCGCTGCATATTATCCTTCCGCGCCCAAGCCGCGTCCGCCTCCGGACGCGGCTTGGCTCGAACGTCAGGCGTCACAAGCAAGTTCGCTGGTCACTCGCCCACCCAGAACACACATCCGCGCTGGTCACCTTCTTATGCGTACTGTCAGATTCTTCGCTTTACTTGCAGCGGTCACAGTCGGCTTGGCTGTCACAGGGTGGCAGATCGCCAAGTCACGGACGTACCAGACGTTTGGAGAACTGATCTCCGAAGTACATACGGAGAGCCGCCTTGTTGCCCTCACGTTCGATGACGGGCCTGCGCCTGAAGCAGTATCCAAGCTACTCCCGGTGCTGCATGAGCATGGAGTCAAAGCGACATTCTTTGTCACTGGCGCCGAACTTGAGCGTTATCCAGAAGCAGCGGCAGCCCTGGTGGCAGCCGGGCATGAGCTAGGCAACCACTCCTACTCACACCCGAGAATGGTGTTCATCAGTCAAGCGAAAGTCGCATCGGAGGTCGAGAGAACAGATGAACTGATTCGGGCGGCCGGACAGCTTGGCGACATCCACTTTCGCCCCCCGCATGGAATCAAGGCTATTTCCTTGCCATATTTTCTGAAAAAAACGGGCCGTCGAACCGTGATGTGGAGCCTCGAACCCGATTCAGGCAGTCAAATTGCATCGTCAAGCAACACCATCACGAAGCATGTAATTGATAACTCGAAACCCGGGGATATAATCTTGCTGCACGTCATGTACAACAGTCGTCGCGCGTCTCTGGAAGCAGTTCCTGGAATCATTGAAGGGCTTCAACTACAGGGTTTTCAATTCGTGACTGTTTCGGAGCTATTGGCGGAAGAGTCGTCGCGGTGACACCTAACCCGACGATCAAGCCGACGCGCCACGACGCCACTGCCGGCCGCGCTACGCTTGTGGTTGCTCCGCGCGGCCAGGACTGCCTTACTCCGCGCGCGGCTCAGCTCTACGTTAGTCCCGTTGAGATACTTCCGAAGGAATCGCATATGCCCCGACTCTTGTTGCTCGCACTGCTTTCCATGTCCTTCAATGCAAGCGCGATCGTGATTCGAGATGACGTTGATGACTCAAGATATCGGGCTCCGGCGTCTGAGTTTCCTGCTTTAGTTGACATGCCTGGCGAGGGGCACGGTGTATTGATTGCTTCGCAGTGGGTTGTTACCGCTGCGCATGCCATCACATGGCAATCTGAAATCAAACAGGCAAGCATTAACGGGGTACCGAGAGACGTTGACCACATCGTGATCCACCCCGGATACAAAAAGCCCCCGCACGAACTCCTTGACCAGGCGCTGGCCACTTGGGATTGGACGCTTTTCAGGGCGCTGCTCTCCTCCTCGGATGACATCGCGCTTGTAAGACTGGCGCAGCCCGTTACTGACGTCTCTCCTGTGGCAATCAACAAGAGCGATGAGGAGTTCGGACAAATCATCAAGATCATGGGAAAAGGCGCTACGGGCAACGGAGTCACTGGCTACGAATTCGGTGATTCCCACCGCACCGAGCTTCGCCGTGCGTACAACAAAGTCACCAGCGCCCACGGCCGCTGGCTCTGCTACATGTTCGACAAGCCATCGGAAGCCCTGCCCCTGGAGGGTGGTTCAGGGAGTGGTGACAGCGGTGGGCCAATCCTCGTCCAGGCTGAGAGGGATTGGTTGTTGGCCGGACTGACTTCATGGGCAGACCCTCAAAGCACTATCAGGACGCCCGGCCGATATGGCCAGATCAGTTGCAATGTCCGCCTGAGCCATTACAAAGACTGGATTGAAAGCGTTACCTCTGCACAGCCGTAGGTGGGGGCTGACCATTCCATTCAAACCGAACGCGCTTCGCGGGTCGGCTTGATTCAGGCGCTGGACCTCACATGAAGCACTCTCGGCTGCTCAGCAATAGGATCAACTGAATGTTCACAAGGCGCGATTTCCTGACTACCTCCATGGCAGCAGGCGCACTTCTAGCCATGCCTGCCGCCGCAAAACCTGCTGCTCGCCGCTTTGACGCCGCCGAGCAGCTTCGGACGCTCGAAGTGGGCCCTGCACGTCTGGGCGTTTGTTTCCTAGACACTGCCACCGGCGAAGCCAGTGGCAACCGCATCGAGGAATACTTCGCACTGTGCTCGACGTTCAAACTGGCACTCGTCTCCGCCTACCTGCGCGAAGCAGATCAGGGGCGAATTAATCTTGATGAGGTCCTGGTCTATACAGAAGCCGATCTCTTACCTTGGGCACCTGTGACGCGCAAGAATCTTGCCAAAGGCGGCTTGAGCATTGCCGAACTGGCGCAGGCGGCCCAGGAGATGAGCGATGGTGCTGCGGCCAATCTTCTGGTCAGACGCCTTGGCGGTCCGGCCGCCGTCACGGCCAAGATCCGCGAGATGGGCGACATTGTGACCCGGCTTGACCGCTATGAACCGGATCTGGGATTGGTGCTTTCCGCTGATCTTCGCGATACCACATCGCCCTTGGCGATGGCACAGCTCGTTCGTCGGATTACGACCGGCGACATTTTGCAGCGTGGCTCAAGGGAACGCCTTCTGCACTGGATGCAAAACACGAAAACTGGCTTCAATCGGCTGCGTGCTGGTCTCCCCGCTGAGTGGCGTTCCGGGAACAAGACCGGAACCGGACGCACGGAGGGAACAACCAACAAATGCAACGATATCGCGATCACTTTCCCGCCAAGCCGGAGCCCGATCATCATCGCTACCTACTTCGATAGCGGCGAATATACTGAACAGACTGAGGCCAGGCATGAAGCCGTTCTCGCCGAGGTGGGCAGGATCGCCGCCCAGTGGGCCATTAGCTAGTTGAGCAAGACCAACTTCGGCGGCCGATGCCCACCGCCCTCGCCCGCCATCGCGTCGCGCGCGGATGCCAGGATGGACGGGATCGGCGCAATCGAGCGTTGCAGCCATGACGAATCCCACCGGCTACTCGGGCACCCCGCTTGCCAGGAAACTCGGCATCACCGCCGGCTCCAGGCTCGTGGCCCGGCACGCGCCCGACGAATACGCGCAGTGGGTCGCGCCGCTTCCGCCGGACGTTTCCTTCGGCCGGCGGGTGACGGAAGCGACGGACCTGGTGCATGTCTTCGTGGTGGACAGGTCGGTGCTGGAACGGGAACTGGTGTCCCTGCGCAAGGCCGTCAGGGCCGACGCCGCGGTCTGGGTTTCCTGGCCGAAGAAGGCGTCGAAGGTTCCGACGGACGTCAGCGAGGACGTCATCCGCGAGGCCTGCCTGCCGCTGGGCTTCGTGGACGTCAAGGTGTGCGCGGTCAGCGACGTCTGGTCCGGCCTCAAGCTGGTGATCCGCAAGGAGCTGCGCTAGCGGGACCGGCGCCGTTCGCCGGACCCGGCCAGCTTCGCTAGACTCGGCCATCGGCGCCCACCATCGGAGGCACGCATGCGAATTCTCCGCCTGATCCTGGCCGTGGCCGTCGGCCTGGTCGTCGGCAGCCTGGTCAACATGGGACTGATCATGGCCAGCGGCCATGTGATCCCGCCGCCGCCTGGCGCGGACGTGACCACCACCGAGGGCCTGAGGGCCTCGCTGCACCTGTTCGAGCCCCGCCACTTCCTGTTCCCGTTCCTGGCGCACAGCCTCGGCACGTTCGCCGGCGCGCTGGTCGCGACGCTGCTGACCCCGGGCAGGACGGCGGGGCCAGCGTACGTGGTGGGCTGCGCGTTCCTGCTCGGCGGGATCGCCAGCGTGTTCATGCTGCCGGCGCCGCTGTGGTTCAGCGTGCTGGACCTGGTGCTCGCGTACCTGCCGGCGGCATGGCTGGCGCATCGGGTCGCGTCTCGTGGCGCGCACAGGGCCGCAGGCGGATGACCCCCTAGTCCAGGATCCAACCGTCGGGGAGCGACATGTCCCGCTACGTTGCCTTCCTCCGCGGCGTCAGCCCGATGAATGCCAGGATGGCCGAGCTCAAGGCGTGCTTCGAGAAGGCCGGCTTCACCGGGGTCAGGACGGTGCTGTCCAGCGGCAACGTGGTCTTCACCGCGGCGGCGGCGCCGGAGTCCGGCCTGGCCGGCACCATCGAATCGGCGATGGCCCGGCACTTGCCACGCAGCTTCCCGGTCATCGTGCGCAGCGCCGGGCATCTGCGGGCACTGGTCGAGTCCGATCCGTACGCGGGCTTCCGGATCCCGCCGCAGGCGAAGCGGGTGGTGACCTTCCTGGGCAAGCCCTGCCGGGAGCAGCCGCCCTTGCCCATCGAGCAGGACGGGGCACGGATCCTGGCGGTGACGGGCGAGGACGTGTTCACCGCCTACGTGCCCAGCGCGGACGGTCCGGTCTTCATGGCTCTGATCGAGAAGACCTTCGGCAAGAACGTCACCACCCGCACCTGGGACACCGTCCGCAAGTGCGTGGCGGCGGCGTGAGCGGTTCCGGCGATCGCCGGCTGGCGTTGCGTGTGCGGCCGGCTTGCGCCCGGCCTTGGCCCGCTCGCCTCCGACCCGGCGCGGGTTCCGCTACAGTGCCGGCCTGGGCAGCCGACCGGACCGGGACACTCCATGCCGCATCGCGTCGAGATCCACTACTGCACGCAGTGCCGCTGGCTGCTGCGCGCCACCTGGATGGCCCAGGAACTGCTCGCCACCTTTGACGGCGAACTGGATGAGCTGGTGCTGCAGCCCGGCAGCGGCGGCGTGTTCGAGATCCGCGTGGACGGCGAACGGATCTGGTCGCGCGCCGACGACGGCGGTTTCCCGGAGATCGCGGTGCTGAAGCAGCGGGTGCGCGACCGCATCGCGCCGGGACGCGACCTGGGCCATGTCGACCGGCCGCGCGCGGCCACGCCCGGCGAGGCGTGACCGGCTGCACCGTCGGCGTCGAGGCCGGCGGATACACTCGCCATTCCCCGGTCCCGACGGAAACTGCATGACTCCCCTGCTCCGCGCCTCGCGCCTGTCGCTGCTGCTGGTCGCTACCCTCGCCTGCCTGCCGGCGGTCGCTTCGTCCACGCTCGACGGGGCCTGGCGGCTGGAGGCCGGCGAGTTCGTCGACGGCGAAGGCCAGCTGGTCGACTACGCGGCCTTGAAGCTGCAGGGACTGAAGGTGATCGCCGACGGCCATTTCGCCTTCACCAGCACCCAGGACGGGCGCTTCTGGGCTGGCGGCTCGGGCAGCTTCGTGGCCGATGCGGAGCGCTATGTCGAAACGCCGACGATGGCGTCCTATCCGCTGCACGGCGACGGCAGCTACCGCTTCAGCTACACGCTGGAAGGCGATACCTGGACGCTGGAGCGGCACGAGGACGGCAGGCGGGTGGAGCGGGAGGTGTGGCGGCGGGTGGGCGACGCTCGCTGAGCCGTCGGCGACGCAGGACGCCAGCCGCGGACCATCCGCTCGCCCGGTACGGGTAGCCGAGCCTGCCGCCTCCTCCGGCAGCTCGTTCAATCCGACGCCACTTCACGGAGCGACATCCCCATGAAGCAAGTATCCACAATCGCCTTCCTGTCCATTCTTCTCGTTTCGTCGCCGACGCTGCCGGTAAGTGGAGGCCAGGACAACAGAAGGCTGGTCCTGTCATTGCCAGCCGGCGGATGCACGCTGATGATGTTCCCGGATGGTTCCGGGAGGATCCACTACGGCGCCGCTCCCTGGGTCGTCCATGTAGCTGCACATACCTTCGATTTCGAGCACGCGCTGCAGTCGTTCCTTCCGAACGCGCTGCCCTGGCGCGCACGGGGGCAGTCCGATATCGAACTTGCCGGCGTGACTTTCCCCGGGACCAACGAAACGAGCCTCACCGAAGATACGGTTCTGGTGCGCAGCCTGCTCGAACAAGGATGGGAAGCACGCCTTCCACCCGAAACGGAACCGGATGAGGGCAAGGCACATGCCCGGATAAAGGGGGCTTGTGATTTCAAGTAATTGCCCGGTTCGCCTTCACCACCACACAGGACGGACGCTTCCAGGCCGGCGGCGCAGGCCGCTTCGTGGCCGATGCGGAGCGCTAGGTGGAGACGCCGCAGCGACAGGGGACTATTCCGACACCGGGCCGCGGCGCAGGCCGACGGCGGCGATCGGCGCGCAAGGCCAAGCTGGTCGCATCTGCAACACCGGCCCGGCGCCGGAAAGGATGACGGCCATGACCTGGAACCTGCAACGCCTGCGCAAGTCGCGCCGGGATGCCTGGTTGGCCGGAGTCTGCGGTGGGTTGGGCGAGCACACGCCGCTGCCGGCGTGGCTGTGGCGGGCGCTGTTCCTGGCCACCAGCCTGGGCATCGGCGTCGGTTTCGTCGCCTACGTGGCGTTGTGGCTGTTCATGCCGGCGGCCGGGTGGGCGTCGCCCTCGCCTGCCGTTGCCCGGCCGGCGGGCGATGGCGATGCCGGGTCGGCGTAGGCACCTGATGTGGCTGGCGGCTGGCAGCAGGCCGCGTCGGCGCAGGCGACGCAGCGGTAGTACCGACGCCTGTGTCGCCAGCAAGCTGTGCTCCTACAGAAGGCTGGCGCCGCAGCTGTTGTAGGAGCCTGGCTTGCCCGCGACGCGATGCCCTCGGCACAGGCGACGTCCTCGTGATCCCGACGCCCGTGTCGCCAGCAAGCTGTGCTCCTACAGGAAGCCGGCGCCGCAGTTGTGGGTGGCGGAAACGGGTCAGCCCGCCGCCAGTTCCTGCGGCGACAGTTCGTGCAGCTTGCCTTCGTGCAGTTCCAGCACGCGGTCCAGGCGGCGGGCCAGACGGCGGTCGTGGGTGACCAGGACCAGGCTGGTGCGCTGGGCGCGGTTGAGCTCGAGCATCAGCTCGAACACGGTCGCGGCGGTCTTCTCGTCGAGGTTGCCGGTGGGCTCGTCGCCGAGCACACACGCGGGGCGGTTGACCAGGGCGCGGGCCACGGCGGCGCGCTGGCGCTCGCCGCCGGAAAGTTCGCCGGGCTTGTGGCCCAAGCGATGGGCCAGGCCCACCGACTCCAGCAGCGCGGTGGCGCGCTGGGCGGCCTCGGCGGTTTCGCCACCGGCCAGCAGCACCGGCATCATCACGTTCTCCAGCGCGGTGAACTCCGGCAGCAGGTGGTGGAACTGGTAAACGAAGCCCAGCGCGCGGTTTCGCAGGCGGCCGCGCTGGGCGTCGGACAGCGCCGACATCTTCTGCCCGGCCACGTACACCTCGCCCGCGGTCGGCGTGTCCAGCCCGCCGAGCAGGTGCAACAGGGTGCTCTTGCCGACGCCGGACGCGCCGACGATGGCCACGGTCTCGCCGGTGGCCACGCGCAGGTCCAGGCCGTCGAACACGTGGGTCTGCAGCCGGCCCTCGGCGTAGGTCTTGCCGAGGCCTTCGGCGCGCAGCGCCTCGGCGGCGTCGTGCATGGCGCCTGCTCCTGCGGAAGCGTGGTTCTCACTCATAGCGCAGCGCCTCCGCCGGCTGGGTACGCGCGGCGCGCCAGGCCGGGTACAAGGTGGCCAGGAAGCTCATCACCAGCGCGATCACCAGGGTGGTGACCACGTCCGGGGTCTGCATGTCGGTCGGCAGGCCGGTGATGTAGTACACGTCCTCCGGCAGCAGGGTGATGTTGAACAGCGCCTCGATGCCGTCGAGGATCCGTTCCAGGTTCCAGGTCAGGGTGACGCCGCCGATGAAGCCCAACACCGTGCCGATGATGCCGATCAGCGTGCCCTGGACCATGAACACCTGCATCACTCCGCCCGGGGTCAGGCCCAGGGTGCGCAGGATGGCGATGTCGGCCTGCTTGTCGGTGACCAGCATCACCTGCGAGTTCACCAGGGTGAAGGCGCCCATCAGGATGATCAGCGACAGCAGGATGCCCATCACCGTCTTTTCCATCTTCAGCGAGTGGTAGAGGTTGGCGTTCTCGCGGGTCCAGTCGCTGACCCGGTAGAAGCCGGGCAGCTGCAGGGCCAGGTCGCGGGCGACCTCGTAGGCGCGGTCCATGTCGTGCAGCATCAGGCGCACGCCGCTGGCGCCGTCCATGCGCAGCACCCGCTGCAGGTCGGCCATGTGGACCACGGCCAGGCCGCGGTCGATCTCGTTGTAGCCGGCCTCGAACACGCCGCTGACGGTGAAGCGCTTGTAGCGCGGCATCGCGCCCATCGGCGTGCCCTGGAACTCGGGCAGCATCACCGTGACCTGGTCACCCACGTCCACGCCCAGCCACAGCGCCAGTTCCTGGCCGAGCAGGATGTTGTAGCTGCCGTCGGTGAGGGTGTCGGCCGCGCCGCGCTTCATCTTCTGCGACAGCACCGAGACCTCGTCCTCCAGCGCCGGCTCGATGCCGCGGACCATCGCCGGCTGCTTGCGCGGGCCCGACAGCAGCGCCTCGGTCTCGATGAACGGCGCCGCGCCGGCCACCCGCGGATCCTGCTTGGCGACCTCCAGCGCGTGCCGCCAGTCCTGCATCGGCACGCCGTCGGCGACCACGGTGGCGTGGGCGGCGAACTGCAGCAGGCGGTCGCGGATCTCCTTCTGGAAGCCGCTCATCACCGCCATGGTGGTGATCAGCACGGTCACGCCCAGGGCGATGCCGAGGATCGAGGCCAGCGAGATGAAGGAGATGAAGCCGTTGCGGCGCTTGGCCCGCAGGTAACGCAGGCCGATGGCCACTTGGACGGGTTTGAACATGGGCCGGCTGGATGTCCGTTGCCGGCACATCCCGGCGGTCGATGGCGGCTATGGTGCCATCGGCCGGTCGCGGCGCGAAGCGGCGCGGGCGGCGGCGGCCAGCCGCAGTTCACGCCGCAGCGGCCGCGGCAGCGTGTCCGGCCACCAGGCCAGGCGTTGGCCGCGGCCGTCGTGGCCGATGGCGTGGACGAAGGCCAACGGGCCGCGCCAGGCGATGCGGCAGGCCTGCAGCGGTTGGCCGTCGAGGGTGTCGATGCCGCCGGCGGTGGTCGCCAGCACCAGCTGGCGCGGCGCCCTGCCCGCCTCGCGGCGGAGCTGCCACAACCCGTAGGCCGCGGCCGCCGCGGCCAGCGGCCAGGCGGCGATGCGCGGCAGGTCCGAGCCGAGCACCGACAGCGGCGCGAGCAGGGTCAAGAGCAGGAGCGCGGCCAGCAGCCAGCACGAGGGGCGCCACTCAAGCCGGCAGGGCGCGGATGCGGGCGATGAGGTCGGAAAGCTCGGCATCCGGGCAGGCCTCGTAGCCCATGAACCAGCGCCAGAGCCTATCGTCCTCGCAGTCCAGCAGGCGTAGGAAAACCCCGCGTTCGGCGTCGGTCGCGGTCGGATAGGCGTGGGCGAGCCAGCGCTCGAACAGCTGGTCCAGTTCGCGCATGCCGCGGCGGCAGCGCCAGCGCAGGCGGCGCAGGTCGGCGGCGGGATCGGCGATGGGCAGGTCCGTCATCGGATGTGTGGTGCAGGCGAAGCGCCCATTTTGCCCACGGCAGCGCGGCTTTTGTAGGTGTCCAGCTTGCTGCGACAAGGGGTCGGAATATCGAGGGCGTCGCCCGGCCTGACGTCGAGGGGGCGCGGGCAAGCCCGTAAAGGGGTCAGGTTCATTTTTTCCCTAGGAAAATGAACCTGACCCCATTTCAGCCGCCTGGGCCGACGGCGTCGCGTCGCCGGCTGAACCCGGCTCCTACAACAGCTGTGGCGCGGCCGCTTTTCTGCAGGAGCTGACTTCAGTCGGCGACACGGGCGTCGGAACCACGAGGGAGTCGCCTGGGCTGGCGTGGCGTCAGCAGGGGAACACCCCTCCCCGGCCCTCCCCTTCGCCTGCGGCGCAAGGCAGGGGGCAAAGCTCAGGGAAGTCAGCCCTGCGCCGTCGCCTCGCGCTGCTTGAGCCAGCGGTTGACCATCAGCGCGGCCAGCGTAGCCAGGGCACCGGACAGCAAGTACAGGCCCACGTACGGCAGGCCGAACTCCGCGGCCAGGAGCAGGGCCACCAGCGGGGCGAAGGCCGCGCCGATCAGCCAGGCCAGGTCGGTGGTCAGGGCCGCGCCGGTGTAGCGGTAGCGCCCGCCGAAGTTGCGGGTCACCGCGCCGGAGGCCTGGCCGTAGGACAGGCCCAGCAGCAGGAAGCCGACCAGCATGAACACCTGCTGCGCGACCGGGCCGCCGCCGAGCAGGGTCGGGGCGAAGCCGCTGAACACCGCGATCGCCACCGCGGTCGCGCCCAGGGTCGACACCCGGCCGAAGCGGTCGGCGATCAGGCCCGAAGCCAGCACGCCGCCCACCGCCAGGAAGCCGCCGACCACCTGCACCATCAGGAAACGGCTGATCTCCTGCTCGGTGAACAGCTGCGCCCAGGACAGCGGGAAGATGGTGACGATATGGAACATCGCATAGCTGGCCAGCGCGGCGAAGGCGCCGATGAACACGTGCCGGCCCTTCTCGCGGAACAGTTCGGCCACCGGCACCGGCTCCAGCTCGCGCTGGCCCATCTGCCTCTCGTACTCGCGGGTCACGACCATGCGCAGGCGCGCGAACAGCGCCACCACGTTGATCGCGAACGCGGCGAAGAACGGATAGCGCCAGCCCCAGTCGTAGAAGTCGGCGGTGGACAGGCTCGAATACAGGAACGCGAACAGCGCCGCGGCGACGATGAACCCCACCGGCGCGCCGAGCTGGCCGAGCATGGCGTACCAGCCGCGGCGGTGCTTGGGCGCGTTGAGCGCCAGCAGCGACGGCAGGCCGTCCCAGGAACCGCCCAGGGCGATGCCCTGGCTGGTACGGAACGCGGCCAGCAATACGATCGCGGCCGCGCCGATCTTCTCGTAGCCGGGCACGAAGGCGATGCCGGCGGTGCTGGTGCCGAGCAGGAACAGCGCGGCGGTCAGCTTGGTGCCGCGGCTCCAGCGATCCTGGATCCACAGGAACAGCACCGTGCCCACCGGCCGGGCGACGAACGCCAGGGCGAACACCGCGAACGAGTACAGCGTGGCCAGCAACGGCTCGGCGAAGGGGAAGAACACCTTCGGGAACACCACCGCCGAGGCGATGCCGTAGACGAAGAAATCGAAATACTCGGAGGTGCGGCCGATCACCACGCCCACGGCGATCTCGCCGGGCGCGACCTGGGCATGGGAAGCGGCGTCCTGGCCGTGGACGGAAACGGTGGGGCTGGAAGGAGTGGAGGACATCGCGGGAAGGGGTTGTACTGTGCCTGCGGGGGAGGCTACACCGGGTCGCGTAGCGGAGGTGTGCGCCACCGGGCCGGGGCCGGCGGTACAGGTTCCCACCATCCGCACGGCGGGGCCATAGGACAAAACGCCCAATCGCCCCTTTCACGCCGCGGGAGTAGAGTGGCAGGCCGCTGCGACCCCCACCAGCCGCCTATTCAGATGTCCACCTTGACGCCCCTGCGCCGCCTGCTGCTGGCGGCCGGCCTGGCCCTTCCCCTGGCCGGCTGCAATACGATCCTGCTCAACGCCCCGGGCGACATCGCCCGCCAGCAGGGCGACCTGATCATCGTCTCCACCCTGCTGATGCTGATCATCATCGTCCCGGTGATCGCGCTGACCCTGTTCTTCGCCTGGCGCTACCGGGCCTCGAACCGCGAGGCCACCTACAAGCCGGACTGGGACCACTCGATCCAGCTGGAACTGGTGATCTGGGCCGCGCCGCTGCTGATCATCATCGCGCTGGGCGCGATCACCTGGATCAGCACCCACACCCTGGACCCGTACCGGCCGCTGGACCGCATCGCCGAGGGCAAGCCGGTGCCCGAGGGCACCGAGCCGCTGGTGGTCGAGGTGGTGGCGCTGGACTGGAAGTGGCTGTTCCTCTATCCCGAACAGGGCATCGCCACGGTCAACGAACTGGCCGCGCCGGTGGACCGGCCGATCCAGTTCAAGCTCACCTCCTCCACGGTGATGAACGCGTTCTACATCCCGGCGCTGGCCGGCATGATCTACACCATGCCGGGCATGCAGACCGAGCTCAACGCAGTGATGAACTCGCCCGGCGACTACGAGGGCTTCTCGGCCAACTACAGCGGCGCCGGCTTCTCCGGCATGCGCTTCCGCTTCCACGCCTTCGACCACGCCGGCTTCGACGGCTGGGTGCAGCAGGTGCGCGACGGCGACAAGCTCGACCGCGACGCCTACCTGGCGCTGGAAAAACCCAGCGAGCGCGAACCGGTGCGGCACTTCGGCAGCGTCGAGGGCGGCCTGTACGACGCCATCCTCAACCGCTGCGTCGATCCGCGGCGGATGTGCATGCACGAGATGATGGCCATCGACGCCGGCAGCGGCCCCGGCCGCACCGGCATCGAGGGCCTGGAGGAGCGCCGGGTCGGCGACCTGCGCGGCCGCCGCTACGTGCAGTCGGCCATGTGCGCGGCCACCGACGCGCCCGCCAACGGCCTGAACACCTCCCTTTCCCGCCTCGCTCCCTGAGCGGACCACGCCGCCGCTCCACCCTGCCCGGGTCGGCGGCCTGACGACGGAAGTTCCAAGCGATGTCCTCCCCGCATTCCACCTCCGCTCCCCACAACCCGCTGACCGGCTACCTGGGCTGGGAATCGTTCCCGCTGCACGACCCGGTGATCATGGCGGCCTTCGTCGGCACCGCGCTGGGCGGCATCGCCATCATGGCGCTGGTCACCAGGTACAAGCTGTGGGGCACCCTGTGGCGCGACTGGTTCACCAGCATCGACCACAAGAAGATCGGCATCATGTACATGGTGCTGGGCCTGGTGATGCTGCTGCGCGGCTTCGCCGATGCGCTGATGATGCGCCTGCAGCAGGCCATGGCCTTCGGCGACAACCTCGGTTACCTGCCGCCGCACCACTACGACCAGATCTTCACCGCCCACGGCGTGATCATGATCTTCTTCGTGGCCATGCCGCTGGTCACCGGCCTGATGAACTACCTGGTGCCGCTGCAGATCGGCACCCGCGACGTCGCCTTTCCGTTCCTCAACAACTTCAGCTTCTGGATGACCACCGCCGGCGCGGTGCTGGTGATGCTGTCGCTGTTCGTGGGCGAGTTCGCCAAGACCGGCTGGCTGGCCTACCCGCCGCTGTCGGGGATCGACTATAGCCCGGATGTCGGTGTCGACTACTACATATGGGCGCTGCAGATAGCCGGCGTCGGCACGTTGCTGTCGGGCGTCAACCTGATCGTGACCATCGTCAAGATGCGCGCACCGGGCATGACCCTGATGCGCATGCCGGTGTTCACCTGGACGGCGCTGTGCACCAATGTGCTGATCGTGGTCAGCTTCCCGGTGCTGACCGCGGTGCTGGCGCTGCTGGCGATGGACCGCTACGTGGGGACCAACTTCTTCACGAACGACCTCGGCGGCAACCCGATGATGTACGTGAACCTGATCTGGATCTGGGGCCACCCCGAGGTCTACATCCTGATCCTGCCGGTGTTCGGCGTGTTCTCGGAGATCGTCGCCGCGCTGTCCGGCAAACGCCTGTTCGGCTACAGCTCGATGGTCTATGCGACGGTGGTGATCACCATCCTGTCTTACCTGGTGTGGCTGCACCACTTCTTCACCATGGGCTCGGGCGCCAGCGTCAACTCGTTCTTCGGCATCACCACGATGATCATCTCGATCCCGACGGGCGCGAAGATCTTCAACTGGCTGTTCACCATGTACCGCGGGCGGATCCGCTTCGAGGTGCCGATGCTGTGGACGGTCGGCTTCATGGTCACCTTCGTCGTCGGCGGCATGACCGGCGTGCTGCTGGCGGTGCCGCCGGCCGACTTCGTGCTGCACAACAGCCTGTTCCTGGTCGCCCACTTCCACAACGTGATCATCGGCGGCGTGGTGTTCGGCCTGTTCGCCGGCATGACCTTCTGGTTCCCCAAGGCGTTCGGCTTCAAGCTCGACGACTTCTGGGGCAAGGTCTCGTTCTGGTTCTGGCTGGCCGGCTACTGGTTCGCCTTCACCCCGCTGTACGTGCTCGGGCTGATGGGCGTGACCCGGCGCATGAGCCACTTCAACGATCCGTCGCTGCAGATCTGGTTCCAGATCGCCGCCTTCGGCGCGGTGCTGGTGGCCATCGGCATCGCCGCCTTCATCTACTGCATCTACATCAGCTTCCGCCGCCGCGAGCAGCTGCGCGACGTCACCGGCGACCCGTGGGACGCGCGCAGCCTGGAGTGGTCCACCTCCTCGCCACCGCCGGAATACAACTTCGCCTTCACCCCGGTGGTGCACGACAACGACGCCTGGTGGGACATGAAACAGCGCGGCGCCCAGCGTCCCCTGTCCGGCTACCTGCCGATCCACATGCCCAGGAACACCGCCGCCGGCGTGGTCCTGGCCGGCCTGAGCACGGTGCTCGGCTTCGCCCTGGTCTGGCACATCTGGTGGCTGGTAATCGCCTCGTTCGCCGCCACCGTGATCGCCACGATCGTGCACAGCTTCAACTACCAGCGCGACTACCACATCCCGGCCGAGACCGTGACCCGGACCGAGGAGCAGCGCACCGCCCTGCTGAACGCCCATGTCTGACGCCATTGCCCTGACCACTTCCGCGGCCGCTCCGCCGTCGGCCGCCACCCCGGCCGGGTGCTACGACCTGGCCGGCGAACACCACCCGCAGCAGGGCACCCTGCTCGGCTTCTGGCTGTACCTGATGAGCGACCTGCTCATCTTCGCCTGCCTGTTCGCGGTGTACGGCGTGCTGGGCCGCAGCTTCGCCGCCGGTCCGACCGGCGCGGACCTGTTCGACCTGCGCCTGATCGCGCTGAACACGGCGATGCTGCTGCTGTCCTCGATCACCTACGGCTTCGCCATGCTGTCGATGCAGCGCCGGCACATCCCCGGCGTGCTGGCCTGGCTGGCGGTCACCGGCCTGTTCGGCCTGGCCTTCCTCGGCATCGAGCTGTACGAGTTCTCGCACCTGATCCACCAGGGTGCCGGGCCGCAGCGCAGCGCGTTCCTGTCGGCGTTCTTCGCCCTGGTCGGTACCCACGGCCTGCACGTGGCGTTCGGCATCGTCTGGCTGGTGGTGCTGATGGTGCAGGTGCAGCGCTACGGCCTGCACGCGGCCAACCAGCGCCGCCTGCTGTGCCTGTCGATGTTCTGGCACTTCCTCGACGTCGTCTGGATCGGCGTCTTCACCTTCGTCTACCTGATGGGAGTGCTGCCATGAGCCTGCCCCATGACCCGCACGCCACCCACGGCCACGACGGCCATACCCACGACGAGCATGGCGACGAGCACGGGCCGCACGTGGAAGCCTCGCACGGCACGATGCGCGACTACGTCACCGGCTTCGTGCTGTCGGTGATCCTGACCGCGATCCCGTTCTGGCTGGTGATGAACGGCGTGATCGCCGACTCGGGCACCACCGCGCTGGTGATCCTGGGCTTCGCCGCGGTGCAGATCGTGGTGCACATGGTCTACTTCCTGCACATGAACCCGCGCTCGGAAGGCGGCTGGAACATGCTGGCGCTGATGTTCACGGTGGTGCTGGTGGTGATCGTGCTGGCCGGCTCGCTGTGGGTGATGCACCACCTCAACACCAACATGATGCCGATGTCGCCGCACGAGGCGCGGATCCAGCCCTGAGCCCGGCCTCGGGGCCAAACGCCATGAGCCGGCAGCATGACGCGCCCGATTCGCGGACCCGGCACAAGGACGCGACGCCACGGCCACCGCGCGGGCCGCTGGCGCTGGGCCTGCTGGCGGTGGGCTTCGCCTTCGGCCTGCTCCTGTTCGCCGCGCTGGGTGTCTGGCAGGTGCAGCGCATGGCCTGGAAGCAGGACCTGGTCGCCCGGGTCGACGCGCGCATCCACGCCGATCCCGCACCCGCGCCCGATGCGGCCGCCTGGGCAGCCTCCACGCCGAAGGAACAGGAGTACCGCCGCGTATACCTGCAGGGCGAGTGGCTGCCCGGCCAGGACACCCGCGTGCAGGCGGTGACCGAGGCCGGCGCCGGGCGCTGGCTGCTGCGCCCGCTGCGCCGCGACGGCGGCGGCGTGGTGCTGGTCAACCTGGGCTACGTGCCGGAAGACTGGACCGTGTCGCCACCTGTACCGGGTCCGGTCGAGATCATCGGCCTGCTGCGCCTGTCCGAGCCCGGTGGCGGCTTCCTGCGCGACAACGCGCCGGACGAGGAACGCTGGTATTCGCGCGACGTGGCCGCGATCGCCGCCCACCACGGGCTGGCGGATGTGGCGCCGTATTTCGTCGATGCCGATGTCGGCTCGGGCGCGCGGGCCGGCACGCCCTGGCCCCGCGGCGGGCTGACGGTGGTACGGTTCCGCGACAACCACCTGGGCTATGCGCTGACCTGGTTCGCGCTGGCCCTGCTGGTGGCCGGCGGCGCCTGGCGCTTCGCGCTGGAGGAAGTGCGCGTCCGCCGTCGCTGGCGCCAGTCCGGTCCGCAGGAGCCCATGGATGACCCCGACGCAGGCAGCGCCGTCCCCCGGCGCCGATAAGCGCCAGTCGATCGAGTCGGCGCGCAGCGACACCACCCGCGGTGCCGGCGTGCGCAACATGCAGCAGCTGATCCAGCTGCGCTGGATAGCGCTGGTCGGCCAGGTGGCCACGATCCTGTTCGTGCACTTCGCGCTGGAGATCCGCCTGCCGCTGGCGACGATGCTCGGCGTCGCCGCCTGCCTGGCCGCGTTCAACCTGGCCAGCCTGCTCTACTGGCGGCCGCGCCAGGACGTGGGCGACGCGGCGCTGCTGTCGGCGCTGCTGGTCGACGTGGCCGCGCTGACCGCGCAGCTGTACCTGAGCGGCGGCATCACCAACCCGTTCGTGTTCCTGTACCTGCTGCAGGTGGCGCTGGGCGCGGTGCTGCTGCCGGCCTGGGCCAGCTGGGTGGTGGTGGCGGCCGGCAGCGCCGGCGTGCTCGGGCTGGTGGTGTTTCCCGGTCCCGTGACCATCGCCGCCAATCCCGAGCAGGGCATCGCCGACCCGTACGTGCAAGGCCTGCTGGCCTGCTTCCTGCTCACCGCGGTGCTGGCCGGGCTGTTCATCGGCCGCATCGCCCGGATCCTGCGGGAGCGCGACGCACGCCTGGCCGACCTGCGCCAGCAGGCCGCCGAGGAGGAGCACATCGTGCGCATGGGCCTGCTCGCCTCCGGCGCCGCGCACGAACTGGGCACGCCGCTGGCCACGCTGTCGGTGCTGCTCGGCGACTGGCGGCGGATGGCGCCGTTCACCGGCCACCCCGAGCTGCAGCAGGACCTGGACGAGATGCAGACCCAGCTCGGCCGCTGCAAGGCGATCGTGACCGGCATCCTGCTGTCGGCCGGCGACGCGCGCGGCGAGGCGCCGGCGCAGACCACCCTGGCGGTGTTCCTGGACGAGCTGGTCAGCGAATGGAGCGCCACCCGTCCGGTGGAGACGCTGGACTACCGCCGGCACCTGGACGAGGACGTGCCGATCGTCTCCGACTCGGGCCTGCAGCAGATGATCGGCAACATCCTGGACAACGCGCTGGAGGCCTCGCCGCACTGGGTCGGGCTGGAGGTGAGCCGCGAGGGCGATGACGGCGAATGGCTGCGGCTGAAGGTGAGCGACGCCGGAACGGGGTTCACCGCCGAGACCCTGGCCAACTTCGGCAAGCCCTACAATTCCAGCAAGGGACGCCCGGGCGGCGGCCTGGGCCTGTTCCTCTCGCTCAACGTCGCCCGCAGCTTCGGCGGCCGGCTATCGGCGGCCAACCGCCCGCAGGGTGGCGCCGAGGTGGTGCTGGAACTGCCACTGTCCGCGCTGGCCCTGCCCGCGGAAGAACCGGATGAATCGAATGACGGCTGAAGAAAACGCGCCGCGCAGGTTGCTGGTCGTCGAGGACGACGCGGCGTTCGCGCGCACGCTGATCCGCTCCTTCGAGCGGCGCGGCTACGAGGTGCGCCACGCCGCCGGCCAGGCCGAGCTCGACGCGGTGCTGGCCGGTTTCGCTCCGGGCTATGCGGTGGTCGACCTGAAGCTGGCCGGCGGCAGCTCCGGGCTGGCCTGCGTGCAGGCACTGCACGAGCGCGACCCGGAGATGCTGATCGTGGTGCTGACCGGCTACGCCAGCATCGCCACCGCGGTGGAGGCGATCAAGCTCGGCGCGTGCCACTACCTGGCCAAGCCGTCCAACACCGATGACATCGAGGCGGCGTTTGGCCGCGCCGAGGGCGACGCTGCGGTCGGCCTGGGCCAGCGGCCGACCTCTATCAAGACTCTGGAATGGGAGCGCATCCACGAGGTGCTGGCCGAGACCGGCTTCAACGTCTCCGAGACCGCACGCCGGCTGGGCATGCACCGGCGCACGCTGGCGCGGAAGCTGGGGAAGCAGCAGGTCAAGTAGGGTCTTTTCTTCCTTGGTGTGGTTCTTCGCCTATCCGAAGAGATTGAGCCGTGACGGTGACGGTGGCTACGACCGCAGCGACAACGGCAAGGGCAACGGTAACAGCGTTGGGGCGTGGTCGGCTTCGGGCTGAGCCGCGGCAGGCCGGGTGTGTTGCGGTCGTCTCGGCGGCACCTCCGTGTGCCGACTCGCCGACGCGGCCATCCCTGGCCGCTGCCGCAACACACCCGGCCTGCCACGTCTTCGGGGTGCTTTCGGGTCGTGGCTTCGTCATCGCCAACGGCCTGCCCGGCTCCGTTCGTCGTCCGACGACGCGCTCTTGTAGGAGCCGGGTTTAGCCGGCGACCCGACGCCGTCGGCACAGGCGACGCCTTCATGATTCCGACGCCCGTGTCGCCGACTGAAGTCAGCTCCTACAGAAGAGCGGCGGCGCAGCTGTTGTAGGAGCCGGGTTCAGCCGGCGACCCGACGCCGTCGGCCCAGGCGTCGTCCTCCGCTGTTCGACGTCCGCACGACGGGCTCCTGCGGGAGCCAAGCGGCCTTTCGTGGCCTGATGCTTCTATCCCCGGCCTTGGGAAGAGCCAAAAGAAGAGGCCCGGGATCACCGGGCCTCTTGGAGAACGCGACGAACGGGAAGATCAGGCACGCCGCGCCATCATCAGCTTCTTGATCTCGGCGATCGCCAGGGCCGGGTTCAGGCCCTTCGGGCAGGTCCGCGCGCAATTCATGATGGTGTGGCAGCGGTACAGCTTGAACGGGTCTTCCAGGTCGTCCAGGCGCGCGCCGGTGTCCTCGTCGCGCGAGTCGATGATCCAGCGGTAGGCCTGCAGCAGGATCGCCGGGCCCAGGTAGCGCTCGCCGTTCCACCAGTAGCTCGGGCAGCTGGTCGAGCAGCACGCGCACAGGATGCACTCGTACAGGCCGTCGAGCTTCTTGCGGTCCTCCGGCGACTGCAGCCGCTCGCGGTCCGGCGGCGCCGGGGTCTGGGTGCGGATCCACGGCTTGATCGAGGCGTACTGCGCGTAGAAGTGGGTCAGGTCCGGGACCAGGTCCTTGACCACGTTCATGTGCGGCAGCGGGTAGATCGGCACCTCGGCCTTGCCGCAGTCGGCGATCGCCTTGGTGCAGGCCAGCGTGTTGGTGCCGTCGATGTTCATCGCGCACGAACCGCAGATGCCCTCGCGGCACGAGCGGCGGAAGGTCAGGGTCGGGTCGATCTCGTTCTTGATCTTGATCAGCGCGTCCAGGACCATCGGCCCGCACGCGGCCAGGTCGACCTCGTAGGTGTCGGTGCTCGGGTTGGCGCCGTCGTCCGGGTTCCAGCGGTAGACCTTGAACACCCGCGGGTTCTTCGCTCCCTTGGCCGGGAAGTGCTTGCCCTTGGTGATGCGGGAATTCTTCGGGAGGGTGAACTCTGCCATGGCTGATCTCGTTGGCTCAGGCGGCCCGCGGGGCGAGCGTGGCGCGCGCGGTGCGCGCGTCGTTGAAGTAGGCGGTCGGTCGCTGCATCACGGCCTCAGTACACGCGCGGCTTCGGCGGCACCACGGCCACGTCGTCGCTGAGCGTGTACATGTGCACCGGGCGATAGTCGAAGCTGCAGCCGCCGCTCCCGTCGACCGACACCAGCGTGTGCTTCTGCCAGTTGACGTCGTCGCGCTCGGGGTAGTCCTCGTGCGCATGGGCGCCGCGGCTCTCGTGGCGCTGCTCGGCCGAGTTGATCGTGGCCACCGCGTTGAGCAGCAGGTTGTGCAGTTCGTAGGTCTCGATCAGGTCCGAATTCCAGACCAGCGAGCGGTCGGAAACCTTCACGTCCTCGAAGCTGGCGAAGATGTCGGCCATCTTGTCGCAGCCTTCCTTCAGCGTCTTGCTGGTGCGGAACACCGCCGCGTCGGACTGCATGGTGCGCTGCATGCGGTCGCGGATCACCGCGGTCGGGGTGTCGCCATTGGCATTGCGCAGCTTGTCCAGGTGCGACAGCGCCTTGTCGCAGGCGTCGGACGCCAGCGGCTTGTGCGAGGCGCCCTTCTTGATCGTGTCGGCGCAGCGGTTGGCCACCGCGCGGCCGAACACGACCAGGTCCAGCAGCGAATTGGAGCCCAGGCGGTTGGCGCCGTGCACCGAGACGCAGGCCGCTTCGCCGATCGCGTACAGGCCCGGCACCACCGCGTCGGGGTTGTCGCCGACCTTGCGCACGACTTCGCCGTGGTAGTTGGTCGGGATGCCGCCCATGTTGTAGTGCACGGTCGGCAGCACCGGGATCGGCTGCTTGGTCACGTCCACGCCGGCGAAGATGTGCGCGCTTTCCGCAATACCCGGCAGCTTCTCGTTGATCACCTCCGGACCCAGGTGGGTCAGGTCGAGCAGGATGTGGTCCTTGTGCTCGCCCACGCCGCGGCCTTCGCGGATCTCGATGGTCATCGAGCGGCTGACCACGTCGCGCGAGGCCAGGTCCTTGTAGTGCGGGGCGTAGCGCTCCATGAAGCGCTCGCCGCTGGCGTTGCGCAGGATGCCGCCTTCGCCGCGCACGCCCTCGGTGATCAGGCAGCCGGCGCCGTAGATGCCGGTCGGGTGGAACTGGACGAACTCCATGTCCTGCATCGGCAGGCCGGCGCGCATCACCAGGCCGCCGCCGTCGCCGGTGCAGGTATGGGCCGAGGTGGCGCTGAAGTAGGCGCGGCCGTAGCCGCCGGTGGCCAGGACCACGCCGTGGGCGCGGAACAGGTGCAGCGAGCCCTCGGCCATGTCCAGCGCCAGCACGCCGCGGCAGGCGCCTTCCTCGTCGAAGATCAGGTCGAGCGCGAAGTACTCGATCATGAAGCGCGCGTCATGCGCCAGCGACTGCTGGTACAGCGTGTGCAGCATGGCGTGGCCGGTGCGGTCGGCCGCCGCGCAGGTGCGCTGCGCCGGCGGGCCCTCGCCGTAGCGGGTGGTCATGCCGCCGAACGGGCGCTGGTAGATCTTGCCTTCCTCGGTGCGCGAGAACGGCACGCCGTAGTGCTCCAGCTCGATGATCGCCGGGATCGCCTCGCGGCACATGTACTCGATCGCGTCCTGGTCGCCCAGCCAGTCCGAGCCCTTGATGGTGTCGAAGAAGTGGTAGCGCCAGTCGTCCTCGCCCATGTTGCCCAGCGCGGCGGAGATACCGCCCTGCGCGGCCACGGTGTGCGAGCGGGTCGGGAAGACCTTGGTCAGGCACACCGTCTGCAGGCCCTTCTGGGCCAGGCCGAAGGTGGCGCGCAGGCCGGCGCCGCCGGCGCCGACGACGACCATGTCGTACTTGTGTTCGGTGATCTTGTAGGCGGACATCGGGTCTCTATTTCCTTTGCGCGGCGGTCAGCCGGCCAGCGCGATGCGGGCCACGGCGAAGATGCTGACGATCGCGCCCAGCACCGCGATGAACTTCACGCCGGTCTGCAGGATCAGCGCCAGCAGCGAATGGTGGATGTAGTCCTCGAGCACGACCTGCAGGCCCAGCTGCGCATGCCAGAACATGGCGGCCAGGAAGCCGACCAGCAACACCGCGTTCCACGGCTTGGACACCGCGTCGGTGGCGGTCAGGTAGTCGCTGCCGACCAGGCTCAGGACGAACCAGACGAACCACAGGCCGAGGATGGCCAGCGCGGTGGCGGTCAGGCGCTGGTGGATGAAGTGCTCGGTGCCAGTCTTGGCCGAGCCCAGGCCGCGCACGTTCTTCAGCGGGGTGCGGTAACGGCTCATGCGGCACCTCCATTCAGCGCGCAGACCCAGATGACGGCGGTGATGACCAGGCTGCCGGCCACCGACAGCCAGCTGCTGCGGACGAAGGCCGGGATGCTGTGGCCGATGGCGAAGTCCTGCACGATGTGGCGGATGCCGTTGCACAGGTGGTAGGCGAAGGCCCAGCTCCAGCCGAACAGGAACAGCTGGCCATACCAGGCGCCGGCCACGCCGGTGAAGCAGCTCCATGCGGACGGGCCGAGCATCAGCGACAGCAGGCCTGCGGCGATGACCAGGGCGCCGGCGGCCAGGACGACGCCGGTGGCGCGGTGCAGGATCGAGGTCACCATCTGGATCTGCCAGCGGTACACCTGCAGATGCGGTGACAGGGGGCGTTCGCGACTGCTCATTCGCTGGTTTGTCTCGGCTGTGCGGCCTGCGGGCCGCGTGGCTGATGGCGCGGCGTCAGAAATCGACGCAGCGTCCGTTCTTTTCCCAGTCCCCGTAGCGGGTGGGCTCCAGACCCTCGCGCCCGCCGATTTCGCGCGGCAACGCCGGAATGGCGGCGTCGGCGGGCGGCTGTGTTCCACGCTCCTGCGCGTCGGCAGGCTCGGGAACCGCGGGGCTTTGACCTATCATGGGACTCCTTGCAACGCACAAAATTTTAAGCCCCGGTTAACGTGCCTGACAACCAGCCTTTCGTATCCCCCCTGATTCCACAGGGATTTCCGGTGGATTCCTTCGCGTTGGACGGCCATTCCGTGCTCGCGCTGGATGGCCCCGACGCGGTCGCCTTCGCCCAGGCGCAGTTCGCCAACGACGTGGCGGCGCTGGCGGCGGGACAGTGGCAGTGGAGCGCGCTGCTGACGCCGAAGGGCCGCGTCATCGCCGTGTTCGCGCTGTTGCGCACCGGCGAGGCTTCGCTGCGGCTGCTGCTGCCGGACTTCGACGCGGCGGAACTGGGCGAGGCGCTGCGCCGCTTCGTGTTCCGGCGCAAGGTCGTGATCGCGCCGCGGCCGGACCTGCATGTCGCCGGCGCGTTCGCTGCGCCGGCGCAGGCCCTTGGCGCCGACCTGGCCGGCAGCGAGGACACCGCGCTGGAACTGGACTACGGCGCCGCGGGCCTGCCCCGCCGCCTGCGCATCTCCCCTGCCCCGGCGGTGTCCGACGCCGCGGCCAGCGAGGCCTGGACCGTCGCCGACCTGCGCCTGGGCCTGCCGCGCCTGCCGGCGTCGCAGCGCGAACAGTGGACGCCGCAGCAGCTGGCGCTGGACCGGCTGGCCGCCTTCAGCGTGAAGAAGGGCTGCTACCCGGGCCAGGAGATCGTGGCCCGTACCCATTTCCTGGGCAAGGCCAAGCGCGAGACGCTGCTGCTGCGGGTGCCCGATACGGTCGAAGCGGGCGACGAAGTGTTCCAGTCCGGGCGGGCCATCGGCAGCGTGGTCGGCACGGCCGGCGTCGTGCCGCGGATCGCCCTGGCGGTGCTGCCGCTGGAACGCGAGGCGGCCCCGCTGCTGGCCGGGGGCCAGGAGGCGGTGGTGGAACCTTTCGTGGAAGGCCTGGCGCGCTGACGCCAGCGCCTTTCGTGGGCGCCGGGTTCGGCCGGCGCGGCGGCAGTGCGGGCGCAGGCGACGACCTCGTGTTTCCGACGCCCGTGTCGCCGACTGAAGTCAGCTCCTACAAGTAAGAGCGCGAACAGGAGGGCGACACGACGTTGCCCTTTGTAGGAGCCGGGTTCAGCCGGCGACACGACGCCGTTGTCACAGGCGACGCCCCCGCAATCCGGTCGCCCGTGTCGCCAGCAAGCTGGGCTCCTGCAAGCGCCGTTCAGCGCTACAAGGCTGGCTCAGGCCGCCAGCCGCACTCCGTCGCTGGGATCGAAGAAGTGCAGGTGCGCCGGGTCGGCGCGCAGGCGCAACTGGGCACCCGGCTCCGGCAGCTTCTGCGGCGGCAGCCGCGAGACCAGCGGCCGGCCGCCGAAATCCAGGTGCAGGAACGCCTCGCTGCCGACCGGCTCGACCACGTCCACCCGCGCCTGCAGGCCCTCGCCGGCCGGCAGCAGGTGCTCCGGGCGCACACCCAGCGCCACCCGCCGGCCCAGCCAGGCGTCCGGCACGTCGGCCCCGGGCAGCGGCACGTCGCCCTGCCCGTCCAGTACCAGGCGCAGGCCGTCGGCGGCCTGCAACTCGCCCTCGAGCACGTTCATCGCCGGGCTGCCGAGGAAACCGGCCACGAACAGGTTGGCCGGGCGCTCGTACAGCGCCATCGGCGTGTCGATCTGCTGGATGCGGCCGGCGTCGAGCACCACGATGCGCTGGCCCAGGGTCATCGCCTCGACCTGGTCGTGGGTGACGTAGACCATGGTCGCGCCCAGCCGCTGGTGCAGCCGGGCGATCTCGGTGCGGGTCGAATGGCGCAGCTTGGCGTCCAGGTTGGACAGCGGCTCGTCGAGCAGGAACACCGCCGGCTCGCGCACCAGCGCCCGGCCCAGGGCCACGCGCTGGCGCTGGCCGCCGGACATCTCGCGCGGGCGCTTGCCGAGCATGCCTTCCAGGCCGAGCATCGCCGCCGCCTCGGCCACCCGCCGCTCGACATCGGCGCGCGGCATGCCGCGCAGCTTCAGGCCGAAGGCCAGGTTCTCGGCCACGGTCATGTGCGGGTACAGCGCATAGCTCTGGAAGACCATGGCGATGTCGCGGTCCTTCGGCGCCACGTCGTTGACCACGCGACCGCCGATGCGCAGGGTGCCGGCGCTGATCTCCTCCAGTCCGGCGATCATCCGCAGCAGGGTCGACTTGCCGCAGCCGGACGGCCCGACCAGCACCATCAGTTCGCCCTCGGCGACCTCGAAGCTGGCGCCGTGCACGGCGACCTGGCCGTTGCGGTAGACCTTGCGAACCTCTTCCAGCTGCACGCCCGCCATCGGCCTCTCCGGGAATACGTATGCGTTGCCGGCGCGCACATCCGGCCACGGGCAGCGCTCCGGCACCGCGATCATGTCACGGCGCAGCCGCCGGCGGCGACCGCCCCGCGCCGCCGGAGCCGCGGCGCCAGTGTCGGCAAACCCTGCGCGACAAAGGAGTTCCACGCATGCTGTCCACGCCGTGTCCTCCGCTGCGCATGCAGGAGACATGCCGCGGACCGTGCGCCGCAGAATGGAGCAGACCGTTTCCGCGGACACGGTCTGACCACTGGACAAGTGGCGGCGTGGACGGCGATATTTCGACAGTTTGAACGCACCCGTACGGTAACCTTCACCTCCGTACCGCCGCACCCGTCCACCCCACGGACACGACCCTCGAGAAGCCACGGACCCGATGCCACACGCCACGGAAGCCCACCGGATGCATGACACCCTGCTGCTGTTCGGCGCCACCGGCGACCTGGCGCAGCGCTACCTGTTCCCCTCGCTGCTGCGCCTGCAGGGCGACGGCCTGCTGCCGGAGGACTTCCGCGTGCGCGCGCTGGCGCTGTCGCCGCACGACACCGACAAGTTCCGCGCGATCCTGCGCGAGCGCTTCGCCCACCTGAGCCACTACACGCCCACCGACGAGCAGATCGAGCAGTTCCTGGCCCGGGTCGATTACCGCTCGGTCGACATGCGCACCCCCGAATCGGTGGCCGAGGCGGTGCGCGACCTGGTCGACCGCCCCTGCGTGAGCTACCTGTCGATCCCGCCGGGCCTGTACATCAGCACCTGCGAGGGGCTGGCCCTGGGCGGCGCGTTCAAGGCGCCCAACCGGCTGATGCTGGAGAAGCCGATCGGCCACGACCTGGGCTCGGCGCGCGAGATCAACGCCACCATCGGCGGCCTGATCGACGAGGACCGGATCTTCCGCATCGACCACTACCTGGGCAAGGCGGCGGTGCAGAACCTGCTGGCCCTGCGCTTCGGCAACACCCTGCTGGAGGCGGTGTGGAACCGCAACTACATCGACTCGGTCAACATCCTGGTCTCCGAGACCGAGGGCGTGGACGGCCGCAACGCCTACTACGCCCGTTCCGGCGCGCTGCGCGACATGGTCCAGAGCCACATCCTGCAGCTGCTGTGCCTGGTGGCGATGGAGCCGCCGGCCTCGCTGGGCGCCGACCGCATCCGCGACGAGAAGGTCAAGGTGCTGCGCGCGATGCGTCCGTTCAGTGCCACCGAGGCCGAGCGCCACAGCGTGCGCGGCCGCTACATCGCCGGCCTGATCGACGGTGCGCCGGTGCAGGCTTACGCGCCGCCGGATGACAGCGATGTCGAAACCTTCGTCGGCGTCACCGCGCACATCGACAACTGGCGCTGGGCCGGGGTGCCGTTCCATCTGGTCACCGGCAAGCGCATGGCCGAACGCTCGACCGTGGTCACGGTGACGCTCAAGCCGGTCACCCACTGGCTGTTCGAGCGCCCCGACGGCGCCCACGCCGCGCCCAACCGCCTGACCTTCCGCCTGCAGCCGCAGGAGGACATCGAGCTGGGCCTGATGAGCAGCCTGGCCGGCCCGGAATGGGGCACCCTGGAGCTGCAGCCGCTGGAACTGGAGCTGTCCTCGGAAACCGGCCGCAACCGCCGCATCGCCTACGAGCGCCTGTTCCTGGACGCGCTGCACGGCAGCCACGCCCTGTTCGTGCGAAACGACGAGGTCGAGGCGGCCTGGGCTTGGATCGACAGCGTGGTCGCCGGCTGGAAGAGCGGCGACGTGCCGCTGGAGTACTACCCGGCCGGCACCTGGGGCCCGCGGGAGGCGGCCGGCTACCTGCCCGCGCAGTTCGATGCGGTCGGCCGCCCGGCTGGGCGCAGGGCCTGAGCATGTCCGTTTCGCTGCTGATCGCCGACATCGGCGGGACCAACGCCCGCTTCGCCCTGGCCGACCCGCACGCGGCGGTGCCGCTGGTGGAAGACAGCGTGCGCGAGTTCGCGGTGGCCGACTTCCCGTCGCTGGCCGACGCCGCCCGCCACTACCTGGAGCAGGCCGGCGCGCAGGCCAGCCGCGGCGTGTTCGCGGTGGCCGGCCGGGTCGACGGCGACGAGGCGCGGATCACCAACCATCCCTGGGTCATCTCGCGCAGCCGCACCTGCGAGATGCTCGGCTTCGACCAGGTCCACCTGCTCAACGACTTCGCCGCGCAAGGCATGGCGATCAGCCTGTACCGGCCCGAGGACGTGGTCGCCATCGGCGGCGCGGCCTGGACCCCGGCGCCGGTGGAGCAGCCACGTACCTATGCCGTGCTCGGCCCGGGCACCGGCCTGGGCGTGGGCGGGCTGATCATCCGTGACGGCCGCTGCTACCCGCTGGAGACCGAAGGCGGCCACGTCAGCTTCCCGCCGGGCACGCCGGAGGAGATCCGCATCCTGGACATCCTCTCGGCGCAGTTCGGCCGGGTCTCCAACGAGCGCCTGATCTGCGGGCCTGGCCTGGTCAACATCCACCGCGCCCTGTGCGAGATCGCCGGGGTCGACCCGGGCCTGCTCGAGCCCAAGGACATCACCGCCCGCGCCGCCGCCGGCGATCCGCTGGGCATGCGCGCGGTCGACGTGTTCTGCGCGGTGTTCGGCGCCATCGCCGGCGACCTGGTGCTGACCCTGGGCGCCTGGGACGGCGTGTTCCTCACCGGCGGGCTGGTGCCGAAGATGCTCGACTCGCTGCGCCATTCCGGGTTCCGCCAGCGCTTCGAGTACAAGGGCCGCTTCTCGCCGACCATGGCGCGGGTGCCGTCGCTGGCGGTGGTGCACCCGCGCGCGGGCCTGCTCGGCGCCGCCGCCTACGCGGTCGACCTGCTGCGCCGGGAGGCCCGGTGAAGAGCAAGCCGATGAAGCGCGACTCGCGCATCGAGTGGTTCGAGCACCCTGATCCGGAATCCTGGATCCACGCGATCGTCGAGGACATGGAGCGCATGCTGGCGGTCGAACTGGCCATCCGCGGCCGCGCGCGCATGCTGCTGTCCGGCGGCACCACCCCGGCACCGGCCTACGCGCAGTTGGCGGTGGCGCCGCTGGACTGGTCCAAGATCACCGTCGGCCTGGTCGACGAACGCTGGCTGTCGCCCCAGGACAGCGCCAGCAACGCGCGCCTGGTCCGCGAGAGCCTGCTGGACCGCGCCGAGGTCGGCCACTTCGAGCCGCTGGTGCGCGAGGGCCTGACCCTGGCCGAGTCGGTCCATGCCGCCAACCTGGAGGCCGAACACGCGCAGGAAGCCTGCGTGGCGGTGCTGGGCATGGGCAACGACGGCCATACCGCCTCGCTGTTCCCCGGCGCGGTCGACCTGGACCGCGCGCTGGCCAGCAAGCTGCCCTACGCCGCCCTGGACGCCACCGGCTGCCCGGTCTCCGGCGACTGGCCGCTGCGCATCACCCTCACCCCCGCCGGCCTGGCGCGCACCCGCCACCGGCTGCTGCTGCTGCGCGGCGAGGCCAAGCGCGAGGTGTTCCTGCGCGCGCTCGACGGCGACGACGTGCGCGAACTGCCGATCCGGGCCGCGATCGGGATCGGGATCGAGCCGATGCGGGTGCATTGGTGCTTGTAGTGCGATAGTTCGGTGCGCGTCCCTCCATTTGATGCGAGTCCCTCGCAAAAGCCCGCACATCCATGTGCGGGGATTCAAATTAAGACCCCGGCGTTGATTGATTTCGCAGGGCATTCCCCACCGTTTTCCAAGGCAATACGCCTCATAGCCCCCCGCCAATGAGCCTGCATCCGAAGATCGAAGAAGTCACCGAGCGCATCCGCCGGCGCAGCGCGCCCTCGCGCGCCGCCTACCTGGCCGGGATCGAGCAGGCCGTGCGCAACGGCCCCAACCGCCAGCCGCTGAGCTGCGCCAACCTGGCGCACGTGTTTGCCGCCTGCGGCGACACCGACAAGGCGCGCCTGCGCGGCGAGGCCACGCCCAACCTGGGCATCATCACCGCCTACAACGACATGCTCTCGGCGCACCAGCCGTACGAGCACTATCCCGAGCGCATTCGCGCCCTCGCCCGCAGCCTCGGCGCCACCGCGCAGGTCGCCGGCGGCGTGCCGGCGATGTGCGACGGCGTCACCCAGGGCCGCGGCGGCATGGAACTGTCGCTGTTCTCGCGCGACGTGATCGCCCAGGGCGCCGCGGTGGGCCTGAGCCACGACGCCTTCGATGCGGCGCTGTACCTGGGCATCTGCGACAAGATCGTGCCGGGCCTGCTGATCGGCGCGCTGGCCTTCGGCCACCTGCCGGCGCTGTTCGTGCCGGCCGGGCCGATGCCGGCGGGCATCCCGAACAAGAAGAAGGCCGAGGTGCGCGAGCGCTACGCCGCCGGTGAGGCCACCCGCGAGGAACTGCTGGAGGTCGAGGCGCAGTCCTACCACGCGCCGGGCACCTGCACCTTCTACGGCACCGCCAACTCCAACCAGGTGCTGCTGGAGGCGATGGGCGTGCAGCTGCCGGGCAGCTCGTTCATCAACCCGGACACGCCACTGCGCGCCGCGCTGGACGACGAGGCCGTGCGCCGGGTGCTGCGGATGACCGCGCTGGGCGACGACTACCGGCCGCTGGGCCGGCTGATCGACGAGCGCGCGATCGTCAACGCGGTGGTGGCGCTGATGGCCACCGGCGGTTCGACCAACCACACCATCCACTGGATCGCGGTGGCACGCGCGGCCGGCGTCGTGCTGACCTGGGACGACATGGACCAGATCTCGCAGGTGGTACCGCTGCTGGCGCGCGTGTACCCGAACGGCGAGGCCGACGTGAACCGCTTCCAGGCCGCCGGCGGCGTGCCGTTCGTGTTCCGCGAGCTGCTCGACGCGGGGATGATGCATGACCTGGCCACGGTGGTGCCGGAGGGCATGCGCGCGTTCACCCGCGAGCCGCGGCTGGACGACGGCGTCCTGTCCTCGGTGCCGGCGGCGGCGGTATCGGCCGACGAATCGGTGGTGCGCACGGTCGCCGCGCCGTTCGAGGCGCAGGGTGGCCTGCGCCTGCTGCGCGGGAACATCGGCCGCGGCCTGATCAAGCTGTCAGCGGTCAAGCCCGAGCACCGCTACGTCGAGGCGCAGGCGGTGGTGGTCGATGCGCCGCAGAAACTCAACAAGCTGCACGCCGCCGGCGTGCTGCCGCGGGATTTCGTCGCGGTGGTGACCTACCAGGGACCGCGCGCCAACGGCATGCCCGAGCTGCATTCGCTGGCGCCGCTGCTGGGCATGCTGCAGAACCAGGGCCGCAAGGTGGCGCTGGTCACCGACGGCCGCCTGTCCGGCGCGTCGGGCAAGATCCCGGCGGCGATCCACTTCACCCCGGAAGCGGCGCGCGGCGGGGCGATCGGCAAGGTCCGCGATGGCGACCTGGTGCGGCTGGACAGCGAGGCCGGCACGCTGGAGGTACTGGTCGACGCAGCCGAGTTCAACGCGCGCGAGGTCGCGGCCAACACCAGCCCCGACGCGCACGACCTGGGCCGCAACCTGTTCGCCTTCAGCCGCGCGATGGTAGGCCCGGCCGACCAGGGCGCGCTATCGATCTCCTGCGGCCCGCCGGCGCACGACGGCGCCGCCTGGGACTACGACGCCGAGTACGAACTCGGCTGCGACGCCGACGCGGCGCTGGCACCGCACGAGGCCAAGGACGCCTGAGGCGCCGGCAACCGGCGGCGGTCCTCCCCAGGTCACCACGTGGTCGTTTGCCCGGCCGCGTGGCCGCTTCCTTGTAGGAGCTGACTTCAGTCGGCGACACGACGCCGCAGGCACAGGCGACGCCCCCATGATTCCGGTATCCGCGCGGGCGTTTTCATGGGGCCCCGTCCAGCCGGCGACGCTGCACCGTCGGCACAGGCGACTCCCTCGTGTTCCCGACGCCCGTGTCGCCGACTGAAGTCGGCTCCTACAGAAGGCAGGAGCCGGCGCCTTCGAGATCGCCGGCCCACGGGATGGATACGACGGCAACCGACCGTTCGCCACAAGGCACACGGGTTAGAATCCCGTGCTGCACGCATACCTCCACGGAGCACTCCACCCCCATGAGCATCGCCGACACCCAGGCCCAGGCCGAACAGCTGCTGCGCAAGTCCGGCATCCTGCCGGTGGTCACCGCCGACAGCGTCGACGAGGCGCGCAAGCTGTCGGCCGCGCTGCTGCGGGGCGGGCTGACTGCGATCGAGCTGACCCTGCGCACGCCGGCCGCGCTCGATGCGCTGGTCGCGCTGAAGAAGGAACTACCGGGGATCGCGGTCGGCATGGGCACCGTGCTGACCGTCGAGCAGATGCAAAAGTGCATCGAACTGGGGGCCGACTTCCTGGTCACGCCCGGCACGCCGCCGGAACTGGCCGACGCGCTGGCGCGGGCGCGGATCCCGGCGGTGCCCGGCGGCGCCACGCCGACCGAGTTCCTGTCGCTGATGGCGCGCGGCTTCCGCGTGTGCAAGCTGTTCCCCGCCACCGCCGTCGGCGGCCTGACCATGCTCAAGGGCCTGGCCGGTCCGCTGGCGGAACTGAAGATATGCCCCACCGGCGGCATCACCGAGGAGACCGCCGCCGAATACCTGTCGCAGCCGAACGTGGTCTGCATCGGCGGTTCGTGGATGGTGCCCAAGCCGTGGCTCAAGGCCGGCGAGTGGGACAAGGTCGAGGCCAGCGCTGCCAAGGCCGCGGCGATCGTCGCCGGCGTGCGCGCGCGCTGATCCTTTAGCGCAACCGCGCGCAGCGCGGGTGCCCCGCTTCTCCCTGCAGGCGTCGCGACGGCGAGGCCCACTCCGTTCTAGGAGCGCTCGGCGAAAGCCACCACCAGCCGCTCCTTCCGCCACTGCCAGGCCTGCAGCAAATACCAGCCCGCCAGCAGCAGGCCCAACTGCCATTCCAGCGCGTTCTCGAGCCGGTCCTGGCGCTGCCGGTCCTGCAGCAGCGCGTCGGCGAGCACGTTGGTCACGCCCAGCAGCAGCATCGCGACGCAGACCGCGGCCATCGCCCGCCACTGCCGGCCCGCCGCGGCTGCAGGCTCACTCCTGCGCCAGCGGCGCAGGAACAGCAGCTGGGCCAGGAAGCCGCAACCGAAGAACAGGGTGATGCCGTAGCGACGCAGGAACGCGTAGGCGGCGCCGTCGGTACCCAGGAACGTCGCATAGACGCCCAACGCCAGCGCGGCGGCCAGGCCGAATCCGGCCAGCAGCGCCGCGGGCGTACCGCGCGCGGAGATCCAGCGCGACGCCAGCCACCAGTGGATGGCCAGCAGCAGCGCGCAGGGCAGCATCAGCAGGCGGAACAGGTGGTTGCCCAGGCCGTGGCGGGCGGCGCGGCTGATCGAGGTGCAGCCGTCCCAGTAGGGATTGCAGGCCTCGATGTAGCCCGCGCGCAAGGACAGCCACCAGGCCAGGTGCGCGGCCACCAGCATGATCAGTGCGATCGCCAGCGGGATGGCCCACAACGGGATGGTGGTGCGCGGCATGGACGGTCTCCGTTCGCCTGCGGGCATTGTAGGAGCCGGGTTCAGCCGGCGACACGGGCGTTGGAAGAATGAGGAAGTCGCCTGTGCCAAGGTGGCGTGTCGCCGGCTGAACCCGGCTCCTACAGGAAACCATCGGATCGGCTGCGTCCATCGCGCTCGGCGACGCGGTCGCCGGTCCGGGTGCCCAGGCGCATCACGGCGCGGGCACGGCGATCCGTACCTGCGCCCCGGGCCGGACGACCCGCAACTCGCCGTCGCGCCACTGCGCCGGCGCCCCGTCGATGGTCACCGCGCCCGGCTCGCCGGCATACGGCCACGGCAGCACCAGCCCGCCCGGCGGCAGGCCGGCATCGGCGGCCACGTCCAGGCGCAGTTCGCCATCGATACGCTGCAGTGAATAGCCGAGCCGTCCGTGCGGCGTGTACAGGCCCTCGACCGCGATGCCCTCCCCTTCCAGCCAGTCCACCGGCACCCCGGCGGCAAGCACCAGGCTGTCGTCGCGCTCGCGCACGTAGGCGAACATGTCCAGCGCCGAGCGCAGGAAGTCCGAGGCCACCCAGGCATGCGGCAGGTCGCCGACGAAGAACGGCGTGCGCGGCGTGCGCGAGACGACTTCGGCCCACTGGTTCCAGTCCTGCGGCGCGCGGTCCCTGAAGAAATACTCGGTCGCCTCCCAGGCGCGCTCGCGCCAGCCCAGGCGCACGAACGCGGCCACGTTGCGCCACTCGTAGGGGGTGTAGTCCTTCCATTCGCGCTGGCCGTCGCGACGCTGCACGAACTCGCGCCAGTAGCGCTCGAAGGTGTTCTCCAGCAGGTCGCGCGGCAGCCAGTCCTGCTCGCCGCCCGGCGCCAGCGCGATGGTGGTGGAAGTGGGGTCGAAGTCGCCCAGCTCGGCCGCGCCCGGCAGGTAGTCGATGCCGTGGCGGCGGGTGGCCGCGCGCAGCGAGGCGGCCAGGTCGGCGCGGAACTGGTCGCGCGCGGCGGCCATGCGCCGGGCGTCGGCGTCGCGGCCCAGCGCCTGCGCGATCTCCACCGCGTCCTTGTAGCCGCGCAGCGCCCAGAAGTTGTCCCAGTACGAGTGCATCGGCTTGGCCGAATAGCCCTCGTGGCTGATCGAGGCCGGCATCATCCCGTAGAAGGCCGGATCCAGCCTGCGGTTGGCCGCGGTGCGCTCGCTGGCGCGCAGCTGCTCCATGTACCCGAACGCGCCGGCCACGTGCGGCCACATCTTCTCCAGGAACGCGCGGTCGCCGGTGTAGCGCCAGTACTCGGCGATGTTGAAGATCAGTTCGCCGTGGCTGTCGTTCTCCGGCACCGGGTCGCTGCCGCGGTCGTCGACGCAGCACGGCACTTTGCCGTTGTCGAACTGGAATGGCGCGTACCACTCCAGGTACTCGCGCACGACCTCCGGCCGGCCCAGCCGCAGCAGGCCCTCGGAGATCATCGCCCCGTCGCGGATCCAGCTGCGCGAGTACGAGCGCGTGCCCGGCTGCAGGCGCGGGCCGACCCGCGAGACCAGCATGTGGCCCAGCGCGGTGCGTACCGTATCGGAGAACTCCTGTGCCTGCGGCGGCAGGCGCAACCGGACCTGGCCGAGCAGCTCCTGCCATTGCGCCTCGGCGCGCTGCGTCGCGGCCTGCGGATCGAAGCCTGCCGGCAGTCGCGCCGGTCCGCTCAGCGGCGCCACCAGCGCGACTTCGCGGGTCTGGCCCGGTGCCAGCCGCCAGCGGTAGAGCAGCATGCCGGAGGCCAGTCCGGTCGGATCGGCGACCGCGGTCGCGGCCGGGATGTCTCCGGCGGCCAGCCGCATCACTTCCAGGCCGGCGTCGAACGGGGTGGCGAACGCGGCATCCGGCGCGCCGGTCGCGAATACGCGCGGCCGTCCGTCCACCTCGACGGTGCCTTCGGCGATCGCCAGGCGCTCGATCCGGCTGACGCCGCCGATGGTGTTGAGGAACTGGCTGGGCGGATTGACCTGGAACGGCCGGATAGCCAGCGCCAGCGTGACCTCGCGCGTCCGCTCGCCCGGATTGGTCACGCGGTAGCGCGCGACCAGCTGCGAGTCCTCCGGCGTGCCCTGGGCGAAGGCCAGCACGTCGAGCAGCGGCGTGTCGTCATCGGCCCGGGTCCAGGTCACGTTGGGCATGGGAATGCCGCCGCTGCGCAGGCCCTGTCCGGTCTGCACGTCGGCCCAGGTGAGCAGCGTCCCGTCCTCCACCAGGAACGGTTCGATGCTGAAGCCGCCGCGCGCGACCTCCACTGCGCCGTCTTCGCCAATCAGCCCCTGCTCGAGGCCGCCGTCGATGCCGACGATGGTCCAGTACGGCTGCTCGCCGGTGAACCCGCGCGGCAGCCAGCCGCGCGGCAGGTCGGCGGCCACCGCCTTGACGAAGTCGTTGGGATGGGTGGAGAACGCCAGCGGCTGCACCTGCGCCTCGGCCAGCGCGTAGCGCGCGCCTTCCAGCGCCAGCGCGATGCGGCGCGATTCGGCCTCCGGCAGCGCGATCCAGTCGGTGTCGCCGCGGCCCGCCTCGACCTCGCGTACTACGCGCCAACCGCCCTGCCCGTCCTCCAGTTCCACGGCATAGCGCGCCGGCCGCTGCCCGGCCGCGGCCCAGTGCAGGCGCAAGCCGCCGAATTCGCGGACCTGCCCGAGGTCCAGTACCAGCCGCTGCGCGCCGCCAGTGCGCCAGGCGGTCGCCAGGTCGCCGTCGATGGCCAGTGCGGCGGTGGCCGGCGAGGCGGTCGCCTCGGCCGCGACCGCGCGCGGCGGCGTCGCCGGATCGGGCGGCAGCGGCTCGAACGTCAGCTGGTCGAAGCACACCGAGCCGGCGCCGCCGGCGTTGTTGTAGACGGTGAACTCGACTTTCGCGCTGCGGCGCAGGGTCCTGTCCGGATCCGGGCCCCAGGCCTTGTCGATGTGGCGGGTGCGGTAGCTCACCTCGGTCCAGCCGACGGGAAAATCGTAGCGGGGCCGGTTCACCCACCACACGTTGTCGCCGCTGGCGTCGACCAGCTTGAACTGCAGGTCGTTGGCCGGCGAGTCGCCGCGCAACCGGAAGCCGAAGCGGTAGTTCTCCGGATACTCCAGCGGCAGCTCGCGCTGGATCCCGGCGTAGCCGGACACGCCGTTGAAGTCGTAGTCCAGGCACAGCGCCCTGCCCTCGACGCCCTCCACCTGGCGCAGGCTGCCGCTGACCTGGTTGGAGACCACCACGCCCCAGGGAGATGCGTCTTCGAAGTCGTCCAGCACCTGCGTTTGGGCGCTTGCCGTCTCCGCAGCGACGAGGCCAAGAGCAAGAGCCAAACCAGCGTGGCGTAGGGCGAGGCATGGTCTCCCTTGGCGAAACCGACGGCGCCATGGATGGCGCCGTCGAGCCTCCATGGATGGATCTACGGCGCGTTTCGCCAAGGGAGACCATGTCTCGCCTGCAAGCGTCCGCGGCGACCTGACGGGAAAAGCAACAACACTGCGATCTATGTGCCCATCGGCAAATCCACTGAGGACTCCCAGGTCGCGTGACTGGATGGGCTTGAGCGACCCCCTGCTTTTTCTACCCGCATCCAGCCAGGACCGGAGGGCCGGTGCGGTGCCCCGGGCCGGGACCGTCGGCGGCATGGATGCCGCCGTCGAGCCTCCAGGGATGGATTCACGGCGTGTCCCGGCCCGGGGCACCGCACCGGCCCCGCGACCATGCCGGCAAGCCAATGCTTTCAGCCAACCGCCCAGCAATCCATCTGAGAACATCGAACCCACCTCATCCTTTCACGCTGCCCAGCAACAGTCCCTGGATGTAGTAGCGCTGCAGCAGCAGGAACAGCGCCAGCACCGGGATCACCGTGACCACCGCGCCGGCCATCATCATCTCCACGTCCTGGATGTGCTCGCGCGAGAGCGAGGCCATCGCCACCGGCAGGGTGTAGTTCGCCTGGTCGGTCAGCACGATCAGCGGCCACATGAAGTCGTTCCAGGCGGCCATGAAGGTGAAGATCGCCAGCGTCACTAGCACCGGCTTGAGCATCGGCAGCACGATGGTGAAGAAGATCCGCCACTCGCCCGCCCCGTCGATCCGCGCCGCCTCCAGCAGCTCGTCCGGGATCGAGCGCGCGTACTGGCGCACCAGGAAGATGCCGAACACCCCGGCCAGCGCCGGCACCACCACCCCGGCGTAGGTGTTGACCAGGCCCAGCTGCTTCATCAGCAGGAACAGCGGCAGCATCGCCACCTGCGCCGGGACCACCAGCGCGGCCAGCAGCAGCTGGAACACCCGCTCGCGGCCGGCGAAGCGCAGCTTGGCGAAGGCGTAGCCGGCCAGGGTGTTGAACAGCAGCGCGCCCAGGGTGATGGCCACCGACACCAGCACGCTGTTGGCGAAGTTGCGGGCCATGCCGGTGCGGCCGAACATCTCGTGGTAGTTGTCGAACGTGACCGACGACGGCAGCAGCGGCGGCGGGAAGCGGCTGGCCTCGCCGGCCGGCATGAACGACACCGACAGCATCCACAGCAGCGGCGCCAGGCTGACCGCGGCCAGCGCCAGCAGCGCGCCGTTGACCAGCAGCGCATGTGCGCGCGACTGCCCGACCTCGCGACTCATGCGCCTGCCCGCCGGTGCTTCATACCAGCCCCTTCCTGCGCCCGAGGCGCAGCATCAGCGTGGTCACGCCCAGGATGATCAGGAACAGCAGGAACGCCACTGCCGAGGCGCGGCCCAGGTTCCACCACTTGAAGCCCTCCTCGAACATGAAGTACAGCACGCTGACCGTGCTCTGCAGCGGGTCGCCGCGGGTCATCACGTAGGGCTCGGCGAACAGCTGGAAGTAGCCGGACACGGTGATCACACCGACCACCAGCAGCACCGGCCCCAGCTGCGGCAGGGTGATGTGCAGGAACTGGCGCCAGCGCGAGGCGCCGTCGATGCGCGCGGCCTCGTACAGGTCCTGCGGGATCGCCTGCAGGCCGGCCAGGAAGATCACCATGTTGTAGCCGAAGTTCTTCCACACCGCGAACAGGATGATGGTCGGCATCGCCCAGCGCGGGTCGCCCAGCCAGTCCACCGGCGAGATGCCGACGTGGCCCAGCGCCCAGTTCACCAGGCCGTAGCTGGTGTGGAACAGGTAGCGCCAGATCACCGCCACCGCCACCAGGGTGGTCACCACCGGCGCGAACAGCGCGGTACGGAACAGCGCCCTGGCCCGCGCCACCGGTGCGTTGAGCAGCAGCGCCGCGCCCAGCGACACCGCGATCGACAGTGGCACCCCGACCACCACGAAGTAGGTGGTGTTCCACAGCGCCTTCCAGAACATCGGCGTGCGCAGCAGCTCGATGTAGTTGTCCAGCGCGATGAAGCGCAGGTTGTCGCGGTCGGCCAGCGCGTACAGGTCGAAGTCGGTCAGGCTCAGCGCCAGCGCTGCCAGCACCGGCAGGCCGAAGAACACGCCGAGCACCAGCAACGCCGGCGCGGCGAACATCCAGCCGGCGAGCGAACGGCTCATGGCGTCGCCTCGACGGCCGCGGCGTCCGGATGTTCGCGTTCGTACATCCAGCGCCGCTTCTCCAGGATCGCGTCGACCCGCCGGTCCAGTTCGCGCAGGGCCTGGTCCTGCGGCTCGCCGCCGCGGACCACGCGCTCGGTGGCGATGCGCATCTCCTGCACGATCCGCTCCCATTCCAGCACCTTCGGGGTCGGCTCGACCCGCTCGAGCTGGTCGCGGAAGGCGTGCGACAGCTCGTCCTGCGCCAGCGCCGGATGCTCCCAGGTGCTGCGCCTCGGCGGCAGGTTGCCGATCATGGCGTGGAAACGCTGCTGGATGTCGGGCCGCGACAGGAACTCGATCAGCTTCCATGCCTCCGGCTGGCGCGGCGAGTCGCGGAACAGCACCAGGCTGGTGCCGCCGGCGATGCCCGCGCCCGGGCCGTCGGGACCGGGCAGCGGCATGGTGCCCCACTGCCCTTCCAGCGCCGGCGGCTGGCGCCGGCGGAACTCGCGGACGTTCCACGGTCCGGACAGGTAGAACGCGTAGTAGCCGTTGAAGAACTCGTCCCAGACGTTGGAGATCTGGGTCTCGGACATCTTCGGCGCCCAGCCCTGCTCGAACATGTTGGCGTAGAAGGCCAGCGCGCGGCGGAAGCCCGGGCTCCGGAAGTTGCCGCGGTTGTCGTGGTCGCGCAGCAGCGGGTCATCCTGCTGCAGCGCGAACGACAGCTGCTGCTCGAACTCGTTGAGCGGCATCAGCACCGCGTAGCGGTCCGGGCCGACATGGCGCTTGACCGCGGCCATCGCCTGCTCCCACTCGGCCCAGGTCCGCGGCGGCCGCTCCACGCCGGCCTCGCGCAGGATGTCCTTGCGGTAGAACAGCAGGCGCGTGTCCACGTACCACGGGATGCCGAGCAGTTCCCCGTCGATCACCGCCGTGTCCCAGATGCCGGGGAAGAAATCCTCCGGGTCGACCACTTCGGAGGCGTCGACGAACGGCTGCAGCGGCTCCAGCACGCCCAGCGCGGCGAACTCCGGCAGCCAGGTGTTGCCGAGCTGGCACACGTCCGGCAGCGCCTCGGCGGCGAAGGCGGTCAGCAGCTTCTCGTGCGCGGCGGTCCAGGGGACCTGCTGGATCTCCACGCGGATGCCGGTCTCGCGCTCGAACTCGGGGACCAGTTCGGCGACCACTTCGGCCTCGCGGCCCATCGCCCAGAAGCGCACCGGCTCGGGCGCGTCGCGGCCGCAGGCGGCCAGGACGAGCACCAGGATCGGGAGCACGCACGCGGCCGCCGCGCGCGCCGCGCCGCGCCAGTGGGCCGGGGCGCTCACGGTGGCGGCTGCGCGCGGTTGCTGGGAGGCTGCTCCTGCTGCTTCTGCGCCTCGGCCGCCGCCGCGCGCGACTCGGCCACGCCCAGCGCGCGTGCCGACGCGGCGCCGGGATCGGACTGCGGCGCCTCGGGCGTCTCGTCCTCCGGGGTGAGCCAGCCACCGCGGAAACCGGCCCGTTCCAGCCCGGTGCGGATGTACGGGCTCTTCTTCATCACCGTCCACACGAACTCGTTGCGGTAGTTGGCGATCATCGCCAGGATCGGCCCCTGGTCGATGCCGATGTAGTCGCTGGCCACCCAGCCCTTGCCCGGCACCAGCCGCCCGGTCTTGAGCGGGATGTCGAAGTCGAAGCTGGGGTTGAACGAGTCGAGGAAACCGTAGCTGGAGTACAGGAAGTCGCCGTAGCGGCGGTGCATCTCCTCGGTGGCCGGGATCACCACCTCGGGCGCGAACACGATCGAGGAGATCGCCGCGGTCGGGACGATGGTGCCGTCGTCGAAGTTCTCGCGCAGGCCGGCCCCGCGCGAGGAATAGTGGCGGAACTCGCGCTCCTCGCCGCGGTAGATCTGGCGGGTGTTCTGCGGCCCGTCGCCGGCGGTCAGGCCCCACACGTTCTCGCCGTAGTCCTTCCACTTCATCGGATTGGCGATGGCGTATTCGCGCTGGGCCAGCGCGGCGCGGCGGCTGTTGAGGAAGTAGTCGATCCCGCGCCCGCGCATGTAGGCGTCCTGGATGTCGCGGTAGTCGATCCAGACGTGGCTGTACTGGTGGCCGAACAGCGGGCCGAAGGACAGGTACTCCTGTCCGTAGTAGACCCCCCAGTCGTGGTCGTAGGTGCGGGTCCACACCGTCCAGGCGTCCTCGCTGACCGGATGGGTCGGCGAGCCCAGCGCCAGCACGTACAGCAGCATCGCCTCGTTGTAGCCCATCCAGTCATGGACGATGAAGCCGCTTTCCGGGAACCAGCCCATCGACACCAGCGGCTCGCGCTGCTGCAGCCAGGTCCAGTCGACCTTGCGGTACAGCTGGTCGGCCAGCCGGCGGATCTCCTGCTCGCGCGGGTCGTCGCCGTCGAAGTAGGCCTGGGCGAACAGCACGCCCATCATCATCAGCGCGGTGTCCACGCTCGACAGTTCCACCCAGCTGTCGTAGCGATGGCCGTGCTGCATGTCGAGGAAGTGGTAGTAGAAGCCCTTGTAGGCGCCTTTTCCGGTGCGCTGCGGCCCCTCCGGGATGTCGCGCAGGAAGCGCAGCGTGGTCAGGGTGCGGTCCACCGCCTGGGTGCGGCTGACCCAGCCGTTCTCGATGCCGATCGGATAGGCGGTCAACGCGTAGCCGATCGAGGCGATGCTGGCGAACGGGCGCGACGGGTAGCGGTCCGGGGTCAGGCCGTTCTGCTCGTTGGTGGTGTCCCAGAAGAACTGGAAGGTGCGCTTCTCGATGTCGCGGAACAGCGGCGGCAGCTCCGGCCGCGGTGGCCGCTCGGGCAGGACCGCTTCGATCAGGATCACGTCGGGCTTGGGCGGCGGCGGCAGTTGCGGCGGCGGCTGGTCGCGTCCGCACGCCGCCGCCAGCCATGCCGCGATGGCCATCGTCGCCCCGATTCGCAGATGCCGCCAGTTCACTCTGACCCCCATCTCACGCAACCCGCCCTGTCTTGCCACCCGGCCCGTCCCGCCCGGCGCCTCGCGGCGCGCGGACGGGACGGAACGCAACGGCCGGCCCGGCGGGAGAGGAGGCCGGGCCCGGCCGCCGTGGACTCACCAGTCGATGCCGATGCCCAGCTTGAAGGTCCGCGTGGGCAGTGCGATCGCGTTGGGCGTGCCCCAGAGCGGATTCTGGGGCTCGCCGGCGCCGCCGCGCCAGTCCTCGTAGCCGGCGTAGTTGGTCCAGTCGAACACGTTGAGCACGTCGAAGCGCAGCCGCAGGCGCACGTTGCTGCCGGTGTCGAACACCTTCTCCACCGCCAGGTCGACCTGCTTGAAGTCGTCGTCCGGCGTGTAGCTGGCGAAATGGCAGAAGGCCCATTCCGGCATGTTGCAGTTCTGGTAGTAGCGCGGGGTGGCATCGGACCACACGCCCTTGCCGGAGAACGTCAGCCCCAAGGGCCCGTCCCAGATGCCGGAGGCGACCACCCGGTTCTCCGGGACCTTGCCCGGGAACCAGCCGTAGTCCTCGATGAACTCGGCGTTGAACGCGCCGGGCCAGCCGTCGATCGGGCTGTTCTGCTCCGAATCGGTCCAGGTGTAGGCCAGCGTCGCGCCCCAGCCGGACGAACGCGTGTAGGGCTTCTCGAGCTTGAGGTAGACCGCATGGGTGCGCGTCTCCAGCGCGTTCTGCCCGAGGATCAGGTTGGAGAACGGGGCGAAGCCCTGGCCCCACGGCGGCGGATCGGTCGCGCCCGGCGGGTCGGGCGGGAAGAACAGCCCGTCGTCACGCCGGTTGCCGAGCAGGAACGCGATGCCGTCGTGGCTCCTGACGTAGGAGTACATGACCTCGGTGTGCCAGTCGTGGCCCCAGGCCCCGAACATGTTGCGCATGCCCAGGCCGTACTGGTCCGAATACGGCACCACCAGGTTGTTATTCATCAGGAACACTTCGCGCCCGGAACCGGCGACGGCTGTGCCGCGCAGGTAGTCCGGGTCGAGGTAGTTCGGATCCCACTCGCGGCAGATGGCACTGGTGGCGGTGTCGCACGGATGCATCGCCGTGTTGAAGTCGTAGACGTACTGGCCCCAGCTGGCCTTGGACTGCTCGTTCTGCAGGTAGTCGAACAGGTTGCGGTCGTACGAACGGCCGGCGCCGCCGAAGATCACGTGCCGCTGGTCGGCGTTGAGGTCGTACGAGAAACCGAAGCGCGGCGCCCAGTTGTTGCGGTCCGGATCGCGGTTGCCGCCGGTGCTGATGTAGTCGTTGATGTCGATGCCGGAGTTGGACAGGTTGGTGTTGGAGTTCTGCAGGGCGGTGACCACTTCCACCGGGGTCACGTAATCCTCGTAGCTGGGCGTGGTCTCCACGTCCCAGCGCACGCCCAGGTTCAGGGTCAGGTGCTCGTTGACCTCCCAGTCGTCCTGGATGTAGATGCCGAACTGGGTGTTCGCCGAACTGGCGGTGCCGTCGCCGAACCCGGCCACCGGCGCGCCGAACCGCACCTGGATCGGCACCGACAGGCTCTCGTTGATGTCGTAGTAGAACTGCGGGTTGTACCGGTTCTGCTCCAGCGTCTCCAGGTCCACGCGCTTGTACTTGATGCCCATCTTGAGCGTGTGGCCGCTCCAGCCGGTGAAGGTCAGGTCGTCCTGGAACGACCAGCCCTTCTGGCCCTTGTCCTGGTAGTTGTCGCTGCCGCCGCTGCGGACGATCAGGGTGCCGTCCCGGGACGTACCGTTGTTGCCCGTGACCAGGTAGTAGCCCGGGATGAAGTTGGCCGGTTGCGGGCTCCAGAACGCGTCCTCGTAGGTGATGTGCGCGTCGTTGAGCCAGTCGCCCGCGGTCCACTGCCAGCGCAGGTCGACCCGGGTCTCCTCGTTGGTGTTGAACGTGGCCGCCGACGGCATGCGCTCGTCGCCGACCTGGATGGTCTCGCTTTCGTCCCGGTACTTGGCGGTCAACTCGAAATAGTGGTTCTCGCCGATCAGCCAGTCGACCTTGCCGAAGTACAGGTCCTCCTTGAACGGCGAGGTGTAGGTGCCGTTCCCGAATTCGCGCTGGAACTCCTCGGGCAGTCCGCTCAGGTCGTAGCCGGCACCGAGACGGAACGTCCTCGGCGAGCTGAACTCCTTGGCCTCGTAGGCCACGAAGAAGTGCGCCACGTCCTGCGCGATCGGCCCGCCGAAGGACACGCCGTACTGCTCCTGCCTGCTTTCGGCCTTGGTCGCGCCCGGCCTGCGCTCGAAATCGGTACGGGCGCGCCAGTCGGTCATCGTGAGGTCCCAGAAGAAGCTGCCCTCGAACTGGTTGCTGCCCGAGCGGGTGGCGGCGACGACCGCGGCGCTGCTCAGCTGGTCGTACTCGGCCTTGTAGTTCTGGGTGATGACCTTGTACTCGCCGATCGCCGACTGCGGGAACGGGTTGCCGCGGCTGGTGTCCTGGCCGCTGATGCCGCCGGTGGTGACGTAGTTCTTCTGGCCCACGCCGTCGATGAACACGTTGACCGCGTTGGCGCTCTGCGCGCCCGAGCGCAGGCGGGTATTGCCGCTGGCGTCGGTGATGAACTGCACGCCCGGCACGGTGTCGGCGAAGGCGAGGAAGTTGCGGCTGTTCTGCGGCAGCGCCTCGATCTGCCGGGTGCTGATGTAGGTGGCCACTTCCGAGGTGCGCGTCTCCACCGCCGTAGCCACGACCTGCACGGTATCCAGCGTGGTCGCCTCGCCGGCCGGGCCCGTTTCCGCCACGCCGCCCACGCCGAGATTGAGCGTGGCGGTCTGTCCCACCTGCACGGTCAGTTCGCGGGTGGTGGTCTGCCCGCCGGACTGGGCCTCGATGCGGTAGGTGCCGGGCGGCAGGCCGGTGATGCTGTAGCCGCCGTTGGCGCCAGCCTGAACGCTGCGACGCAGGCCGGTGGCGGTGTTGACCACGACCACCTGCGCGTCGGACGCAGGCGCCGAATCGGCCATGACCTGGCCGCGGATGGTGGCGCCGGTGCTCTGCGCCAGTGCCGGCGCGGCCCCCAGCACCAGGCAGCCGGCCAGGGCCACCGTGAGCAGTTTGCGTACGGGCCTGCCATTGCGTTTGCCGTTCATCGATCTTCCCTCCCAGGACAGATATCGATCGGGTTGTCTATTCGGACTTCTTCGTACGCCTGGCGGCCACCGGCCGCGCCGGCGCGGCGCTGGACTGGCGCACGACCAGTTCGGGCACCAGCACATGGCGTGGTTCCAACACCGCCTCGCCGGCCTCGATCTCCACCAGCAGGCGCTTCAGGGCGTTTCCGCCGAGTTCGGCGATACTCACCCGCATCGTGGTCAACGAAGGGTGAACGAACCGCGCCAGCGGGATGTCGTCGAACCCGGCGAGCGCGATGTCGCGCGGCACTTCCAGGCCCGCCTGGGCGAAGGCGTACAGGCAACCCAGCGCCATCATGTCGTTGGCGGCGAACACCGCATCGGGGCGATCGCCCGTGTCCAGGATCGCGCGTCCGGCGCGATGGCCCGAGGCCTCGCCGAAATCACCCGGGTATTCGCTGCCGCGCGCGCCGCTCTCGCTGGCGATGGCGTCGCGGAAGCCGCGCAGGCGCTCGCGCGCATCGTGGTTGTGCTCGGGCCCGCCGATGAAGGCGAGGTGCCGGTGGCCCAGCGAGAGCAGGTGGCGGGTCATCGCCACCGCGCCGGCATGGTTGTCGATCTCGAACACCGGCCAGGCCGGCTCGTGCTGCTGGGTGCTGATCAGCACCACCGGCAGCGACTGCGGCAGGTTCTCGGCCAGGAAGCCCGGGCGCTCGGCGTAGGGCGACATCACCAGCAGCCCGTCCACCCGCCCGCGCATCGCGCGCAGCGCGGCGGCCTGCTCGTCGGGATCGCCGTGGTAGCTGGACAGCAGCAGGTGGCGCCCGGCGGCGCGCGCCCGCGAGTCGATGCCGCGGATCAGTTCGGAGAAGAATTCGCCATGCAGGTCCGGCAGCACCACGCCGATGGTCTGGGTGCTGCGGCTGCTGAGGCTGCGCGCGGCCGCGTGCGGGCTGTAGCGCAGGCGGTGGGCCACTTCCAGCACCTGCCGGCGTACCGGCTCGGCGACGTTGCTGTGTCCGTTCAGGGCACGGGACACGGTGGCCACCGAGACATTGGCCTCGCGTGCGACATCGCGGATGGTGACCGCCTGGCGTCCCATTACGCTCCTCGCCCGGTCGAGCGAGCGACCGGTGCGGCACTGTAACCGTTTTCAGAGCGCAAGGGAACCGTGGGCGAACCGGGATGATTGATAGCGCTATCAACAAGATATCCTGCATTCCTCATGTTGCAGTGCATCAAAGGCATGCCATGGTCATCGGGATCCCGCCCGGGCAACGCCGGTTCCGCAGTCGCCGGAACGACCGGCCCGGTCTGGCGCGTGGATCCGGGCCCGACCGCAGTGCATCCCCGCCGCCGGCCCGCGTGTGCTGCCGCTGGACAGCCGCCGGGGCAGCGCTTACCCTTGCCTTCACACGTTGGCCGGAAGCAGCGGCCCGCCGGACCAGGGAACGACACGGGACGCCCCGCCAAGAGGGTGCCCGCCACTCCCGGCGACCGAATCGCTGCCCCTCCCCGCCACACGCAGACGACCTCCCCGGCTGTCGGCCGCCGCCCCTTCCGCGGCGCCGGGCCTGTATTTGATGTGCTTGTATCGGCGCCCGTCCCGGCCTTCCGGCGACGTCCGCCATCGCAGGCGCAGCACGCGCCTTCCCCGCGCCGCTGCGCGCCCCCGTACCGGGCCTGGCTTCCGAGCAGATGAGTTCCGAACCCGCGCAAGACGCGACCCCGACAACGCAGCCGCCTTCGGCCCCGCAGCAGCAGGAAATGCCGCTGGCGGTAGTGCATGGGCAGCCGCTGCTGCAGATCCCGCAGGACCTGTACATCCCGCCGGACGCGCTGGAGGTGATCCTCGACGCGTTCGAGGGACCGCTGGACCTGCTGCTGTACCTGATCCGCCGGCAGAACCTGGACATCCTCGACATCCCGGTCGCCGAGATCACCCGCCAGTACGTCGACTACATCGGCGCGATGCAGGACCTGCGCTTCGAGCTGGCGGCCGAATACCTGGTCATGGCCGCGATCCTGGCCGAGATCAAGTCGCGGATGCTGCTGCCGCGGCCGGTGAGCGAGGACGGCGACGAGGCCGACCCGCGCGCCGAGCTGGTCCGCCGGCTGCAGGAGTACGAGCGCTTCAAGCAGGCCGCCGAGGACATCGACGCCCTGCCGCGCCAGGACCGCGACACCACCCCGGTGCAGGCGTTCGTGCCGGACCGCGCGGTGGTCCGGCTGCCGCCGCCGGTGGACCTGCGCGAGATGCTGCTGGCCCTGCACGACGTGCTCAAGCGCGCCGAGCTGTTCAGCGGCCACCACATCAAGCGTGAGGCGCTGAGCGTGCGCCAGCGCATGGGCGAGGTGCTGCAGCGGCTGGACGACGGCAAGTTCCACCGCTTCGAGACCCTGTTCACCGCCGAGGAAGGCAAGCTCGGGGTGCTGGTGACCTTCCTCTCGCTGCTGGAACTGGCCAAGGAGCAGTTGCTGGACATCGTCCAGGACGCACCGCTGGCACCGATCTACGTCAAGTCGCTGGCGATCGGCAACACCAACGAACCGCTGCAGTTCCACAGCGAGTTCGACGACGGCGACGCCGCCAACGAGCCGGCCGCGGGCTGACCGCCCGTGCCGCCCATCCACCAGACCCTGCGAGATCCATGGACCAGGCGCTGATCAACCGTATCGTCGAGGCCGCATTGCTGGCCGCCAACCAGCCGCTGGCGCTGGCCCAGCTGCACGCGCTGTTCCCCGAGGACGCCCCGGCGCCGCCCGGCAGCGTCGAGGCCGCGCTCGAGCAGCTGGCCGAGGCCTGCGCCGACCGTGGCGTGGAACTGGTCGAGGTCGCCTCCGGCTTCCGCTACCAGGTCAAGGCCGAGGTGCACGGCTGGGTCGCGCGGCTGTGGACCGAGCGCAAGACCAAGTACACCCGTGCCACCCTGGAGACCCTGGCGCTGATCGCCTACCGCCAGCCGATCACCCGCGGCGAGATCGAGCAGGTCCGCGGCGTGGCGGTGAGCAGCAACATCATCCAGGCGCTGGAGGAGCGCGAGTGGATCCGCGTGGTCGGCCACCGCGACGTGCCCGGCAGGCCGGCGCTGTACGGCACCACCAAGGGCTTCCTCGACTACTTCGGGCTCAAGCGCCTGGACGAACTGCCGCCGCTGTCGGAACTGAAGGACATCGGCGAACTGGAACCGCAGCTGCCGCTGGATCCGGAAGCGGCGCCGGCGCAGGCCGGCATCGCCCGCGACAACGACGACGATGCCGGTACCGCCGGCGGCCAGGACGATGCACCGCAGGCTGACGCGGCGGCGCAGGACGACAGCGTGCAATCCGGCGACGCCGGTTCGGCACCCGATGCCGCGCCGGACGTCGACGCCGGCGCGCAAGAAGACCCGGCCGGCGCCGCTGCCGGCGACGACACCAGCCCCGCATCCGTTCCCGACGACGTGGCCGACGCTGCCGACGCCGGGGAAGACACCGATACTCCCTCCCCGCCAGAGGCCGACGACGCCTCCGGCGATCCCGAAACCCAGGCCACGGAAGACACCGACGGCCGGAGCAAGATCCATGACTGATTCAACCCCCCGCAAGCCCCTCGGCAAGCTGTCGCTGAAGCGCGGCGAAGAAGCCGCCGCTCCCGCCAAGCTCGAGGAACGCCTGCACAAGGTCCTGGCCCAGGCCGGGCTCGGCTCGCGCCGCGCGCTGGAGCAGCGCATCGCCGACGGCCTGGTCAAGGTCAACGGCGAGGTCGCCCAGGTCGGCCAGAGCATCCGCAGCGGCGACCGCGTCGAGCTCGATGGCAAGGCCTTCGTCGCCTCGGCGCTGACCGAGCCTGCGCGCGTTCTGGTCTACAACAAGCCCGAGGGCGAAGTGACCACCCGCGAGGATCCCGAGGGCCGCCCGACCATCTTCGAGGCGCTGCCGCGGCTGAAGGGCGCGCGCTGGATCGCGGTCGGCCGCCTGGACATCAACACCACCGGCCTGCTGCTGCTGACCACCGACGGCGAGATCGCCAACGCGATGATGCACCCCTCGCACGAGGTCGAGCGCGAGTACGTGGTGCGCGTGCGCGCGCCGGAAGGCCAGGACAGCGTGCCGGACAACCTCGTCGACCGCCTCGCCCGCGGCGTGGCGCTGGAGGACGGCCCGGCCAAGTTCGATCGGATCGAGCGCATCGGCGGCACCAGCACACCCGGTGAGAGCCGGCACGACTGGTTCAGCGTGGTGGTCAAGGAAGGCCGCAACCGCGAAGTGCGGCGCCTGTGGGAATCGCAGGGCTGCCAGGTCAGCCGGCTCAAGCGCGTGCGCTACGGCAGCATCAGCCTGCCGCGCGAACTGCTGCGCGGCCAGTCGCAGGAACTGCCGGCGCCGCAGGTCGAAGCGCTGCGCAAGGAACTGGCGCTGGAGGACAACAGCGCCTCGACCCTGACCCTGCAGCCGGTGATCGGCCAGCGCCGCGCGGCCAAGTCGACCGTGCACGTCGGCCGCGAGCGCGGTCCCGGCCAGGCCTACGTCAACGGCCACAACACCGCCGACGAAGGCCGCGAGCTGCGCCGCTTCGACCACGTGCGCGAAGACCGCCGCGGCGGCCGCGGCGGCAAGAAGCCACATGGCGGGCTGACAGTGAGCGGCGAAATGGCAGCCAAGCAGTCGCAGAAGCCGTTCAAGCAGCGCAAGCAGAAGGGCCCCAAGCCGCTGCCGGACGGCAACCCGGCCGCGTTCCGCAGCTGGTACGTGCCCGAGGGCGTGAGCACCGGCCCCAGCGGCCACCGCAACGCCGGTCCCGGCGGCAAGCCGCGCTACGGCAAGCCGGGAGGTGGCGCTGGCGGCGGCGGCGGACAGGGCCAAGGCCAGGGCCAGGGTCCGCGCAAGAACGCCCGCCCCTACGGCCATCCCGGCAGCGCCCCGCACTTCCCGTCCGACCACGCCACCCCGGGCGGCCACCCGCAGGACCGCAATCGCGGACCGCGCGGCAACAATGCCCGCCCCGGCGGACCGCGGCCGGCCGGTCGGCCGGGCGGCGGACCGCGTCCGGGCGGCAACCGCCCCGGTGGCGCCCCGCGCGGCGGCAACCGCGGGCCGCGCGGCCAGGGCTGAGTCCCGCACGCGCGGACGCGCGACGCCATCGTGCGGGATGGACGGTCGGAAGCAGGCTTGCCAGACTGCCCGACCATGACCCTGCGACCGTGGCGTCCGCTCGCCCTCCTGCTGATGCTGCACGCGGCGCCCGCCACGTCGCAGCCGGCTCCCGTCCACTTTCCCGCGTTCGACTGCGCGCGCGCCGCATCGCCGGTGGAGAAGACGATCTGCGGCGACGCAGACCTGGCCGCGGCCGACCGGCGGATGGCGGTGCTGTACGAGGCGCTGCTGGCCAAGCAGGCCGACCGCACCGACCGCACGGCACTGCGCCGCGAACAGCGGCGCTGGCTGCGCGACGTGCGCAACCGCTGCGCCGACTACGACTGCCTGGTTGCCGCCTACCAGACGCGCAACGCGGAATTGCATCGGCGCAACCGGACGCCGCGGCAGCTGCCGCCATGGCCCACCGCACCCCTGATCGAGCGTCCCATCGCCCGGATCGACGACACCCGCGCCGAGCGCAGGCTGGACCTGCGCAGCGCGGTGCCGCGGCGCCTGCAGCTGGAGCTGCACGTCGACCCGGACGATCATCTTGACTGGACCCTGCCGGGACCGCGGGTGCTGCTTGAATGCACCGATCCCGGTCACCGCGACGGTTATGCCCCCGACTTCCGGCATCAGGCCATGGCCTACGGCGTGGAGTTCACTCCGGTTTGGCGCGCGCTCGCCGCGGCCGGTGAAGAATCCACGGACCCTGCTGTGGCGGAGCGCACCTCACCGCAGCGGGCCTACGGCTTCATCCTGCTGGAACTGGAACTGGGCCGGGACCTGCCGCTGGACCAGGACATCCGCTGCATGGCCGTGTTCACCGAATGGCTGCTCGAGCGGCCGAGCACGCTGTACCTGGTGGACGCCGCCGGCCGCTGAAGGCGGACGCAGCGGCGACGCCCGCGCCCGGGTTCAGCGCGGCTCGATCACGAAGTTGCCGAACGCCACGCCCAGGTCCCAGCCCTTGCCGGTGCCGGCCAGGGCCAGCGAGACCTCGCCCTTGGTCATCACCTGCGCCTTGCTCGACTTGACCGCGCCGGCGTGGGCCTCGGCGGCGGCGTAGGTGCCCAGCGTCTCGCGGATATTGGCAACGCCGGAGAACTCGCCGACGCCGTTCTCGATCCTGGACTTGCCGAAGGTGATGCCGCCGCCCTTGGCGCTGATGCTCACCGGCAGGCGGCTGCCGTCGTCGCAGCTGATCGTGCCGGAGCCCTTGGCGGTCTTGTAGAACGCCGACCAGCCGGACAGGTTGAAGTCCAGCCGGCAATCGACGTCGCCGGCCGCGTGGGCGCTCGGTATGGCGGCCAGGACGAGCAGGCCGGGCAGCGCGATGCGCAGGGACGTGCTCCGCAGGAAACGGGACATGACGACCTCCAGCTGGCGTTGCAAAGGATGGCGCCGAGCATATAGCAGCCCGCGGGGCGGCGGCGTCCGCTGCGCCGCCGGCGGTTCAGCGGCCGTGCGGCAGGTGTTGGCGGGTCCACTGCACGATCGCCTGCAGCGGCATGGCGCCTGCCTGCCGCGCCAGTTCGCGGCCTTGCAGGAACAGGGCCAGGGTCGGGATGCTGCGGATGCCGAAGCGCGCGCCCAGCGCCGGCTCGGCCTCGGTGTCGACCTTGGCCAGGCGCAGCTGCGGCTCCAGCAGCGCGGCGGCCTGGGCGTAGGCCGGCGCCATCGTCCGGCACGGGCCGCACCACGGCGCCCAGAAGTCGACCAGCAGCGGCAGATCCGAGCGCTGCGCGTGCGCGTCGAAGCCGGCGCCGGTCAGCGCGAACGGTTCGCCCGGAAACAGCCGCGCGCGGCAGCGGCCGCAGACCGGGTTGTCGCCGAGCCGCGCGGCGGGCACGCGGTTGAGCGCGTTGCATTGCGGGCAGGCGAGCTGCAGGGGATCGGCGGCCATGCCTGGGTTCCGGTCGCGGGAGGCGTACAGCATCGCGCAATCCGCGTCGGCCCGTGCCAGGAATATCGTCGTCGCAGCGCGCGGGTGCCGCCCGCGGCCCCCTCCATCGGACCACGACTCGTCCGTCGTCCCGGCGAACGCCGGGACCCAGTGACTTCAGGCTGGCCAGGCGCGGATCGAGTGCGCAAGACGCCGGGTCCCGGCGTTCGCCGGGACGACGGGAGAGAGACACCCGCTTCAGCGCCCCCGGTCTCCGCCGATGCCTGCTTCTGCCGGAAAAGGCCTCAGCGCAGCTCGAAGGCGTCGGCGTCGAGCATCGCCGGGAAGCGTTCGCGGTGCGCGGCCAGCGCCGCGGCCGACAGCGTGGTGGTCAGCACCTGCTCGCTGCCGTGCGTTTCCACCTGCGGCTGCCCGAGGAAGTCGATCACCGCGCTGTCGCCGTCGTAGGCCAGGCCGTTGCCATCGGTGCCGACACGGTTGACCGCGGCCACGTAGCACAGGTTCTCGATCGCCCGCGCGCGCAGCAGCGTCTTCCAGGCGTGGGCGCGCGGCGCCGGCCAGTTGGCAACGAAGATCTGCAGGTCGAAGTCCAGCTGCCCGGGCCGTTCGACGTCATAGCGGTTGCGGCAGAACACCGGGAAGCGCAGGTCGTAGCAGACCTGCGGATTGATCCGCCAGCCCTTCCATTCAACCCCCAGCCGCTCGCGGCCGGCGGCGTAGCGCTTGTGCTCGCCGGCGTAGCGGAACAGGTGGCGCTTGTCGTAGTGCGCCAGGGCGCCGTCCGGCGTCGCCCACAGCAGCCGGTTGAATACCTTCGAGGCGCCGGCCGCGTCCGGCGTGCGCAGCTGCACGCTGCCGGTCACCGCCGCATCCAGGCGGCGGGCCTGCTCGCGGATCCATGCCACCGTCGGCCCGTCCATGCCTTCGGCCTGGTCGATCGCGTCGTTGGAGAAACCGCTGGTGAAGGTCTCCGGCAGTACCACCAGGTCGGTCGTGCCGGCCAGCGGCGCGACCAGCGCGGCGTAGTAGTCGCGGTTGGCCGCCGGGTCGTGCCAGCGGGTGTCGCCCTGGACCAGGGAGATGCGCAGGTCCTGCATCGCTTGGTTCTCCATCACAGCGCCCGCAGCCGCTCGATCGCCGCGTCCAGCGTGGCCTCGTTCTTGGCGAAGCACAGCCGCGCCAGGCGCTGGCCCGGCGGCGGATTTTCGTAAAACGGCGACAGCGGGATCGCGGCCACGCCCTTCTCCACGGTCAGCCATTTCGCGAATTCGTGATCCGGCAGGTCGCTCACCGCCGAATAGTCCACCAGCTGGAAATAGCCGCCCGGCACCGGCAGCGGCTTGAGCCGGGTGCCCGACAGCTGTTCGCGGAAGCGGTCGCGCTTGGCCTGGTAGAAGGCGCCGAGTTGCTCGTCGTGCTCGGGTTCGTCGCGGATCATCGCCGCGAACGCGTGCTGGGCCGGGGCGAAGGTGCAGAACACGTTGTACTGGTGGACCTTGCGGAATTCCTGGGTCAAGGCCGGCGGCGCGATCGCGTAGCCGACCTTCCAGCCGGTGCAGTGGTAGGTCTTGCCGAAGCTGGAGACGACGAAGGCGCGCTCGCGCAGCTCCGGCCAGCGCAGCACCGATTCGTGGCGGCGGCCGTCGAACACGATGTGCTCGTAGACCTCGTCCGAGACCAGGTAGATACCGGTGCCGCGCAGGAGATCGGCCAGCGCGCGCATGTCGTCGGCCGACAGCATCGCCCCGGACGGGTTGTGCGGGCTGTTGATCATCAGCAGGCGGGTACGCGGCGTGATCACCGCCCGCACCCGGTCCCAGTCCACCGCGAAGGTCCACGGGTCCAGCGGCACGTGCACTGCGCGCGCGCCGGCCAGGTCGATCGCCGGCTCGTAGCAGTCGTAGGCCGGGTCGAGCACGATCACTTCCTCGCCCGGGCGCACCACGCAATGGATCGCGTTGAAGATCGCCTCGGTGGCGCCGCTGGTCACCGTGACCTCGGCATCCGGATCGACGGTGGCGCCGTAGCAGCGCAGCGCCTTGCCGGCGATAGCCTGGCGCAGCACCGGCACGCCGGTCATCGGCGCGTACTGGTTGTGGCCGGCGCGCATGGCCACGTCGAGCTCGTCGACCAGACGCTGCGGCACCGCGAAGTCGGGGAAGCCCTGTCCCAGGTTCACCGCGCCGTGCTCGGCGGCCAGCTGCGACATCACGGTGAAGATGGTGGTGCCCACCTTGGGCAGCTTGGTCTGCGGGGTCGGCAGCGGCATCGCGGTTCCGGCGTCGGGGGTTCGGAGGCCGGAGTGTACGCAATGGCGGTGGCCGGGGATGATGGGTCATGGCGCAAAACAGCATTCCCTCCGGCGCACCTTCGACCCAGGCGCTGCTCGAGGCCTACCTGGCCGCGGTCTACCGGGTGGAGCTGGACGACGGCACGACGCTGCCGCTGCATGTCGGCCAGCCGGCGCCGGCCGCGCTAGAACGGGCGATGCCGGCGACGGCATGGACGCTGGTCACCGCGTGGAATCCGCAATCGGTGCCGCGTTCGGGAGCGGCCAACGACGCCGCCGACGCCATGCTGCGGGCCGAGCTGGATGCGCTGGGACTGGCGAAGCTGCGCGCCGGCGGCGGCAGCGACGATGGCGACTGGGAGGAACGCGGCTGGCTGGTGGCCGGGCTGGACGCCGCCGCGGCCGACGCCCTCGCCCGCCGCTACGGCCAGGCCGGCATCCTGCACTGGGCGCAGGGCCAGCCGGTGCGGCTGCGCATGTACCGCCCGCGGCCGGGCGGAGACGCCACTCCGCACGTCGACTGGCCGTTGTTGTAGGAGCCGGGTTCAGCCGGCGACACGACGCCGTGGCACAGGCGACTCCCTCGTATTCCCGACGCCCGTGTCGCCGGCTGAACCCGGCTCCTACAACGACGCGGGAATCCGCCAATCGGGCATCTCCAGCAGCCATGACCCTTGGCGTGGCGGTGCCGCCGCCACAGCCGCCGCTACAATGCGCGCCAATGACCGACGCCGCCCATTCCCCGCTGCTGGCCGCCCGTGGCCTGGCGTTCGCCCGCAACGAGGAGCCGGTGTTCGGCCCGCTCGATTTCGCGGTGGACGCCGGCGAGGCGCTGCTGGTCCAGGGCAGCAACGGCTCGGGCAAGACCACCCTGCTGCGGGTGCTGGCCGGGTTGCTGCGCGCGGATTCCGGCCGGGTCGAGATCGACGGCCGCCCCGCCGCGCCAGCCTTGCGCGCGCACGCGATCGCCTACCTCGGCCACCTGCCGGCGCTGAAGGGCGAATTATCGGTGCTGGAGAACCTGGAGTTCCTCTGCGGCCTGCACGGCCGCCGCCCGCGCCAGCTGACGGGCGACGCGCTGGCCATCGTCGGCCTGGCCGGCTACGAGGACGCGCCGGCGCGGCAGCTGTCGGCCGGACAGAAGAAGCGCGTCACCCTGGCGCGGATGTGGCTGTCGCCGGCACCGCTGTGGCTGCTCGACGAGCCCTACGCCAACCTCGACCTGGAAGGCATCAACCTGGTCAACCGGATGATTTCGGCGCACCTGCGCGACGGCGGCGCCGCGCTGGTCACTACCCACGGCGCCTACGCCGCGCCGCCGGTGCGCACGCGCATGCTGGAACTGGGAGCGGCGGCATGATCCATGGCATCCGCCGCAGGACGGCAGCCGGCGTTCATGGCCGGGGGACCGCGCGCGGTGCGGCCATTGACCGGCATGCGCACCGCTGCCCGGCCGTGGCGCGCCCGCGTGGCCGCGGCGCGGCGGGAGCACGCCGATGAGCGCCACGCCTTCCCTGCTCCAGGCCGCCCGCGCCCTGCTCCTGCGCGATCTGCGCCTGGTCTGGCGCCGGCGCGGCGACGCGCTGCAGCCCGCGCTGTTCGCGCTCCTGGTGGTGGTGATGTTCGCCTTGGCGCTGGGCGGCGGGCGCCAGGTGCTGCGCGATTTCGTCGCCCCCTACGCGGTCTGGGTGGCGGTGCTGCTGGCCGGCCTGCTGTCGCTGGACAGCCTGTTTCGTGGCGACGCCGAGGATGGCTCGCTGGAGCAATGGATCCTGGCGCCGGTACCGTTGGCCTGGCTGGTGGCGGTGCGCACGTTCGGCCACTGGCTGACCACCGCGGTGCCGCTGCTGCTGGTGGTGCCGGTGCTGGGCGAGTTCCTGTACCTGCCGCGGGCGCAGCTGCCACTGCTGATGCTGACCCTGCTGCTGGGCACGCCGGTGCTGAGCCTGCTCGGCGCGGTGGTGGCGGCGCTGACCGTGGGCCTGAAGCGCTCCGGCATCCTGGTGGCGCTGCTGGCGCTGCCGCTGTACGTGCCGGTGCTGGTGTTCGGCGCCGGCAGCGTGGCAGCCGCCGCGCAGGGGTTGGACCCGACCGGGGCGCTGCTGCTGATGGCGGCGATGCTGGTGGCGTCGGCGGCGCTGGCGCCGCTGGCGGCGGCCGCGGCGATCCGGATCGCGCAGGGTTGAGACCGGCATCGGCGCGCCGCTTTCTGTTTCCGCCACGCCTGCCTTTGCGGCTTCTTGTAGGAGCCGGGTTCAGCCGGCGACACGACGCCCTGGCACAGGCGACTCCCTCGTATTCCCGACGCCCGTGTCGCCGGCTGAACCCGGCTCCTACCAACAGCGATGCCGTCCAGCGCTGCAAGCCTGGCTTGCGTCAGATCAATGCGTCCGCCGCCCCCGCATGGACAATGCACACGATCCACCAGTGGCTGAATCCGCAGCGCCACGCGGGCGATATCCCGCGCCTCCTGAACAAGCCGGGGTCCGGTTCGCTTGGCGCGGGGGGCCGAGTCTGAAAAAATGCACCATTCCTGCCCGTCCAGCCTGACCGGCCCGCCGTCCACACGGCCAGCCGGCGCCATCCAGCGAGCAATGCGACCTGCCCCATGAACCCGGTGATCCGCTGGTTCCACCTCCTCGGCTCGCCGCCGTACTTCGACCGCTTCGCCGCGCGCTGGGCGCCGTGGTGCTGGCTGGCAGCGGTCCTGGTGATGGGCGTGGGCCTGTGGCAGGCGCTGTTCGTGGTCCCGGCCGACTACCAGCAGGGCGACAGCGCGCGGATCCTCTACATCCACGTGCCGGCGGCCTGGATGAGCCTGTTCGTGTTCGCGCTGATGGCGCTGTACGCGGCCATCGCCCTGGTCTGGCGGATCAAGCTGTGCGAGATCCTGGCCATGGCCTGCGCGCCGATCGGCGCGGCCTTCACCGTCATCACCCTGGCCACCGGCTCGATCTGGGGCAAGCCGATGTGGGGCACCTGGTGGGACTGGGATCCGCGCCTGACCACCGAGCTGATCCTGCTGTTCCTGTACCTGGGCGTGATCGGCCTGTACCACGCCGGCGACGACCGCCGCGCCTCGGCGCGCGCCGCCGGGCTGCTGGCGATCGTCGGCGTGGCCCTGCTGCCGATCATCCGCTACTCGGTGGAATGGTGGGACTCGCTGCACCAGGGCCAGACCATCCGCGTGTTCGGCCAGTCCAGCCTGGACCCGAGCATGATGGCGCCGCTGTGGTGGATGGTGATCGGCACCAAGTTCTGGTTCGCCGGCTCGCTGCTGGCGCGCGCGCGCGCCGACAACCTGCGCCGCGAGTCCGGCAAGGACTGGGTGCGCAAGCTGGCCGAGGACGCCGCATGAGCTACCTGCCCTACGTGATCGGCGCCTACGCGGTGTTCGTGCTGGTCTTCCTGTGGGATTTCCTCGCCCCGCGCCTGCAGGTGCGGCGCGAACTGCGTGCCGCGCGCCTGCGCGCGCGCCGCGAACGCAAGCCGGCCGACCCGGCCGTGGAACTGAGCCGATGAACCCGACCCGTCGCCGCCGCCTGCTGTTCGTGGCCCTGCTGGTGCTGGCCTCCGCGGCGGCCACCGCGCTGGTGGCCATGGCCCTGCAGCGCAACGTCGCCTACCTGTACACCCCGGCCGAGGTGCTGCGCGGCGACGCCGGCGCCCAAGTTGTTTCAGGGCAGGCCCGCTTCCGCCTCGGCGGCATGGTCGAGAAGGACTCGTTCGCGCGCGCGCCCGGTTCGATGGACGCGCACTTCCGGGTCACCGACGGCGATGCCCAGCTGCCGGTGGTCTATACCGGGATCCTCCCGGACCTGTTCCGCGAGGGCCAGGCGGTGGTCGCCACCGGGCGCATGGAGAACGGCGTGTTCGTCGCCGAGAACGTGCTGGCCAAGCACGACGAGAACTACATGCCCAAGGAAGTGGCCGACAAGATGGGCATCGCGCACCAGAAGCACGAGGTGCAGGTGCCGGCGACGACGGAGGCCGCGCCTTGACGGCGCCGCCGCGGGCCGGCAGCGACGGCCACGGGCGCGCGCATGCCTGGCTTGCCAACGGAGGCGGCGATGCTGCCTGAATTGGGCCAGGTCCTGCTGGCCCTGGCGCTGCTGGTGGCCATGCTGCAGACCGTTCTGCCGCTGGCCGGCGCACAGCGCGGCAACGCCGCATGGATGGCGGTTGCCCGACCGACCGCCTATGCCCAGCTGCTGCTGCTGGCCGGCGCGTTCGCGATCCTGACCTGGGCCTTCGTGGTCCAGGATTTCTCGGTCAAGTACGTGGCCGAGAACTCCAACACGCTGCTGCCGATGATGTACCGGTACTCGGCGGTGTGGGGCGCGCACGAGGGGTCGCTGCTGCTGTGGGCGCTGGTGCTGGCCCTGTGGACCGGCGCGGTGGCCCGGTTCTCGCGCGCGCTGCCGGCGCCGGTGGTGGCGCGCGTGCTCGGGGTGATGGGCGTGGTTGCGGTCGGCTTCATCGCCTTCCTGATCTTCACCTCCAATCCGTTCACCCGCCTGCTGCCGGCGCCGCTCGAGGGCCGCGACCTCAACCCGCTGCTGCAGGACCCGGGCCTGATCATCCATCCGCCGATGCTGTACTTCGGCTACGTCGGCTTCGCCGTACCGTTCGCCTTCGCCATCGCCGCGCTGCTGGACGGGCGCATGGACGCGCGCTGGCTGCGCTGGACCCGGCCCTGGACGAACGTGGCCTGGGCGTTCCTGACCCTGGGCATCGCTCTGGGCAGCTGGTGGGCCTACTACGAGCTGGGCTGGGGCGGCTGGTGGTTCTGGGACCCGGTGGAGAACGCCAGCTTCATGCCGTGGCTGGCCGGCGCGGCGCTGATCCACTCGCAGGCGGTCACCGAGAAGCGCGGCAGCTTCGGCGGCTGGACCCTGCTGCTGGCCATCGCCGCGTTCTCGCTGTCGCTGCTGGGCACCTTCCTGGTCCGCTCGGGCGTGCTGACCAGCGTGCACGCCTTCGCCGCCGATCCCTCGCGCGGCCTGTTCATCCTGGTGTTCCTGTCGGCCGTGGTCGGCGCCTCGCTGCTGCTGTTCGCGCTGCGCGCCGGGCGGCTGGCGCCGGGCGCCGGCTTTCAGCCGGCCTCGCGCGAGACCCTGCTGCTGCTCAACAACCTGCTGCTGGCCAGCGCCTGCGCGATGGTCCTGCTCGGCACCCTGTACCCGCTGCTGGCCGACGCGCTGGACATGGGCAAGATCTCGGTCGGCCCGCCCTACTTCGGCCTGCTGTTCTTCGTGCTGATGGCGCCGCTGGTGGCACTGGTGCCATTCGGCCCGCTGACCCGCTGGCAGCGCGACCAGCCCTCGCGGGTACTGGCGCTGCTGCTGCCGTGGCTGGGCGTCGCCCTGGGCCTTGGCGTGGCCGCGTACTTCACCGCGCCGCAGGGTGCGTGGAAGACCGCGCTGGGCGTGGCCGGCGCGGCCTGGGTCGGCTTCGGCACGCTGCGCTTCGTCTGGGAGCGGCTGCGCAACGGCGGGCGCCTGACCGCCGAAATGTGGGGCATGACCCTGGCCCACCTGGGCATCGGCGTGTTCCTGGCCGGCGCGCTGCTGGTGGAGGCGCAGAACGTGCAGCGCGAGGTCGCGCTCAAGCCGGGGCAGTCGCTGCAGGTCGGCCGCTACGTCTTCGAGTTCCAGGGCGTGGACCAGATCCAGGGCCCGAACTACCTGGCCGACCGTGGCCACGTGCAGGTGCTGCGCAACGGCCGCGAGCTGGCGCTGCTGCACCCGGAGAAGCGCGCCTACGCCAGCGGCGGCCAGGTGATGACCGAGGCCGGCATCCGCCCGGGCCTGACCGGCGACGTCTACGTGGCCCTTGGCGAGGCGCTGGGCGACGATGCCTGGGCGGTGCGCGTGCACCTCAAGCCGTTCGTGCGCTGGATCTGGGCCGGAGCGCTGCTGATGGCGCTGGGCGGCCTGGTGGCCGCGGCCGACCGCCGTTTCCGCCGACTCCCGCAGGAGACATCTCCATGAGTAGCTGCGCATGAACGTACCGCACGACGGCGGAGCGCCCGGCGATCCGATTCAGAGCCGGCAGGGCCTGCCCGTGGTCGCCGTGGTCATCGGCGCCCTGTTCTTCATCGGCCTGCTCGGACTGATGCTGTACGGGGTGATGCGCTCGGGCGACGCCGACCGCGACGTGCTGCCCTCGGCGCTGATCGGCAAGCCGGCGCCGGAATTCGTGCTGCCGATCCTGCACGATCCGTCGGTCCAGGTCGCCGCTGCCGACCTGCGCGGCGCGCCCTACGTGCTCAACGTCTGGGGCAGCTGGTGCGCGGCCTGCCGCGACGAGCACCCGGTGTTGACGAAATTCGCCGAGACCCGCCGCGTGCGCGTGGTCGGCTACAACTGGAAGGACGAACCGGAGGACGCGCTGCGCTGGCTCGAGCAGTTCGGCAACCCGTTCTTCGTGGTGCTGGCCGACCGCGACGGCCGCTACGCGCTGGACTGGGGCGTGGCCGGCGCGCCGGAGACCTTCCTGGTCGACGGCGGCGGCATCGTCCGCTGGAAGCACACCGGTCCGCTGACCGAGGACGTGGTCCGCACCCAGCTGCTGCCGGCGCTGGAACAGGTGGAGCGGGCGCGATGAGCGGCCTGCGCGCGGCGGCCTGCGCCCTGCTGCTGGCCCTGCTGCCGGGCATCGGTGGCGTGCGCGCGCAGCCGGCTGGCGACGCCGCACCACTGGTGTTCGAGAGCGCCGCCGAGGAGAAGCGCTTCCACGCCCTCACCGCCGAGCTGCGCTGCGTGATGTGCCAGAACCAGTCGCTGGCCGACTCCAATGCGCAGATCGCCCAGGACATGCGCCGCGAGGTGCTGGCGCTGGTGCGCCAGGGCAAGACCGACGCCGAGGTCAAGCGGTTCCTGGTCGAGCGCTACGGCGAGTTCGTGCTGTACCGGCCCGAGGTCGCCTCGCACACCTGGCTGCTGTGGTTCGGTCCCGGCCTGGTGCTGCTGGGCGGCGCCGCGCTGGTCTGGCTGGTCGTGCGCCGCCGCGCGTCGACCGTGCCCGCCGCGCGCGACGACGACACCGGGGAGCAGGAATGGTGAGCGCGACCGCCGTCTTCGCCGCGCTCGCCGCCGCCGTCACCCTGGCCGTGCTGGCCTGGGTGCTGTGGCCGTTGCGGGGCGGCCGCCGCTGGCCCTGGGCCGGCGCCGTGCTGGTGCTGGCGGTGGGCGTGCTGGCGCTGTACCGGCTGGTCGGCACGCCGGCGGCGCTGCAGGAAACCGCGGGCGCTGCGCCGCAAAGCTTGGAGCAGGCCGTGGCCCGGCTGCAGGCCGAACTGGAACGCAACCCGGCCCAACCCGAAGGCTGGGCATTGCTGGCCCGCTCGCAGGCCGCGCTGGGCGATCCGGCGGCCGCGCGCGACGCCTACGCCCGCGCCGTGCAGCTGGCCCCGGACGAACCGGCGCTGCTGGTGGACGCGGCCGAAGCGCGTGCGCTGGCCGATCCACAGCGCCGCTTCGACGCGCAGGCCATCGCCTGGCTGCAGCGCGCGCAGGAACTGGACCCGGCCGCCTCGCGCGCGACCTGGTTCCTCGGCGTGGCGCAGCGCCAGGCCGGCGAGCACGCCGAAGCGGCCCGGACCTGGGAATCCCTGCTCGGCTCGGTCGATGCGGCCACCGCGCGCAGCCTGCGCGTGCAGATCGACGCGGCCCGCGCCGACGCCGGCCTGCCGCCCTTGCCGGCCGGCGAAGCGGCCCCCGCCGCACCCGCCTCGGCCAACGCGCTGACGGTGAAGGTGTCGCTGGACCCGGACTTCGCCGAGCGCGTGCGCCTGCGCGGCGACGCCACCGTGTTCGTGATCGCACGCCTTCCCGACGGCCCGCCGATGCCGGTGGCGGTGGAGCGCCACGCGCTGCGGGACCTGCCGCTGCAGGTGGTGCTGGACGATGCCGACAGCCCGATGCCGACGCAGAAGCTGTCGGCGCTGCAGGAGGTCGAGGTGCTGGCGCGCGTGTCGGCCGATGGCAGCGCCAACCGCGGCGAGGGCGACCTGGAGTCGCCGGCGGTGCGCGTCGCCCTGCCCGCTGCGGGGCCGGTGGAACTGGTGATCGGCGCGGGCACCGACCCGGCGCGCTAGGGACAACGGAAAGCCCCGCACCGATCCAGACCACCACCGTCATCCCCACGTAGGCGGGGATCCAGCGACTTTGCTCTCACTCTCGTCGGGAAACGCGACCGAATACCACGCACAAGTCACTGGTCCCCGCCTGCGCGGGGACGACGGGACGAGACGATTGTCGAGACCTCGACCGTCGCCGCGGGAAGCAGCTTCCCGCATCGCGCCTGCGACAGGCCCGCCGATGCCGTTAAACTCCGGCCCCTATGTCCCCCGCCCATCCCCACGAATTCATCCCGCCCGGCAGCCGCTTCCACGCACTGCCCTCGCCGTTCCCGATGAAGCGCGGCGGCGCGCTGCACGGCGCACGCGTGGCCTACGAGACCTGGGGCACGCTGAACGCCGCGCGCGACAACGCGGTGCTGATCGTCACCGGCCTGTCGCCCGATGCGCACGCCGCGTCGAACGCCGACGATCCGGCACCCGGCTGGTGGGAGCCGATGCTCGGCCCCGGCCGGCCGATCGACAGCGACCGCTGGTTCGTGGTCTGCGTCAATTCGTTGGGCAGCTGCAAGGGCTCGACCGGTCCGGCGTCCATCGACCCGGCCACCGGCGAGTCGTACCGGCTGTCGTTCCCGGAACTGTCGATCGAGGACATCGCCGACGCCGCGGCCGCGGTCGTGCGCGGGCTGGGCATCGAGCGGCTGGCCTGCGCGGTCGGCAACTCGATGGGCGGCATGACCGCGCTGGCGCTGCTGCAGCGCCACCCAGGCATCGCCCGCGCGCACGTCAACATCTCCGGCAGCGCCCGCGCGCTGCCGTTCTCCATCGCGGTGCGCTCGCTGCAGCGCGAGGCGATCCGGCTGGACCCGAACTGGAACGACGGCGACTACGACGACGCCACCTACCCCGAGTCGGGCATGCGCATCGCGCGCAAGCTGGGCGTGATCACCTACCGCTCGGCACTGGAATGGGACGGCCGCTTCGGCCGCGTGCGCCTGGACGAGTCGGCGGCCGACGACGAGGACCCGTTCGGCCTGGAGTTCCAGGTCGAGAGCTACCTGGAAGGCCACGCCCGCCGCTTCGTGCGCCGCTACGACCCGAACTGCTACCTCTACCTGAGCCGCTCGATGGACTGGTTCGACCTGGCCGAGCACGCCGGCGGCGACGTGCTGGCCGGCCTGGCGTCGATCCGGGTCGAACGCGCCCTGGCCATCGGCGCCAGCACCGACATCCTGTTCCCGGTGCAGCAGCAGCAGGAAGTGGCCGAGGGCCTGGCCCGCGGCGGCGCGCAGGCGGAGTTCGTCGGCATGGACTCGCCGCAGGGCCATGACGCCTTCCTGGTCGACTTCGAACGCTTCGGCCCGGCCGTACGCGACTTCCTCGACCGCCTCGGATAAGGTTGCACGGGAAACATTATGCTAACGGTCCGGGGCCTACCCTGTCCGGCAGTCAAACCGGAACCGTTCCCCCGTGCATTTCCCCGGCAGAGAAAGATTCGTCGCCGCGCTCGACGCGGCGGTCCGGCTCGAAGACGAAACCGCAGTCACCGACGCGCTGCGCGAGGCGCTGGTGGCACTGTTCGCCGACCGCGACGTCGGCCTGCCGCGCAGCGTGCTGGAGCCGATCGCCGACCACTACGCACGGCGCGAACTGCACGTGAGCCCGGAACTGGGCTACAGCGTGATCGCGATGACCTGGGGCCCGGGCCAGGGCACCCGCATCCACGACCACGACGGCGCCTGGTGCGTGGAAGGGGTCTGGCATGGCCGCCTGGCGATCACCCAGTACGAACCCAGCGGACGCGACGGCGAGCGCTGGCGCTTCGCCGGCATGGGCACGATCGAGGCCAGTCCCGGCTCGGCCGGCAGCCTGATCCCGCCGCACGAGTACCACGCCATCCGCAATCCCAGCGACGACGACATCGCCGTATCGCTGCACGTCTACCAGCGCCCGCTGCTGCGCTGCCACGTGTTCGTACCGGACGAAGGCGATGGCGGCAACGACGGCTGGCTGCGCCGCGAGGAACGCCTGTTGTGCACCGACGCGGCCGGATAGCCGCCTCCCCGCCCCGGCGGCTATACTTCCCGCCCTCAGCCGAAGTGGCGGAATGGTAGACGCAGCGGACTCAAAACTCGTCGTGTCAAGTCACCTTCCGGCGTGACAGTAGTAGATGACCCCTTTAGGATCAGCTACTTGAAGATGACGATGAAAATCGGGGAACGTTGAGGTTCAGCCCTAGGTGTCTCGTAGGGGCCAGCATGCGAGAGTGACGGAATCGGTAGACGTAGCGGCCTCAAAAGCCGCCGGTGGAAACACCGTGAGGGTTCGAGTCCCTCCTCTCGCACCAGACACCGAAGGCTGCCTTTGTCCAGTACGGAGTTTGGGGGCGCCAACTCGGTGAATGAACGGCTAGTCAGCACGCGGCTCTCGAAGCGCCTCCCCAACCGTTCCCATGAGTGCGGCCCGGATGCCCCTCGGCACTGATCTCGTCACCCGGCTGCTCGAAGCGATTGAAGCCAATTCGCTGGTTTTCCTGTGCGGTGCCGGACTGTCCGTGCCGGCGCCCAGCTCGATCCCGGCGGCGGCTCGAGTGGCCGAGATCTGCTACGACACCTATCAACATATCGCCGCGCTTCCGCCTGCACTGCGCGCGGACATCGACCAGCTCGCCGAGCATTTCCACCAGCGTGGAGACTTCAAGCCAATTTTCATCAACCAGCTTGTGCCATGGGATGACTTGGTCGGGCGCCCCAATGCCGGTCATGCAGCGATCGCGGATCTCCTGATCTGTCGAGCTGCACACGCGGCACTGACAGCGAACTTTGACACGCTGATAGAACATTGGGCAGAGGAGCACAAGGTAGCGATGCGTGGCGCCCTCGACGGGCAGGAAGCCGTGGCGTTCAGCAATGCGATCAGCCCTTTGGTGAAGTTCCATGGCTGCCTGCAACGGGACCGGGAACAGACCTTATGGACGAAACCACAGCTGCTCGAACCGGAAGTTCAAGCGCGAGTAGCAAGCTGCTCCCAGTGGATGAACCTGCATTTGCCGCAAAAGGATCTGGTGGTAGTCGGATTCTGGACTGATTGGGGCTATCTGAACGAGGTTTTTGCGAATGCATTTGCGATCGCGAATGCCCGCTCCGTAACGGTTTTCGACATCGGCACGACCGCGGAGCTTCAGCAGAAAGCGCCAGATCTATGGACCAAGCTGAACGGTCTGAGCAATCGATTCGAGCACGTTCAGATCTCGGGGGCTGAGGCTCTGGAGCAACTACGTGTCGCCCATTCGAAGGTCTGGGCTAGACGCTTCTTCGCGCTGGGGCAACCCATGCTGCAGGCGGTAGGACAGGGAGTTCCCGCTACTGCCAATCCGGATCTGTTGGACTGTGACGCTCTCTATGATCTTCGTCGAGATGGCGAAGGCGTCCCCTACACTCGCGCCGCGAAGACAAAGGCCCCTCCCCAGGCAGGCGCTTTGTCCGCATTCGCGCGGCTGAGGTTTCTCCACGCCGGCGCTACACAGCAAGCATCCTGGCTCGACTATGGCGGGCAAACCATCCGTATCGTGAATGGAGCAGGCCGCGATCTGGCCAGCGTCGAAGCAAGTTACAAGGAACCATCGACGCGATCACAGGCCGACATGGTCGTCTGCGCCGGCGCCATCGATCTAGCCGTTCCTGCGTCATTGATCGCCAGCGGTAGCGGAGCGAGCATCGTGCGGCCTGCTCCTGGTGGCGGAGCCCGTTGGCTGACGTGGGAACAGGCGCAACTGGAGTTGGGAATATGATTGACGTGTTGTCGACAATGCACGCTTTGTTGCAGGAATCCAAGTTCGAGGCTCGGTTGATAGCTTTGGATGACGATTCGATTCTTTGCTTCGAGGACGAATCAGTCATGGGGTTCTGCAAGGTATTCGACAGCCCTCAATCGCTTCTCTCCAACTGGCGCACGGCAGAGCTGGGAATTCTTCGGCGCTTCGCGGCCAACTTTCGAGAGGCCCCAGACAAGGCTTGGAACGTGTACACCGTATTTCTGTGCACACAAGAGGCAAGCCCGGATGAAAGCCGACAGATTCGCTGGATTGAGGAAGATCTCGAGCGCACCAGGAAAATCACCGGTTGCGGCGTTGTATCCCGAGAGGATCTAGTGAACGCGCTTCTAGCGATCTTGCCGATTCAGTACGAGCCGAAGCTCCAGACAGAAGACTCTACCGCAAGGCTGACGAGACAGATTCGGGGCATATCGGCAAAAGCTGCCGACGTGGTGCTCGATTCGGCAGTCTCACCGTCGGAAGTGGTTCGCCTTATGAGTGCCACGTCATGAGGCTCTCTTTCGTCGAAGTGGCCGGATTCCGCGGGTTCAGGAACAAGGTTCGTCTGGACTTACCTGACGGATTTGCTGTCCTCACCGGGCGAAACGGCGCGGGGAAAAGCACAATCCTCGATGCCGTGGATTTCGCGCTTACCGGCACACTTAGCAAGTACGAAGTCAAGGGCGCGAAAGGTGGCGGCCTAGATGAGCACATATGGTGGGTAGGCGAAGGTGCTGCAGCTGAGCAGTTCGTTCGTATTGGCTTCACGGACAAGGAGGGCCGTGAGCTATCCGTGACCCGCAGCCGCGAGCGAGGACTTGAGCAGCCTTTGGAAGAAGTCGGAGGCTGGATTTGCGGCGACAACCTGCCGTCGCCCTCGTGGCCGGATGTCTTTCTGAAGACATCGCTGATTCGCGACGAGACTATCGCGGCGCTGAGCTTGGATCTTCCCGAACAGGCACGCTTTGCCAGTGTGCGTGGCGCGATCGGAGGAATGACCGGTCAGGATCATAGTGAACGCATCGCCTCACTCGTTCGCGCGGCCAGTGCCGCTAAGGAAGCCCAGGAAAAGCGTGTAAATGATCTGCAAGCGGAGCTTGGCCGTACCTTGAGCGCTCTGACCGAGGCCAGGAGTATTGCCGAACGGCAGGAAGACACCGCCGCGGCCAGTCAATTGATAGCGCTCGTCGCTCCCGATATCGCAGGAAGTACTGCGCAGCGAGCTGAGGAACTCCGCAAGCGGTTGGCAAAGCGCCGACTGGACAACAACAATCTGACGGAATCCTTGGCGTTGGCCGAACAACTGGCCCGCGAGATCATCGAAGCACGATCAGAAGATGCGCAAGGACGAGTCAAGGCTGCGACCGACGCGCTGAGTTTGGCAGAACGGACAAGCGAGCAGGCTGTCAGCCGCCTGGCGGCTGCCGAGGAACGTCTTGAGAAGGAGAGAAGCAACAACGACTTTGTATCGCAGATGGTGTCATTGCTGAGTCATGGCGAAGCGATCGGCTTACAGGACGACCACTGCCCCTTGTGCGCCGCAAATCGAACGCAGGACGAGTTCAATGCCGCCATTGCCGCTGCCCGGGCACGGCTGGACGAAGCGGGTGCGCGTGCTGCTGCGGCCGAAGACGAATGGAAGGTCGCCAAAATTGAAGCAGAAAAGGCAAACCTTGAGCATGTTTCGGCCCAAGCCACTGTTTCGACAATGACCGCGAAGCACGCCCGGGATGAAGAGAGGTTTGCATCGCTACAGGCCTTGTTCGCCTCCCACAACCTTCAGCTTGCAATCGACGACATCAACTCGGTTCGATCGGCGCTACTGGTTCATCGTGAGCAGACTGCGCAACTCGAACGTGCGGTTTACACCTTGGAAAGCTCGACCGCGCAGGATCGGGTTTCCTCACTTGAGGCGAATGCCGCCAAACTACGTGCACTCATCGACGACGAGTCAATCAAGCTTTCATCGATCAACAGCACATTCGAGTCGACCAGACAAATAGATTCCGCATCGAAGACGGTCGTCAATCAGATTCTTGCCGAGCAATTCGATACGGTGCTTCCACTGCTGAAAGAGCTATACAAAAGACTCCGACCGCATGCGGATTGGCGAGAGATTGAGACGGATTTTGGCGGACGGGTTCGCGCGTCCTTGAACTTCACCGTAGGGGATGGACGGAATCCCCAGTTCCTGTTCAGCAGCGGTCAGCGGCGTGCGGCCGGACTGGCCTTTCTACTTGCGATCCATCTTTCCAGGCCTTGGTGCCGGCTACGAACATTGATGATGGATGATCCGATCCAGCATATCGATGACTACAGAGCACTCAATATGGTCGAGGTACTTTCTGCCATACGCCGTACTGGACGCCAGGTTATCGTCGCAGTCGAGGATTCTGCACTCGCAGATGTGCTGTGCCGTCGCTTGCGTAGCAGCACGCTGCAGACCGGCATGCTGTTCGAGTTGAAGACTGATAGCACTGGATCCGCTGAGATCGGCGAGACCCGCACTATTTATCCTTTGCCGCGAGAAGTGCTGAAGGTCGCGCAGGCCTCCTAGGGATCAACGGGCTCCTTCAATCCACAAGCTCTTCATCTTGCGGGAAGCATCAGATCCCGGTTGACCAGCACCCTCACCGGGTGACCTACCCGCACCGTCAGCGTCGGCTGCAAGTAGACATCGTCAACGTGCAGGTAGCGGCCTTCACTGCATCCGTTCCCAGCCTTGTCCCAAACGACTGTCGCGGTTCCCGCCGACCGGAATGCCGCCCGCACCTCATCGTACGAACCGTTCCATGGCTCGTCGCCTCGCGTGACATCGGTTCCACCAGAACCATGAACAATCACGATTGCCGGATGCTTGCCTACGCCGGCCGGAAAGTCGATGAACCCTCTCAGGATGTTGTTGCCTGCAGTGAACTCGAAGGGTGTTGTGCCTGCGGGAATGGTGCAGTGTGATAGCGTTTTGCCCATAGAAAAGTCTTTGCAGTCTTGACCTTTCAAGCATCCCGGAACCTTGATCGCCGTGACTACAACCTCACCCGCGCCTCCCGTAGGACACTCGAATCAGAGGCTGGACATTTCCTACCTGGCCGCCATTAATGCCGCCGATCGCGCTCAACTGGTCGCTATCTTCCCGGATCTCGCCGCCCTCGATTCGACACGGTTCTTGGCGTTACGGCCACTTCTGGACGGCTGCCCGGAGAGATTCTTTGACCGGAGCGCATACTCAATAATGCTGGATTGGCTCAAGGATCGTGATGCAACCAACAGAGGCACGCTGCAGGCATATCTGTCCGAGAACAAGGCTAGCCTGAACTCGGCCTTGCATTTCCTAAGACAAGTCAACTCCGAAGATTGGCACGACGATCCGATCAAGGGTGGCGGTGACTATGAGGTCATGCGACTAATTGACAAAGTGGTCCATCCAGCCTACTTGCGTCTTACGGAAGCCGTACTGGCTCCCCTCGTTCGGATGCCCGCTCACTTCTCACTGCTCGATCGCGGCAAAGGCACCGAAAGACTCGACATTTTCAATGTAGTTGAGGCGCTCTCCAAAACGGATTTCGCTGAATGCCTCAGACACTATCACCCGACCGTGCGCAATGGCATCGGTCATGGCGGCGTGATCTATCGGAATAACAGCATTCGGTACCAGGACAAGAAAGGGGGCTCGGAGGAAATCGCGGCCCGGGACGTTGTTCGCTTGTTTGACGACATGCTTGACACCTGCAACGGCTTCGCTACGGCGTTCAAGGTATTTCTCCTCAGCCATAAGCAACATGGCTACACGCTGCCCCTTGAGCTGATGATCGAAGAACTCCGCGAAAGCACCCGTTCGCCATGGTGGTCGGTTGATAGCTGCATAGAATCTGAAGTTCCAGGTGGAGAACAGCTTCTGATCTACGCGAAGCCGGATTCGCGGCACGAGCTGAAGATCTGGTGGGCCTCGACGCACACCGCTATGGTCGCCGAGTCTCTGACGCCAGGCTACAAACGCTACTTCATACCCATGAACGCATCGAAAGAGTCTCTCGGCTTTGCGGCCTTTGACGGCAAGAAGCTGGAAGCGCTCAGATTGTCTGGCGCCCACCAGGTTCATCAGTACATCGGTGCATTCGAGGAGATTGGATTTTTCTTCCACCCGAAATCGACGCCACCTCGCATTCTGGGGCAAATCGAGACATTTTCTGGCATCGCGAAATCCCATAGCAGTCTCATCCGCACACAAATGCGCGATGCGATGAATTATCCGAAAATCGTTTGCCGAAATTCCGAGATCGAACGAAGATCTTGGAAGTCCCACCTGCGGGGAAAAGTGGTCATCACCATCAGCGGAGGCCAGTCGATGTCGCAGGTTATCCGCAGGCACAAACGCCGCATCCTGCGAAAAGTAGCCACCGCGGCAAGATCCGGCCTGCCTCGTTTTGACAGAGGACGATACGTCCCACTCGCCTTCGCGCACATCGACATCTATTGCGAGGATTTCCGGCGACGGCGCCTGGACGGGTTCGGCCTAGGGCGTCAACTCGTCTGCACTTTGCAGTTGCACCGGACAATACGGACAAGAACGATCAGGGTCATCGACATCCTCGATTCGACCGCGGAAGTTGCCGGAAGCTGGCGGATTGTATGGAACAAGCAGTGGCTTGCCAAAGGCGGCGCTTTGTAACGGCTGAGAGGAATCACCGATCGCCAACCTTGCCGAGGGAAGTCACAAGTCCCTTCAATCCGCCGTCGAGATGTTTGGCAGCCGCCAGAAAGTCAGCAAGGGGAAACAAGCTAATGGTCAGTTTGCTCAAACGGGCTCGTGATGGTGCCTTCCAGCGTGGAGTCGTTTTAGGGTATTGGTGGGAGAAGCAGCCATGGCCGGCACGGCTGTATTCGGCAGGAGTCCTGGTAGCCCTGGCGGCATTCGTCTGCGTACTGGACGGTATTACCTACCGCGGCGTGCATACGACCATCTTTGTCTTGGGCGCGCTGTTGCTGGCCATCGGGCTCGTGCTGGAGGGCTATTGGCTCGTCGACAAAGGCCTCGCGACACGGTAGGCGCCTGGCGCATTGCACGCTTTTCCGCGCTGGGATCTTCGCCTCGCCGGATGTCTGCCAGCATGTCCTTGGCGATCGCCCTCGCTTGCTCCACGGTCAGCTCACCGAACTTTCCGATGGACGGCTTCCGCCGCTCGCCCCAGTTGGTGCGGTAGGCCAGCATGAAGACCTTCCGCCCTGTCGGAGTTACCTTGCAAAGGAACCCAGGAACGAGCGTATCGCGCAGCTCGTAGTCCTTTTCTCGGGCTGTGGCGTCGTCTATGACGGACTTGCTTAGCCTCAACAGCGGCATGGATGTATTCCCAACTTCAGAGAATCAGGAGCGCGCCAAGTGCTGGGACTGTCGGGAACGTCGACTGGTACCTGCGCACAACGGCGTGCTCGTATTCAACCGTAACTACTTGTTACGGCAAGGAAAACCAGCTCCGTAGTACGTGGTGGTGTTGGGGCGTACATGCGGAGCTGGGCACATTCTCCAGCTCAAAATCCGCCGTTAGCGACAACGTGTGGGTTCGAGTCTCACCTTCACCAATGAAGGACAAGGGATTGGGCTTCGCAGCCCAGCCCCTTCTTTTTCGTGCCGCACACCAGCGCGTAGTGCCACAGGCCGAGCCATGCCTGGCTGTCCCGGTCGGCGGAACTGGCCGACGCGGACACCGGCCAATTAGGCGTCGCGGGGTCGTGCCGGCGCCGGGGCGCCGCGGCTGTGCGCCGGCGGCGTGTCGTACACACGCCGCCAGGCGCGGCGGAACTGCCGGGTCGAGGCGAATCCGGCCCGTTCGGCGACGCTCTCCATGTCGAGCTGCGAACCGGTGACCAGTTCGCGCGCGAGCGCGACGCGGATGCGGTTGGCGTAATCGGTGACGCTGCTGCCCGCGTGTTCGTTGAACAGGCGCGACAGGTTGCGCGGGCTGGTGCCGGCGATCTTCGCCAGCGCCGCTACCGACCAGGCGCGCGCCGGCTCCGCGGCGATCGCGTCCTGCGCGCGGTGGATCGCCGGATGGATGTGGTTGCGCCCCTCGAGCCACGGCGAGAGCTGCGGATCGGCGCCGCCGCGACGCAGGTAGACCAGCAGGTAGCGCGCGACGGCCAGCGCCGTGGCATGGCCGGCCTGCTGCGCGATGACGTGCAGCATCAGGTCGATGCCGGCGGTGATCCCAGCGCTGGTCAGGCGTGGGCCATCCTCGACATACAGCCGGTTCTCGCGCACCCGCGCCGCCGGGGCCAGCCGCTGCAGTTCGACGATCGCGGCGTGGTGGGTCGTGCATTCGTGGCCATCGAGCAGCCCCGCGCGCGCGGCGAGCAAGGCGCCCGAGCAGATCGTCGCCAGGCGCGTGTCCGGGCCGATGCTGCGCCGGAGCCAGTTGACGATCCGCGCTTCGAGCCCCGCGTCTTCCGCACTGCCGGCGCGGCCGCCCAGTGGCTCGGCGACCTGGCCGGCGACGACGACCAGCGCATCCTGCGGCAGCGATACCGGCAGCGGCGCGATGCCGGACAGTTCCAGCCCGATGGAACTGCCGACGCGCGGCGCGGGGCCGATGTAGGCGACATCGAAGCGCACCGCATCCTGTTCGAGGTTCGCCTTGCGCAGGGCTTCGATGGGACCGGCGATGTCGAGCAACAGGGTGCGCGGCGGCACCACCACGAACACGGCGATGCGCTGGCGCGGCGCCGCCGGCATCAGGCGGCGGCCCGCTCGGGTATGTGCGCCAGCGCCTGCTCCACGGTCGCGATGCGGGCGAAGCGGCCGGCCAGGACCAGTTCGGTACGCGCGCGGATCTCCGCGGCGCTCCACTCCCGGCCGGTGGCATCGGTCATCGGAAAGGTCAGCGTCGCCTCGCTCACGTAGTCGACCGCGTAGCCCAGGTCGGAGGCGTGCCGGGCCGTGGTCTCGCAGCACTGCTCGGTACGGATGCCCGAGACGATGACGCGGCGGATGCCGTGCTCGATCAGCCACACCTCCAGGCCCGAGCCGACCAGCGCACTGTGGCGCCGCTTCCTGAACACGGCGTCGGCCTCAACGCGCAGCGGCGCTAGCGCCTTCACCCAGCCCGAGGCTTCGGAGAACGCGCCTTCAGGCTCGACATGGAACATCTGCGCCACCGGGATCCCCACGGCCCGGGCGCCGTCGATCAATGCCTGCTGGCGCTCGATGTAGGCGGCCAGTCCTTCCTCGCGGAAGTACGGACGATGACGAAACGACTCCTGGGCGTCGATCACCAGCAGCGCGGTATGGGCAGACATTTTTGGCATCTCCAATGGGCGGCGTTGAATCATTCTAGGCGCCGATGAAGTGCGCAGAAATGCCGGTTTCCGACCAATAAGGGACAGATCGCGCCATCCACTCGACCCACGGCCGACCAGTCTATCCGCTCAGCCCCTCGCGCCGGGACACCCGAATCCGCCACGCGCCCGCTCGGCCTGACCGCGCACCACACAGCCGTCGACGTGGTCGTTGACCAGGCCCATCGCCTGCATGAAGGCGTAGACCGTGGTCGGGCCGACAAACTTCCAGCCGTCCTTCTTCAGCGCCTTGGACAGCGCGATCGACTCGGGCGAGGTCGAAACGGTCTGCGGCGCGGCGAGCGCGGCAGGGTCCGGTTCGAACTTCCAGACGAAGGCGGCCAGCGACTCCCCGCGCTCGGCCAGGGCACAGGCGCGTCGGGCGTTGTTGATCACCGCCTCGATCTTGCCGCGGTGGCGCACGATGCCGGCATCGGCGAGCAGGCGCTCCACGTCCCGTGACGTGTAGCCGGCGATGCGGTCGAAATCGAAGCCGTGGAAGGCTTCGCGGAAGTTGTCGCGCTTGACCAGGATCGTGCGCCAGCTCAGCCCGGACTGGAATCCCTCCAGGCTCAGCTTCTCGAACAGCCGGCGGTCGTCGGCCACCGGGAATCCCCACTCGGTGTCGTGGTAGTGCAGGAATTCCGGCGCCGCTGCGCACCAGCGGCAACGCGGCTTTCCGTCGGGCCCGGGGATCGTGGCACTCATCGTTGTGCTCCCGCTTCGCCGGCTGGCGACAGGACGGCAGGATAGGAGGATCGCCCTGGACGGTCGACCCGCGGCACGCGCGGCGCCCCCCTCGATGGCCACCCCAGCCGCCTCCACGCTCCCCTCGCGCAGGCAACCGCATACTGGCAACCGCACCCGCCGAGGGCGAGGCCATGAACGAATTTCCCGAACGGCTGTTGACCGCCGGCACCGACATCGACCGGCTCACCGCGGTGTGCGCGCTGCTGGACGACGAGGAGCAGGTGCGCCTGCGCTTCGACGACGGCAGCGTGCTGGAAGGCGTGGTCGCGGCGCGGCCGACGGTGCAGGTGTTCCGCGACGGCGAAGGCGAGGGCTTCAACGCCCTGCTGCGGCTGGAGCCGCTGGCCGGCGACGCGCTGCCACGCTACCTGTGGCTGGACCGGCTGGTCGAGGTGGTCCGGCTGGCAGCGCCTAGTCCGGAAGGCGACAGCAGCGCGTTTCACACCCGATTGCACCCGCCTGCGACAGCCTGAGGCCCTGCCCTCGCGCCACAACGCCATGCGCCAAGCCCTGCTGATCGTGGACATGATCAACCCCTTCGACTTCGCGGGGGGCGCGGCGCTGCTGCGCGCGGCGCGGCCGGCGGCGCGGCGCATCGCCGCGCTGCAACGCCGGTTCCGCGACAACCGCGGCCTGGTGGTCTACGTCAACGACAACTTCGTGGACTGGAAGGGCGGGTTCGCCGACATCGTCGCCTGCTGCGGCCGCGACGGCATGCCCGGCGCGGACATCGTCGCACTGCTGGCGCCGGGACCGGAGGACCGCTTCGTGCTCAAGCCGCGGCATTCGGGCTTCCTCGACTCGCCGCTGGAACTGCTGCTGCGCCAGCTGCGGGTGCGACGGCTGGTGGTGTGCGGGATTGCGGCCGATTCCTGCATCCTGGTCACCGCGCACGATGCGCACATGCGCGGTTTCGAGGTGCAGGTGCCGCGCGACTGCGTGGCGGCGCAGACCGCGGCACGCCGCGACCGGGCGCTGGCGCTGATGCGCGACGCCTTCGATGTCGACATCCGCACGTCGCGCGCGATCCGCTTCCAGTGAGCCCGGCCGGTCGGCCGGGTGGCTGCCCTACGCCGGCGCCGCCTCGAAGTGCCGCGTGACCAGCCCGGCGATCAGCTCCTCGCACAGCGTCTCCAGCGCCATGATCCGCACCGTGCCGTAGCGGGCCAGGCGGATGATGCGCTCGACATAGATCTCGCGGCCGTGCTCGACGGTCTCGCGCATCGACTTGGTGAATCCGTGCGGGACGAAGCCGCGGGTGCCGTCCTTGCTGCCACCCACGTACAGGACGATGCTCATTCGGCCGCTCCTCTTCTTGTTCTTTTGTTCTGTTGTTGCCGTCGGTCGATGCGGGCAAGTGTGCCCGGCATGCCGTTAGCATTGCGTACAACAGAAGTTAGCCGCGGCATGTTTCCGCACGCTGACGCGCAGGTTGCGTCTTGTGCACGGACCCGGCGATTCAGCGGTATGAACGCAGGCTCGGCGGCCACCAGCCGTGGCCGTGCAGCGCGTAGTGGTCGGCGGCGCGCTCGAACGGGTTGCGCACCGAGATGCCGCCGCACAGGAAGTACACCGGCACGAACAGTGGCCCGAGCAGCATGTACTGGTAGACGTGCGCGCGCTCGTGGTCGCCCAGGCGCACCGGCGGATGCGAGCAGCGGCCGGCGCGGTGCTCGTAGGTGGCGCAGCTGGCCTCCAGGTCGCCACCGGTGGCCAGGATCACGTTGCCCAGGGTCATCGCCCCGCCCGGCCCCCACGGCCAGCGGACGAACACCAGCGCGCGGTCGCGGCGGCTGAAGCGGGCCGATGCGCCCGCGGCCATGCCGGCCAGTCCCGCGACCAGTCCTGCCAGGGTCCAGGGCGAGGCCCAGACCGCGCCCAGCAGCATGCCCGCGACCGGCAGCCAGGACGGGTACCAGCGCCCGCGGATGCTGCCGTCGCTCAATCGGCCTCGTTGGGGATCAGCAGCCACAGGACCAGGTAGACGAGGATGCCGGGGAACGCGGCCGACAGCAGCGACACCACCACGTAACCGATCCGCAGCCAGGTGGAGCTCCAGCCGTAGCGGTGGGCGATGCCGCCGATGACCCCGGCGATCATGCGGTCGTTCAGGGAACGGGACAGTCCGGGACTGGCGTTGCTCGCGTTCATGCGCTGGCTCCGTCGGGCTGGCGCGGCCAGTCTAGCGCGGCGGACGCGCGCAGCGCCGCCAGCCGCGCGCGGAACCACTCGCCGGCATCGGCCTCGGCCCGTCCCGGACAGGCCACCCGGTAGGCGCGCCCGGTGAGGCTGCTGCGGCTGGCGGCCCGTTCGATGAACGTCTCGGCGTCGCCGGACAGTTGGCGGCGGCGCGCCCAGTCGTACTTGCGCTGCAGGTGCGCGCCTGCGTCGTCGGCGTCGTGCCAGCGGCCGTTGCGCTGGAAGCGGCAACCGGAATCGGCGAGGCCGGCGATCAGCGCGCGGATCTCGGCGTCGGCCTGCGCAGATTCCCCGTCGTCTTGGCGCACGCCGGGACCCGGCGCCTTGGCCTCCTCCGCCACCGCCGCTTGTTTGAAGTCACTGGGTCCCGGCGTGCGCCGGGACGACGCGAGGTCCTGTGCGGCGCCCGGCACCGGCAGCCAGGCCACGCACGCGGCCCAGGCCAGGAGTGCCCTCGCTGCCACGGTCACGCGGCTGCGCTGCCGTGCCGGCGACACGCCCCGCCGCGCCTCAGTCGCCCTGCCGCGCCGCCAGCCAGCGGTGGATCGCCGCCGGCACCTCGCGCTGCGCGCGGCTGGAGACGTAGATGCCGATGTGACCGCCCTTGAAGCCCAGTTCGGTGTAGTCGTCGCTGCCGACCAGCCCGGCCAGGGCGCGCGAGGCGTCCGGCGGCACCAGGTGGTCCTGCTCGGCATAGATGTTCAGCACCGGCATGTCGACGAAGCCCAGGTCCACCTTCTGGCCGCCGATGCTGGCGGTGCCCTGGACAAAGGCGTTGCCCTGGTAGAACTGCTTGATGAAGTCGCGGAACGCCTCGCCGGCCTGGTCGGGCGAATCGAAGATCCACTTCTCCATGCGCAGGAAGTCCTCGACCGCCTTGGGGTTGTCGAGCGTGTCGACCAGGCCGACGTACTTCTGCAGGTTCAGCCGGAACGGCTTGAGCATCAGGTAGCTGGCGTTCATCAGGTCGGCAGGGATGTTGCCCATCGCGTCGACCAGCAGGTCCACGTCCAGTTCGCGCACCCAGCCGGAGAGCATGTTGTCCGGGGTCTGGAAATCGACCGGGGTGACCATCGTCACCAGGTTGCGGACCTTGTCCGGGTGCAGCGCGGCGTAGCACAGCGAGAACGAGCCACCCTGGCAGACGCCCAGCAGGTTGACCGGCCCGCCGCTGGCCTCGACCAGGTGGTCGATCGCGCCGTCGATGTAGCGGTTGATGTAGTCGTCCAGGGTCAGGTAGCGGTCGGAGCGGTCCGGGTAGCCCCAGTCAACCACGTACACGTCCAGGCCCAGCGCCAGCAGGCCCTTGACCAGCGAGCGGTCGTGCTGCAGGTCGACCATGTACGGCCGGTTGACCAGTGCGTAGACGATCAGCAGCGGCGGGCCCGACACCGGCCGGTCGCCGACGAAGCGGTACAGCACGGTCTTGCCGTCGCGCCAGACTTCCTCGCGCGCGGTGGCGCCGTACTCGACGTCCTCGACCTGGCCGAGCACGCGGGTGCCGTCGGCCAGGCGCTTCTGGAAGTTCCAGGCTTCCTGCGCCAGGTCGAGCGGATTGAACTGCAGCGGGCCCAGGGATCCCATGTTGATCGGACTCATCGGCTACGCCCTCTGCGCTTGCCGCCGCGGCGACCGTTCTCGGATTGCGCCGCGGTCAGGTTGCGGCTGACCCAGTCCTTCATCGACACGACCTTGGTGGTGGCCGGCGCGGGGTCGGCCGCCACTGGCGTCCTGCGCGCGCCGCCGGTGCTGGCCACCTTGGCCTTGCGCGCGGTGGCGGTCGACGGCTGCGGGACGCGCTTGGCGGCCGCCTTGGCCGGGGCCCGCCGCGGCGCGGCGGTCGCGGCCTTGCGCGGCGCGGCGGCAGCCGGAGGTGCCGGTGCCGGCTTGGCCGCGGCGGCGCTGCGCACCGGCGCCGGTGCGGGCGTGCGCGCAACGGCCGGTTTCGCCGCCGTCTTGCCGCGCCTGCCCTTGCCCTTGGCCGCGCTACTGGCCGGCGCGGCGGACTTCTTCCTGGCCTGCATGCCTGCGGTTGCGGCAGGCGCAGGAGCGGCGACGACGGACACTGCCGGCGCCGTGGTGGGTACCGCCGCGGCACGTGCCGGACGCGCGGCAGTGGGGCGTGCCTTGGGCGCAGCAGACTTCTTCGCCGGGCGCTTGGCCTTTGTGGTCTTGCGCACGGCCTTGCGTGCGCCCTTCCGCGGCGCTGTCGCGGTGGCCGAAGCGGTGGCCGCCGCAGCAGCGCCAGCCGGCGCCGACGCACCAGCGACATCCGCCGGTGCGGGTCTGGACGCCGCCGACCCGCCCGCGCGCGCCGCCGGTGCCGGCCGCTGCGCGGCCTGCGCCCCCCGGCGCGCCGCATGCAGCGTGCGCCCCAGATCGGCGACCTTGCGGTGCAGGGCGTCCAGCTCGCCGCGCCCGGGCAGGCCCAGCAGCGCGCCGAACTGCTCGACCTCGCGCTGCAGGCGCAGCCGCAGCCGCATCAGCGCGTTGGTCATCTCCGCGTAGGCGTGGCGGTACTCGTCCGACAGCGCGATCTCGGCCCAGGCATCCTCGGCCGCATCGATCCACAGGTCGAACAGCGCGCGCGCCGATTCCAGCCGCTTGCCCGGCGCGTCATGCTGCTCGAGCAGGCGCTCGAAGCGCTCGAACGCGGCCTGCCCGGCCCGCGCCAGCAGCGCGGTGAAGGCCTCGTTGCGCTCCTCCCATTCCTGCCAGGCCAGGGCCAGCGCCTGCAACCGTTCCTGGTGCTCACGCGCCGGCCCGAACGCCGGCCGCTGCAACCATTCTGCGCTCTGCTGGCGCACCGGACGCAGCAGCATGTCCAGCAGCGGACGCATCTGTTCCAGCCACTCGCCGCCGGCCAGCCCGCCGTGCATCGAGCGCAGCATGCCGGCGAAGGGATCGGCACCCTGCCCGCCCAGCATGTCGCGCCAGGCGCGGGCCACGTCCCCGGCGCTGCCGCCGCCGCTGAAGTCGGCGGCCAGGCGCTGGATCCGCTGGTACCAGTCGTAGCTGCCCGGATCCATCCCGCCCAGGCCCGGCGGCAGCCCGCCGGCCAGCCCCCAGCCGTCGAACGCGGTGCCGCGCCCGAGCAGTTCGTTCCAGGTGTTCCAGTACTGCCGGGCCAGCGATTCGAAGTCGCCCGGAAATTGCGCGAACGGTGCGTTTGCCATGAACCCTCCCGTACGGGATGGATTCTAGCGCCCTCCGCGGGTCACTGGGCGCACGCTCAGGGCTTGGGGATGCGCAGGGTCTTGCTGATCATCAGCGAGCCGGACAGGGCGAACAGCAGCACCAGCGGGTGCAGCCGCCACGGGCCGAGCTGCCAGTAGCCCCACCACAGGTCCTGGCCGATGTTGCCGGTGGCGGCGGCCAGCGCCAGCACCACCACCAGGACCAGGCTGGTCGGGATCGGCGTGCCCTCGAAGTGCTTCACCTTGTCCTGGCCCTCGGACAGCTGCTCGGCGGTGACGTTGTAGCGGGCCAGGCGGCTGACCCCGCAGCAGACGAAGTACGACAGCACCAGCCAGTCCCAGCCGCCCTGCATGCCGCAGGCGTAGGCCAGTGCGGCCGGGGCCACGCCGAAGGAGACGACGTCGGCCAGCGAGTCAAGTTCGCGGCCCAGGGTCGAGGAGGACTTGCGCCAGCGCGCGATGCGGCCATCGAGCGCGTCGAAGACGAAGGCCAGCGGGATCAGCGCCATGCCCAGCAGCAGGTCGCGGACCCGGCCCTCCTGGAGGAAGCGCATCGCCGCGAAGATCGCGCCGGTACCGCAGAAGGCGTTGGCCAGGGTGAACCAGTCGGCCAGCTGGAAGTCGCGCAGCATCGAGAAGTGGCGGGTCATGCGGGCGGCCAGGTCGGAGGGCGGGGACAGCATACCCAGCGGCGGGGTGGAGGCGGCGTGGGTGCGGGGGGCTCGGATCTCCCTCTCCTCACGAATGTTGTGGGCAAATGCGCAAGCGTCGGCTTCGGAGGGGGCCGCCGTACCCAGGGGGTCTGGCGCATCGCTCCGCTGCGGCGTCCTGCCTCCGAGTCGCGACCGCAGCACATCCCTGTGCTGCTTGCGCCAGACCCCCTGGGCACGACGGCCTCGGGAACTTTGAGGATGTGGCTTCGATCGGACGAGCAACAGCAACGGCACCCCTCACCGGCCCTCCCCTTCGCCTGCAGCGAAAGGGAGGGGGCAAACCCACGACGGCGCCGCTTTCTGTAGGAGCGGGCATGACCGCGACACGGGCGTCGGAATCACGAGGGCGTCGCCTGGGCCGACGGCGTCGGGTCGCGGTCATGCCCGCTCCTACAAAAGCCGTGCGCTGGTCGTCGCTTGTGAACGGAGCCACGACCTGGAAGCTCCCGAAGACGTGGCGGGCCGGGAGTATTGCGGCAGCGGCCAGGGATGGCCGCGTCGGCGAGTCGGCACAGGGATGTGCCGCCGAGACGACCGCAATACTCCCGGCTCGCCGCGGCTCAGACCGAAGCCCACCAGACCCGGCGCCTTTGACTTTGCGGTTGTCGTTGCGGTTGCGGTTGCGGCCCTACTGAGGCAGCGGCAGCTGCGCCGCGTCCACCGCGCCGGCGCCGCGCCCGCGCGCCTCGATCACCGCGTCTGCCGGCAGCGCGCCCTGGCCGTCCAGGTGCGCCGCCACGCGGTCCAGCGCCGCGTATACGTAGGGCAGCATCGGCGCGTAGCGCGCGCCGTAGGCCGGCAACGCGAGGAACGCGTCGAAGTGCTCGGCGTTGCGGACCTGCCAGTAGCGCACCTGGTCGCGGCCGGCGGCGCGCGCCGCGGCCACGTACGGATCGCTGGTGAACGCCGGCGGCACCAGCCCATCGTCGCTGCCGTGCACCACCAGCACCGGCAGGTCGGCACGCGGCATCGCCGCGCGGGTGGCGGCGATGCCCTCGCGCACGCCGGCGGCAGCCGCATCCTGGCCGGTGTAGAGGTCGCGCAGGCACTGCAGGCCCGGCAGGGTGAAGTCCGGCGGCGCCAGCTTCGTGTCGACGATGCCCACGCCATTGCCGGGCGGGATGCCGGCGGCGTCGGACCACCACACGCCACGCTCGGCCCCGGTCGCCGGGCGCGCGCTGAAGTCCGGGTTCTGCGCGGAGAACGAGAAGCCGCACGGATGCGCACCGATGCCGTGGCGGCCGTAGGCCGAGGCATAGGTGGCCGCGACCGAGCGCCACAGGTCGAAGCCCACGCTCAGCGCGCCGGCCTTCAACGCCTCGTCGGTCCAGCCCGACGCCTCCATCTGTTCGTAGGCCGAGCGTGCCTGCGCGGCAGTATCCGCGCCCTGCACCAGGCCCGCGGCCTGCAGGGTGGCGCAGCGCAGGGTCCATAGCGGTTCGACCTGGGCACGCAGCGGCGGCTGCGGCAGGCTGTCGGCCGGCAGGTGCAGCAGCGCGCAGGGCATCAGCAGCGCGGCCTCGGTGGAGAAGTCGTACAGCGGGCGGCTGCCATGGCCCTCGACCAGGACGTTGGGCTCGCCGGCCACCACCGCGTCGAGCCAGCCGCCGTCCAGCTCGGCCGCGCGCAGCACCGCGCCACCGCCGTTGGAGACGCCGACCGCGATCACCCGGGTGTTGTCGAAGGTGAACGGCCCGGCCGCGGGGAACGCCTGGCCCAGCGCCGACAGCGCGAACTCGGCGGCCTGCTTCACGTGGCGGCCCCAGTCGGCCTCCGGGTTGTCCTGCGAATGCGCGTGCTTGAACGCCACCCCGGTGGCCCCGGCCGGGACCTCCGGCGCGAACGCCAGGTCGACCGCCTCGCCCAGGCGGCCGGGCGTGCCGTCGAGGCGCACGCCGATCCCGGCGTCCAGGTCGACGTAGTCGGTGCCGGCGCCTTTGTCGGTATAGGCGACCGCACAGCCCCGCGGCAGCGCCCAGGGGCCGGCCACCGCGATCGCGCCGTACACGCCGCGCGAGCCGGAGGCCGGCGCCACCACCACGCAGCGTCGTGCCTGGTCGAACGCGTCCGGCACCTGCACCAGCACCCGGTGCGGCTGCTTTGCCCCGGGCAGCCGGGCCAGCGCGGCGTACTCGCGCCCGGGAACCGCGGCCACGCTGCCGTACACGGTGCCGTAGCCACCGGTCGGCGACAGGTCGGCGATGCCGCGCCAGTTGTTCCAGATCGCGCGGCGGCGCAGTTCGGCCGCGGTCGGCGCGGCGGCGTCGGCGAACGCCGGCGGCGCCATCGCGCGCAGTCCGTCCAGGCCCAGGCCTGCGGTGAGCAGGTCGTCGCTGCCGCGGTGCTCGGTGACGCGTTGCGGTTCGATCATGGCGGCGGTGGATCCAGGCGTGGGGGCACTGGCGCAGGCGGACAGCAGGCAGGTGCCCAGGAGGAACAGGAGCGGCAGGCGCGTCTGGCGTGGCATGTCGGATACCCGCATGGAGGGATGCTCGCACGCTACCGGCGCGCACCACCGGCGTCATCGTACTTTGGTACCACGCCGGTGGCGGCACGGCTTGCTAAGCTGGCCGCGGAGTTCAATACAAGTAGCGGACAGTCCCCATGCGCAGCATCCTCATCACCGGCGCGGCCAGCGGCATCGGCGCCGGCATCGCCCACGCACTGGCCGCCGCCGGCCACCACGTCATCGTCAGCGACCTGGCCCTGGACGGCGCCGAAGCGGTCGCCGCCGGGATCCGCGGCTCGGGCGGTTCGGCCGAGGCGGTGGCGCTGGACGTGACCTCCGACGACAGCGTGGCCGCGGCGCTGGCCGCGGTCAGCCGTCCGGTCGACGTGCTGGTCAACAACGCCGGCCTGCAGCACGTCTCGCCGCTCGAGGAGTTCCCGCTGGCCAAGTGGGACTTCCTGGTCCAGGTGATGCTGGTCGGCGTTGCCCGCCTGACCCGCGCGGTGCTGCCGGGGATGCGCGAGCGCGGCTTCGGCCGCATCGTCAACATCGGCAGCATCCACGCGCTGGTCGCCAGCCCGTACAAGAGCGCCTACGTGGCGGCCAAGCACGGCCTGGTCGGTTTCTCCAAGGTGATCGCGCTGGAGACGGCCGATACCGACATCACCATCAACACCATCTGCCCCAGCTACGTTAAGACCCCGCTGGTCGACAGGCAGATCGCCGACCAGGCGCGCACCCGCGGCATCTCCGAGGCCGACGTGGTCAGCCAGGTCATGCTCAAGCCGATGCCCAAGGGCGTGTTCATCGAGATGGACGAACTGGCCGGCACCACCGCGTTCCTCATCTCCGCAGCTGCGCGCAACATGACCGGGCAGACACTGGTGCTGGACGGCGGCTGGACGGTGCAGTAGCAGGTACATGCCCACCCTGCTGATCGCCGATGACCATCCGCTGTTCCGCGCCGCGCTGCGCGGTGCGGCGGCCGACGCCGTGGCCCAGCTGCAGGTACTGGAGGCCGAATCGCTGGACGGCGTGCTGGCCGCGCTGGAATCGCGCCCGGACGTGGACCTGGTCCTGCTCGACCTGCACATGCCCGGCAACCACGGCCTGGCCGGCCTGGCCGCGATCCGCGCGCAGTTCCCGGCGGTGGCGGTGGTGGTGGTTTCGGCCAACGACGATCCGCGGGTGGTGCGCCGCGCGCTCGACCATGGCGCCGCCGGCTACCTGCCCAAGAGCTCGGGACTGGACGAGCTGCGCGAGGCGATCCGCAGCGTGCTGGCCTGCGAGCAGTGGCTGCCGGCCTCGCTGCGCGCGGCGGTGTCGCGCGCCCAGTCCTCGCACCAGGACACCGCGCTGGCTGCGCGCCTGGCCAGCCTGTCGCCGCAGCAGTTCCGCGTGCTCAGCCTGGTCGCCCAGGGCCTGCTCAACAAGCAGATCGCCGACCGGCTCGACGTGCAGGAACGCACGGTCAAGGCGCACCTGTCGGCGATCTTCGAACGGCTCGGCGTGCGCAACCGCACCCAGGCCGGCGTGGTCCTGCGCGAACTGGAACTGAGCGACCCGAGCCGCCAGCTGGAAGGCTGAGCCGCTGCGCGTGGAACATCGCCGCCGCCGCGCGGCCCGTGTCATGCGCTGGTCAATTTTCCGCCAACCCTCTTGACGAGCCCGCCAGGCAAGGCGCTCCGGCGGTTATCCACATGCTTCTCCAGCATTCATCCACACCGGGTGTGGAAAACGCGGTCACGCGCCGGACGCGGGCTGGTCAAAATTTCGCCACACGACTTGACAGCCTTGCCGGGTAAGCCGCCGCGGCGGTTATCCACATCCTTCTCCCGCGTCCATCCACATCCGGTGTGGACAAGCGCGGCTCGCGTGGAACACGCGCCGCAGGATCGGCGCTCAGATCCGCGACCAGCTCCAGGACTGCATCTTACCGTCGCGGTACGGCATCACTCCGTGGAAGGCGCGGGTGTCGTCGTCGAACACCAGCGGCAGGAACCGGCGGTCGCCGTCCCACAGCGGCAGCTCCAGGATCCGGTCCACGTCCACCCACTCCAGGGTGCCTTCGGGGTTGCGTTCCAGCGGCGTGCCGCTGAAGGCGTCGACGACGAAGACGAAGCCCAGCCAGTCCTCGCCGTGCTTGCCGAAGCCGGGCCAGCTGATCGTGCCGCGCAGGCGCATGGCCTCGCACTCGATCCCGGCCTCCTCGCGGATCTCGCGGCGCATGCCGGCGACCACGTCCTCGTCGCGCTCGATCTTGCCGCCCAGGCCGTTGTACTTGCCCAGGTGCTGGTCGCCGGGACGCGCGTTGCGGTGGATCATCAGCACCCGCCGGCGGTCGGGCGAGAGCACGTAGCCAAGGGTGGCGACGATGGGGGTGTAGGGCATGGATCGGGCCTGGCGCGGGAAGACCGCGATTCTAAGGGCGCCGGCAGGAATCGAGGCCGGGCGCCGGCACCTTGCTCTTGTAGGAGCTGACTTCAGTCGGCGACACGGCGCCGTCGGCACAGGCGACTCCCTCGTGAATCCGACGCCCGTGTCGCCGACTGAAGTCGGCTCCTACACGCGCGTGGCGGCGAGCATGCGGTCCAGCACCGACTTCAGCGCCAGCGGACGCACCGGCTTGGGCAACAGCGCCAGCTCGGCCTCCTGCACCGCGCCGCGGGTCGCCTCGCCTGCGTCGGCGGACAGGATCAGGCACGGCGCCGCGCCATAGCGGCCACGCAGGCGCGCCGCCAGTGCCACGCCGGTGTCGCCGCGGTCGAGGTGGTAGTCGAACAGCCACAGGTCCGCCGGCCGCTGTGCGAGCGCCGCGGCCGCGCCCTCGCCGTCGGCGGCGGTGGCCACTTCGCAGCCCCAGCGCGCCAGCAGCTGCGCCAGCGCCGCCAGCGCGTCGGGATCGTTGTCGACCAGCAGGACGCGGCATCCGGCCAGTCCGCGCGCGACGCCGGTCGCCGGCGCCGGCCTGGGCGCCGCCGGCGGCTGCGCGCGTTCCACTTCCACCGCGAACACCGAACCGCGCCCGTCGCGGCTGCGCAGGGTCAGCGGCGCCTGCAGCAGCCGGGCGATGCGGTCGGCGATGGACAGTCCCAGGCCCAGCCCCTGCCCCGGCGCATCGTCGCCGCGGCGGAACTCCTCGAAGATCGCCTCGCGCGACCGCGCCGGCACGCCCGGCCCGGTATCGTGCACCTCGATCCGCACGCGCCCGCCGCGGCGGCGCACGCCCAACACCACGTGGCCGCTGGCGGTGTAGCGCACGGCGTTGGCGAGGAAGTTCTGCAGCACGCGCCGCAGCAGCTGCGGGTCGCTGTGCACCCACACCGCGGTGGGCCGGTAGCCGAAGCGCAGCCCGCGTTCGCCGGCCAGCGCGCGGAACTGCTCGGCCAGCGGCGCCAGCACCTCGTCCAGCGGGAACGCGCGCGGCGCCGGCACCAGGCCGCCGGCCTCCAGCCGCGACATGTCCAGCAGCCCGGTCAGCAGGTCGGTGGTCGAGTCCAGCGCGCCGCCGAGCTGGCGCACGATCTCGCGCGGCGGCGGCGCCGATACGGCCGCACCAGCAGCCGCACCGGGCGCGGTGCTCAGCTGCTGCGACAGCGAGTCGACGAACAGTTGCGCGGCGTGCAGCGGCTGCAGCAGGTCGTGGCCGATCGCGGCCAGGAACCGGCTCTTGGCGTCGTTGGCATGCTCGGCCTCCTGCTTGGCCGTCTCCAGCAGCGTGGTGCGCTCGGCCACGCGCTGTTCCAGGGTCTCGTTGGCGCGGATCAGGCCCTGCTCGGCCCGGCGGAACGCGGTGACGTCGGTGAAGGTGGCGACGAAGCCGCCGCCGGGCATCGGGTTGCCGCGGATCTCGACGATGCCGCCATCGGGGAATACCCGCTCGGCCAGGTGCGGCGTGCCGGCGCGCATGAACGCCAGGCGCCGCTCCACCGCGCGCGCCAACGGACGCTCGTCGGCGGCGGTAGTCACTGCCATGCGCTGCAGCGACCAGCGGGTGAGGTCGGCGATCGGCCGGCCGACCTGCAGCAGTTCCTCCGGGAAACCGAACAGTTCGGCGTAGCGCCGGTTCCAGGCCACCAGCCGCTGCTCGCGGTCGATCACGCTGATGCCCTGGCTCATGTTCTGCAGCGCGGCCTGCAACACCTGCTGGTTGAAGCGCAGGTCCTGCGAGGCCTCGCCGACGATCGCCGCCACCGTGTCCAGGTCGCCGCTCTCGCGCCGCGCCGCGTCCAGCAGCAGGCGAGCGGACGCCGCGCCCAGCACCGCCGACAACTCGCGTTCGACCCGCGCCTCGATCACCGCCGGCACCGGCCCGCTGCGCGGTGCCTGCGCCAGCAGCTCGACCACCTTCTCGCCGGGCAGGAAGCGGCGGCCGGCGTCGCGCAGCGCGTCGGCGTCCAGGTTGCGGCTGGCCCGGTGCGGCGCCTCGCGTCGCCAGGCCATCGCCAGCACCGTGACCGCCGTGCCCATGAACAGGCTGGCGCCGACCGCGCGGCCGAGCGGGCTCCAGCCGGTCAGGCCGAACAGGCCGTTGGGCGCCAGCCAGCGCTGGCCGAACGGGCCCTGCTCCAGCCAGGACACGTCGAGCCAGCGCGCATCGAGTCCGGCGGCCACCGCCAGGGTCGGCGCCAGCAGTACCCAGGCCCAGGTGAGGAAGGCGGCGACCACGCCCAGGATCGCCGCGCGCGGCGGCGTCTGCGGCCGCCACACCGCGAACGCCAGCACCGGCGCCAGCGTGGCCAGCGCCGAGAACGACAGCGCGCCGACGTCGGCCAGCGTCTCGTTGCCCGCCACCAGCCGGCTGTAGGCCCAGGCCAGCAGCATGATCGCGGCGATGCCGGCGCGGCGCAGGCGCAGCAGGTCGCCACGGCGGTCGCCACCGTCGCCGCGCGCCCAGGCGCCGCGCAGCAGGCCCGGCGCGAACCAGTGGTTGCCGATCATCAGGCTCAGGGTCAGGGTGCTGACCACGACCATGCCTGTAGCCGCGCTGAGCCCGCCGAGGAAGGCGAACAGGGCCACGCCCTCGTGCCCCTGCGAGAACGGCAGCGCCAGCGCGTACATGTCCGAGGGCACCTCGCCGCCGAGCAGCGCGCGACCGGCGTGGGCCAGCGGCAGGGTCGGCGCGGCGATCAGCAGCAGGTACAGCGGGAACAGCCAGCGCGCGGTGCGCACGTCGCGCTCGTCGCGGCACTCGACCACGCCGACGTGGAACTGGTGCGGCAGGATGAACATCGCCAGTGCGCCCAGCAGCACCAGCGGCAGGAAGCCCGCCGTCGGCGAGGCTGGCGGCGGCGGTACGCCCGCCTCCGGCAGTGCTTCAAGCCCGAACCAGACGAACGCGCCCAGCGCCAGCATCGCCGCCAGCTTGAACAGCGACTCGAACGCCATCGCCAGCACCAGCCCGCGGTTGTGCTCGGCCGCGCTGGCGCGGCGGGTGCCGAACAGCATCGCGAACAGGGCCATCGCCAGGGCCACGTACAGCGCCCCGTCGCGCCAGAACGGCCCGCCTTCGGCGGCGCTGCGGGTGAGCGTGGCGAAGCTCATCGTCACCGCCTTGAGCTGCAGGGCGATGTACGGGATCAGGCCGAGCGCGGCCACCGCGGTGACCGTGGCCGCCAGCCACGCGTCCTTGCCCAGGCGGGTGGCGATCAGGTCGGCCAGCGAGGTGGCGTTGGTCTCGCGCGCCAGCCGCACCAGCCGCACCATGAAGCCCATCGCCAGCGCATAGAACAGGATCGCGCCGACGAAGGTCGGCGGCAGTGGCCAGCCGTAGCGGGCGGCCTGGGTGACGGTGCCGTAGAAGGTCCAGCTGGTGCAGTGCACCGCCAGCGACAGGGCGTAGACGTGGCGCCAGCGGCTGGCGAACAGGGTCGGATGACGCTCGCCGTAGAGCGCGGTGCCGAACATCAGCGCCAGCCACAGCAGGCCGGCCAGGGCGACCAGCCACAGGCTCAGCATGGCGCCTCGACTTCCGGATGCACTGGTTTCCCCGTGGATTCACTTCCGCCGCAAGCATAACGCGACGACGGCGGACCGAAGTCCGCCGCCGTGCCGTACCGATCGCGGAATGCAGCGCCCGCGTCAGAAGTCGTAGCGCGCGGTCAGGCTGTACTGGCGCGGCGGGCCATAGAAGCCGGTGTACACGCCCACCGCCTGGTTCAGGTTGTAGCCGGTAGTCAGGTACTCCTTGTCGGCCAGGTTGGTGCCCTGCAGCGAGAGCGTCCAGGCGTCGTTGACGTTCCAGATCACGCCGGCATTGACCAGGCCGTAGCCGTCCTGCGAGATCGCCGGGCGCCCGAACGGCGCCAGCGGCGGCGTGGTGGCGCGCAGGGTCTCGGTGGTGGCCACCACCTCGCTCTGGTAGCTGTAGCCGACCCGCGCCGAGATCCTGCCGCCGTTGGCCAGGTCGTTGCGCCACTCCAGGTTGATCGCGCCGGAGAAGTCCGGGGCATTGGTGAAGGTTTCCTCGTCGGCGATGTTGACCGTGGCGCCGATCGACGGATCGTAGAAGTTGTACTGGTCGTACTTGGCATCGAGCCAGGCCAGGTTGCCGCTGACCGCCCAGTGTTCGCTGGGCAGCCACTGGTACTCGGCCTCGAAGCCCTGCACCGTGCCGCGGCCGGCGTTGGTGAAGTCGCCGAAGAAGCCGCCGCCCGGCAGCTCGGTGAACACCGACAGCTGGATGTCCTCGTACTTGTTGTGGAACGCCGACAGGTTCAGGAACAGCCGCTGGTCCAGCAGCGACATCTTCGAGCCGATCTCGAAGCTGTCGACCTGCTCGTCGTCGAACGGCTCGGCCGAGCGCGGCACCGCGGTGGCGTTGGCGCGGATGTTGTAGCCGCCGGACTTGAAGCCGCGCGAGAACAGGCCGTAGACCATCACGTCCTGGCTGAGCTGGTAGTCCAGCGAGACCTTCGGCGAGAGGTTGGTGAAGTTGACGGTCTTGTCGAAGTTGGCCGGGGTGGCGATCACCGTGGTGAAGTCCGGGCCGGAGTAGGCGCGGTTGAGCACGACCGCGCGCTTGTCCTCGTCGGTGTAGCGCGCGCCCACGTCCAGCTTCAGCCGGTCGGTGAGGTCGAAGGTCCAGTCGGTGTAGAACGCGGCGCTTTCAGTGTAGACCGTGCCCTGGGTGTCGCCGAAGCTCAGGTTGAAGAAGTTGTTCAGCACCTGGCCGCCGGCCGAGCCGGTGAAGAAGTACAGGCCGGTGACGCCGCGGAAGCGGCCGCCGCCGTCGTAGTTCAGCTGCAGCTCGTTGCTGACCTGCTCGTCGCTGTAGTACGCCTTGACGTCGGTGATCTGGTCCGGCGTGGTGTCGAAGTCGATGTTGGTGACCGTGTCCGACTCGCGCTTGGCCAGCACGTACTTGAACGCCCAGTCGTCGCTGAAGCTGTGGTTGATCGTCATCGAGGCACCCTTCAGGGTGGTCTCGTTGAGGTTGGACATGCCGTTGCGCACGTCATAGCGGCTGTCCATGGGCAGGAACGGACCGGTGCCCGGGGTCAGGAGCGGGTCGAACCGGTTCAGCTCCAGCATCTGCGCGCCGCGCACGCCGGAGCCGTCCTTCAGCCAGTCGATGGAGAACTGGATGTCGGTCCCGTCGTCGACGTAGGCGCCCAGCTGGGCGCGCACCACGGTGATGTCCTTGTCACTGACCTGGTCGCCGGTGAGGATGTTCTCGCCGAAGCCGTCGCGGCTGAGCTTAGCCGCGGAGATGCGTGCGCGCAGCGCCTCGTCGCCGGCGATCGGCCCGGCGAGCGACGCCTTCACGTCGAGCTGGTTGTAGTTGCCCACGGTCACCGAAGCGTTGCCTGAGGTCTCCCGGGGCAGGCCGCGGGTGATGTACTTGATCGCGCCGCCGATGGTGTTCTTGCCGTACAGCGTGCCCTGCGGCCCGCGCAGCACTTCCACCCGCTCCACGTCGACGATGTCCAGCAGCGCGCCCTGCGGCCGGGCCAGGTAGACGTCGTCCAGGTACAGGCCCACGCCCGGGTCCACGCCCCACAGCGGGTCGGACTGGCCGACGCCGCGGATGTAGGCGGTCAGGGTGGTGTTGGAACCGCGCGCCGCATAGATGGTCAGGTTGGGCACCTGCGCGCCGAGGTCGGCCAGGTCGCGTACGTTCAACCGGTCCAGCGATTCGGCGGTGAAGGCGGTCACCGCCACCGGCACGTCCTGCAGGGTTTCCTCGCGCTTGCGCGCGGTCACGGTGATGGTGTCCAGCTGCGTGGTCCGGACGTCCCTCTGGTACTCGGCCGCCGTTTCCTCCTGCGACCACGCCGGCAGCGCCGGCGACACCAGCACGCAACCGATCGCCAGGCTCAGATACTTGCGCTTCATCAGTCCCCTCCTCCCAAGTGCAGGACGTTGTGGCAGGCACATGCCGCCAATGCTGCGCACCTTAGGCGGCCGCCCGGGGCCGCGGCATCGTCCGTTGGTACAGTGGGCCGGCCCGGGGGCGCTGCGGATACTGCCTCGCGACCGCCATGGGAGGCGGGCGGGGTGGCTGATGTCGTTGTTGATCGTGCTGGCGGCGCTGGCGTTCCTGATGATCGTGGCCTACCGCGGTTACAGCGTGATCCTGTTCGCCCCGGTGGCGGCGATGGGCGCGGTGCTGCTGACCGACCCGTCGCTGGTCGCGCCGATGTTCACCGGCCTGTTCATGGAGAGGATGGTCGGCTTCCTGAAGCTGTACTTCCCGGTGTTCCTGCTGGGCGCGGTGTTCGGCAAGCTGATCGAGATTTCCGGCTTCTCCAAGTCGATCGTGGCGGCGACCATCAAGCTGGTCGGCGCCAAGCGGGCGATGCTGGCGATCGTGCTGGTCTGCGCGGTGCTGACCTACGGCGGCGTGTCGCTGTTCGTGGTGGTGTTCGCGGTCTACCCCTTCGCCGCCGAACTGTTCCGCCAGAACGACATCCCCAAGCGGCTGATCCCCGGCACGATCGCCCTGGGCGCGTTCACCTTCACCATGGACGCGCTGCCGGGCACGCCGCAGATCCAGAACATCATCCCCACCGCCTTCTTCGGCACCACCGCCTGGGCGGCACCGGTGCTGGGCACGATCGGCGGCGTGTTCATCCTGGTGCTTGGCATGGCGTACCTCGAATGGCGCCGGCGGGTGGCCGCGCGCAACGGCGACGGCTACGCCAGCGGCGTGGAGCTGCGCAACGAACCGGACCCGTTCCGCGGCGACCGCCTGGCCCATCCCCTGGTCGCGGTGCTGCCGCTGCTGCTGGTGGGCATCTCCAACTTCCTGTTCACCCGCTGGATCCCGATGCTGTACGGGACCACCCACGAGTTCGTGCCGTCGACCATCGGCAACCCGGCGCCGGTGGTCCAGGAAGTGGCCAGACTGGCGGCGATCTGGGCGGTCCAGGGCGCGCTGCTGGTCGGCATCCTGACCGTGCTGGCCTTCGCCTGGAAGCCGGTGGTCGCCAGCTTTGCCGAGGGCACGAAGAACGCGGTCAACGGCGCGATGCTGGCGTCGATGAACACCGCCTCCGAGTACGGCTTCGGCGCGGTGATCGCCGCCCTGCCCGGCTTCCTGCTGGTCGCCGACGCGCTCGGCGCGATCCCCAACCCGCTGGTCAACCAGGCCGTGTCGATTACCGTGCTGGCCGGCATCACCGGTTCGGCCTCCGGCGGCCTGAGCATCGCCCTGGCGGCGATGGGCGACACCTTCATCGCCAACGCCCAGGCCTACGGGATCCCGATGGACGTGCTGCACCGCGTGGCCTCGATGGCCTCCGGCGGCATGGACACCCTGCCGCACAACGGGGCGGTCATCACCCTGCTGGCGGTGACCGGCCTGACCCACCGCACGTCCTACAAGGACATCTTCGCCATCACCATCATCAAGACGCTGGCGGTGTTCTTCATCATCGCGGTGTTCTACGCGACCGGCTGGGTCTGACGGCCGGGGCGTTTCGTCCGGGTACGCGGTGCGGCTGCGGGCACGCCGCGTGCCTCGTTCCCGGCATCGACACCGTTGACCGACTGCCGAGTGGAAAGCCGTGCACGGCCGGGGGCGCCACGCCGTTGCTCCTTGTAGGAGCTGACTTCAGTCGGCGACACGGGCGTCGGAATCACGAGGGCGTCGCCTGTGCCGGCGGCGTCGTGTCGCCGACTGAAGTCAGCTCCTACAAAAAGCCAAAAAAATGGGTACGGGGAACCGGTCAGTTCCTGGCGCCGCCGGGTACGTCCGCCTCTTTGCTTGCGGCCAGCACCGGCGCCGCGCCACCGCCGCAGTCGCCACTGAGCAGCCGCGAGCCCTGCAGCCACTCCCGGTCCGGGTAGTAGGCGAAGACGAAGGTGCCGCCCTGGATCGAGTCGATCAGGTGCCGCGCCACCGCCGGGCGCACCGCCGGGCAGCCCAGGCTGCGGCCCAGGCGCCCCTGCAGCCTCGCCGCCGCCGGATTCACGTACGGGGCGCCGTGGATGACGATGGCGCGGTCGCGCGCGCGGTCGTTGAAACCCGGCTCCAGCCCGCGCAGGCGCAGCGAATAGCCGTTGCCGCCCATGTAGGTCTCCTGCGCGGTGAAGCCGCCCAGGCTGGTCATGTAGCTGCCGTCGCGGTTGGAGAAGCGCTCGGTCAGGTTCTCGCCGCTGTTGCGGCCGTGCGCGACCCACTCCTCGAACAGCAGCTTGCGCCCGGCCAGGTCGAACACCCACAGCCGCGGTTCGGTGGAGGGACGCGAGTAGTCGATCACGCCGAGCCGGTGCGGGTCGACGCCGAATTCGGGGTAGCGCAGCGCGCACGACATCGCCCGCGCGGCCAGCTGCAGCACCTCGCGGCTGGCCGCCGGTGCGGCGTGCGCGAGCAGCCCGGTCAGGTCGTGGCCGGCGGCGGCGTCTGCTGCTGGCGCAGCGGCGGATATCGCCGGAGGCAGCGCCGGCGAACGACTCGAGGACGGATTGCCGGCGGCCGGCACCAGCAGCGGGGCCAGGGCGAGCCAGCGGGCGGCGGAAACGAACGACTTCATGCAGCGGCACTTCCATGGACAGGCGCCGGCCCGGCATCCGCCGACCCGCACTCAGGGACTGGGGTCGCCCGCATCCGATTCCAACACCGGCTGTGGCTGCTGTTCAGCGTCCAGCGGACGCATCGCCGGCAGGTCGGTAACCAGCACGGTGGTGCCCGCGACCAGCACATCGTACAGGCGCCGGGCGAAGTCCGGCGGCAGCCGCACCGGCAGGCTCGGCCTCTCCAGCAGGTCGACCCCGGGGGCGCCGGCACCGCTTCCGTCGCCGCCGTCGGCCAGGATCGGATAGGCCGTCCAGCGGTGCGCCGGCCGGCTCGGATCGAGCAGGCTGGGATGGCTGCCGCTGCCCTCGCCCATCACGAACAGCGTGGTGCCATGGAAGGCGAAGTCGTCCGACAGCAGCTCCAGCGGCGCATCGCCGATCGGCACGCCGCCGCGCAGTACGTAGACCCGCTTGTCGGCCAGGCTCACCACCACTCCCACCTGCCCGGCCGGCGCGGCCGCCTCGTCCCAGCTGTAGTCCACCCCGCCTCCTTCCGGCACCGCCAGCGGCAGGCCCTTGGCCGTGACCGGCGCCAGCACCGCCGGATACACCAGCGTGGTCGGCGCGGCACGCGCGTCGGAAACCACCACGGTGTCGCCGTTGCGGGTGATCGCGTAGAGCTTCTCGGCGAACGGATGCGGCAGGCGCACGCAGCCGTGCGAGGCCGGGTAGCCAGGCAACGCGCCGCCGTGCAGGGCGATGCCATCCCAGGTCAGCCGCTGCATGTACGGCATCGGCGCGTTGTTGTAGAGATTGGAGCGGTGGTCCTTGTGCTTCTGCAGGATGGTGAAGACACCGGTCGGCGTCTCCTTGCCCGGCTTGCCGGAACTGATCGTGGACACGCCGATCGCGATGCCGTTGCGGTAGACGTAGGCGCGCTGCTCGTCGAGGCTGACCACCAGCACCACCGGCCCCTCCGGGGCGATCTCGGGGTGCCAAAGGAACTCGCCGGGCTTGAGGTCCAGCGGCCCGCGCGGGACGTCCTGGGCCAGCGCCGCGGTGGCGGCCAGCAGCAGCGCGGCCGCCAAGGCGCGCAGGGCGCGCCGCAACGGGCCGGTGTCCACCGCCTCCCCATTGCATCCCGCCATGCATACCCCCTTCGGACAGATTCCCCCGCGCGGGCGGCACGACGCTCGCGCGCTGCGGGGACGGTGCGAGGCCGATGCTAGTCGACCCGATGCCGGACGGCGAGCCGGGGTGGCCGCATCGAACGATTGCGATGCCGGTGCCGGAACCGCGCTGTATCCACAGCGTCCGGGAACACGTACACTGTGACCCCATATCCCGTCGTCCCGGCGAAACGCTTCACCACAGCCGAATGGCTGGTCACGCCAGGACCCAGTGACTTCAGCTTCGCTACGCAGACATGCAGGGCGGAAAGACGCTAGGTCCCGGCGTTCGCCGGGACGACGGGGCGGAGGTGGCTGCCGGTGCGGATACTGCTCGGGCCGGCAACGCCGCTCAGCCCAGCAGGTGCGCGCGCAATACGTCGTATTCCGGCGGCACCGGCTCGGCATGCGCCGGGCGCGCCAGCAGTTCGGCCAGCGCCGGCGGCACTTCGACCGCGTGCCCGACCAGTGGTTCGACCACCGACTCGAACTTGGCCGGGTGCGCGGTCGCCGCCACCGCCCAGTCGCCATCGATGCCCTCGGCGCGCAGCGTGTCCAGTACGTGCACCGCGGTGGCGGTGTGCGGACAGAACACCTCCCCATGGCGTTCCCAGCGCGCGCGGATGGTGGCACGGATGGTGGCGTCGTCCACCGACACCGCGGTGAACGCCGTGCGCAGCGCCGCGTCGTCGCCGGCGTACAGCCAGCGCAGCCGCTCGAAGTTGCTCGGCGCGCCGACATCCATCGCATTGGCCAGGGTGGCGACGCTGGCGCGCGGCAGCCAGGCGTCGCCGGCGAAGTACTCCGGCAGCACCCGGTTGGCATTGGTCGCCAGCACGATGCGGCCGAGCGGCACGCCCTGCGCGCGCGCCAGGATCGCGGCCAGCGCGTTGCCTAGGTTGCCGGTGGGGACGACGAAATCCAGTTCCCGCCCGGTCGCGGCGCGGTGCGCGAGCGCGGCATGCGCGTAGTAGCTCATCTGCGGCAGCAGCCGGCCCAGGCTGATGCTGTTGGCCGAACTCAGCGGGACCTGCGCCTGCAGCTGCGCATCGCCCAGCGCGCGCTTGACCAGCGCCTGACAGTCGTCGAACGAGCCGGCCACCCGCAGCGCGGACACGTTGCCGCCGAAGCAGCCCAGCTGGTGCGCCTGCCGCGGCGACACGCGCCCGTCCGGGTACAGCACCACCACCCGCAGGCCCGGCTGGCCGTGGAAGGCGGCCGCGACCGCCGCGCCGGTGTCGCCGGAAGTCGCGACCAGGATGGTCAGCGGCCGGTCCTCGCCGTGGCGGATCCGCGCCAGGCTGGCGGCGAGGAAGCGCGCGCCGACGTCCTTGAACGCCGCGGTCGGGCCGTGGAACAACTCGAGCACGTGGTCGCCCGGGGTGGCCAGCGGCTTGAGCGGCACCGGGAAGTCGAGGGCCTCGGCGCAGATCGCGGCCAGCTCCGGTGCCAGCGCGTCGCCCTCGAAGAACGGCGCCAGCAATGTCGTGGTCGTCGCGGCGAGGCTGTCGCCGGGCTGCAGGTCGCGGCCGGCAGGCAGTTTCGCCGGCACGTACAGGCCGCCGTCCGGCGCCAGTCCGGCGGCGATGGCGGCGCTGAGGCTAGCGGCGGGTGCGCTGTTGCGGGTGGAAACGAAGTTCATTGCGGGTCCGTGCATCCGATGGTGGTGGATCCATCGTCGTTCCCGCGTAGGCGGGAACCCAGCGACTTTCGCTTCTTGCAACTGCCTGCAAGTCGCTGGGTCCCCGCCTGCGCGGGGACGACGGCCTTGTCGTGTCCTACAGCAGCACCGCCCCCGGGCTGTCGACCGGCGACACCCAGGCCTGGCTCTCGAACCCGGCCTCGGCGAACGCCGCCTGCACCGCCGGCGCCGCGGCCTGCGCGCGCTCGCGCGATTCGAACCAGGCGAACACGCTCGGCCCGGCGCCGGAGATGCTCGCGCCCATCGCCCCCGCGTCCAGCGCCGCGGCCTTGGCCGCGTCGAAGCCGGCGATCAGCGGCGCGCGGCGCGGCTCCACCAACACGTCGCGCAGGCCGGCGCGAACCAGCGCGGCGTCGCCGGCATGGCAGCCGGCCAGCACCAGCGCCAGGTTCGCGCTCTGCGCCACGAAGTCCTTCAACTCGTAGCCGCCGGCCAGCGCCTCGCGCGCGCGGCGCGTCTCCAGCACCGCCTCCGGATGCACCAGCAGGCTGTGCCAGGCCTCCGGCACCGGGATCCGCACCAGCCGGTCGGCGGTGGCCAGCACCAGCCCGCCCAGCAGCATCGGCCCGAGGTTGTCGCCATGGCGGCCGCCACTGGCCACCACCTCGCCCGACAGCGCGAACGGATACAGCGCCTGCCGCGGCAGCGGCGCGTCCAGCAGCGCATTGGCCGCCACCAGTGCGGCCACGCAGGAGGCGGCCGAACCGCCCATGCCCGAGCCCAGGGCGATGCCCTTGTCGATCTCGATCTCGAACCCGTACGGCAGCGCCAGCGCCTCGCGCAGCGCCAGCAGCGCGGCGCCTGCGGTGTTGCGCGCCGCCTCCAGCGGCAGCGGGAACGGCGCGCCACGGATCGCGGCGATCCGCACTTGCGGTTCGGGAATGCGCCGCGCGGTGACCGTATCGCCGACCCCGGCCAGCGGATGGCCGAGGATGTCGAAGCCGACCGCCACGTTGCCCACCGACGCCGGCGAGAACGCCGTGGCCTGGCGCTGCGCCGCAGCGGTAGCCAGTGCCGGCGCGCTGTTCGCCGCGTGCGCCTCGCTCACAGGCGCGCTCCCCGACCGGCCGCCACCCGCAGCAGGTCGGCGAACACGCCGGCGGCGGTCACCTCCGGCCCCGCGCCCGGGCCCTGCACGATCAGCGGGTTGTCGCAGTAGCGGCGGGTGGTGAACTGGACGATGTTGTCGGTCAGGCGCAGGTTGGCGAAGGCGTGCTCGTGCGGCAGCTCGACCAGGCCGACGCTGGCGCGGCCATCGGCATCGAGCCGGGCGACGTAGCGCAGCACTCTGCCCGCCCCCTGCGCCGCGGCCAGCCGCGCGGCGAAGCCGGCGTCGACCTCGTGCAGCCGCGCCATGAAGTCCTCGACGCTGGCCTGGCGCAGCACCTCGGGCACCAGGCTCTCGACCTCCACGTCCTCCAGGCTCAGTTCGCGCCCGGCCTCGCGCGCCAGGATCACCAGCTTGCGCGCCACGTCGGTGCCGGACAGGTCGTCGCGCGGATCCGGCTCGGTGTAGCCCAGCGCGCGCGCCTCGGCCACCAGCTGCGAGAACGGCACGCTGCCGTCGTACTTGTTGAACAGCCAGGCCAGGGTGCCGGAGAAGATGCCCTCGATCGAGACCACCGCGTCGCCGGTGTCGAGCAGGTCGCGCAGCGTGGAGATCACCGGCAGGCCGGCGCCGACCGTGGCCTCGTAGCGGAAGCGCGCGCCGCTGGCCGCGGCCGCCTCGCGGATCGCGGCGTAGCGCGGCAGCGGGCCGGCGCCGGCCTGCTTGTTCGGGGTGACCACGTGGATGCCGGCGGCCAGCCACTGCGGGTAGCGGTCGGCCACCTCGGGGCTGGCGCTGCAGTCGACGATCGCCACGTGCGGCAGGTGCGAGTCGAGCAGGTGCGCAGTGAAGCGGTCCAGGTCGGCCGGCTCGGTGGCGGCCTGGAAGCGGCTGCGCCAGTCGCCCTCGATCCCGCGCGGGTCGAGCAGCTGGCGGCCGCGCGAGGCGATCGCGCGCAGGCGCAGGTCCAGGTGGGTGCGCTCCAGCAGCCCGCCGCGCGCGGCCAGCAACTGGTCCAGCAGGGTCGCGCCGACGTTGCCCGGGCCGATCACGCCCACCGCGAAGGTCTGCGGCGACAGCCAGAAGCCGGCATGCGCCGCCCGCAATGCGCGGGTGGCGTGGTCGCTGTCGATCGCCACCGAGATGTTGCGCTCGGACGAGCCCTGGGCGATGGCGCGGATGTTGACCTGCGCACGGCCGAGCGACTCGAACAGGCGCGCGGCCACGCCCGGCTGCCCGGCCATGCCGTCGCCGACCGCGGCCAGCACGCTGATCCCCGGCACCTGCTGCACCCGCTGCACCTGGCCGACGGTCAGCTCATGGGCGAAGGCGTTGACCAGCGCCGCCTGGGCGCGGTCGGCGTCCCCCTGCCTGACCACGCAGCAGATCGAATGCTCCGACGAGCCCTGCGAGATCATCACCACCGAGACCTTGGCGTTGCGCAGCGCGGCGAACACGCGCTCGGCCGTGCCCGGCACGCCGATCAGGCCAGTGCCCTCCAGGTTCACCAGGGCCAGGTCCGGGCTCAGGGTCAGGCCCTTCACCGGGCCGGTGAAGTCGCGCTCGGCGGTGATGCGGGTGCCGGGATGATCGGGCTGGAAGGTGTTGCGGATGATGATCGGCAGGCCGCGCTCGATCGCCGGCGCCATGGTCTGCGGGTGCACGACCTTGGCGCCGAAATAGGCCAGCTCGCAGGCCTCGTCGTAGCTGAGCGAGCCCAGCTGCACCGCCTCGGGCACCACCCGCGGGTCGGCCGAGAGCACGCCGTCCACGTCGGTCCAGATGTGCAGCTCGTCGGCATCGAACAGCGCGGCGAAGATCGCGCCGGAATAGTCGCTGCCGTTGCGGCCCAGGGTGGTGATCCGGTCCTGCGCGTCGCGGGCGACGAAGCCGGTGGCCACCACCCGCGCCTGCGGGTTGCGCTGGCGCCATTCGTGCAGCCGCTGCGCGCTCAGCTCCCAGTCCACGTCCACGCCCAGTTCGCCGTGGCTGACCACCAGCACCTCGCGCGCGTCCAGCACTGCGCAGTCCTCGCCCAGCGTGCGCAGGTGCTCGCCGAGCAGCTTGGCCGAGTACACCTCGCCCTGCCCCTGCACCCGCTGCAGCACTTCGCCGGGCAGGCCGCCGATCACGCTCAGCGCGGCCAGCACCTGGGCCAGTTCGTCGAAGCGCTGGTCCAGCCACTCCACCGCGGTGCCGGCATGCTCGCCGAGCAGGGCCACCGCCGCACCGCGGTGCCGCGCGCGCAGTTCGTGCCAGCGCTCGCGCCATTCCGGCACGGTGGCGTCGACCGGGGTGGCCGCCGCCAGCGTCGCCAGTTCGATCAGCGCGTCGGTCACGCCCTTCATCGCCGAGACCACGGCGACCTGCACCGCCTCGTCGCGGGCCAGCAGCAGCCGCGCGACATGCCGGTAGCGCTCCGCATCGGCCACGGAAGTGCCGCCGAACTTGTGCACGATCGTGCGGGCAGGCGCGACGGCGCCGGCGGCGGGGAGGACGTGGGCTTCTGCGGCGTGCGACGACATGGAGGACCTCGGTGGTGGAGGCCCCGCGCGCATCCGGTGGCGGGTCGCCCCGCTACCTGATCCAGGTGCGGGGCCGTGGTTTCGCGGGTTACACGAAGACGACGGACCGCACCGGGCGGGTAATACCGGTGGCGGTAATGGTGGTGATGCCGAAGATGGACGCACGGGCGCGCAACCGTCCGCAGGACGGAATCCGGGAGGCGCTGGCATTCATCTTCGACATGGGCACCAAGAGGACACGACCGCGCGGGGGGCTGTCAAGTGTTGCAGCGCCACATGCGTGGAAAATTTTCCGTTGCGGAAGAAACAGTTAGCGTGGCCCGAGGGGCGCGGCGGCAATCCCCGACGCGCGCCGCATCCGGTTGCAGGGCGCGCGCGGCCCGGGAGCGACGCGCAATACGGGCCTGCGCGATCGTGCATGAAGAAGGAAGGATGGTGACCCCGGCGCGATTCGAACGCACGACCTGTCCCTTAGGAGGGGACCGCTCTATCCAGCTGAGCTACGGGGCCACGGCCGCGGATTGTCGCACGGCGCCCCTGTACGTCCAATGCCGATGCGTCGCCGGCAGGGCCGAGGCACCCCTTTGCTAGAATCGCCGCACGCATCGAGACGCCGCCGTCCCCCACCCGCGGCGCGACTCCGGGCCACGCGCCCGCCCCGTTTCCAGGAGATTCCATGTCCGCATCCCTGCTCCAGGCCCTGGGCCTTGGCGCCACCAATTCCGGCACCTACCTCGGCGATGGCCGCTGGTCCGGCGCCAGCGGCGCCGGCGTGCTGCGCCCGGCCAACCCGACCACCGGCGAGGTCATCGCCGAGGTCCAGGCCACCACCGAGGCCGACTACGAGGCGGTGATCGCCCGCGCCCAGGCGGCGTTCAAGGACTGGCGCACGGTGCCGGCGCCGCGCCGCGGCGAGGCCATCCGCCTGTGCGGCGATGCGCTGCGCCGGAACAAGGACGCGCTCGGCTCGCTGGTGGCGCTGGAGATGGGCAAGAGCAAGGCCGAGGGCGACGGCGAAGTGCAGGAGATGATCGACATCGCCGACTTCGCGGTGGGCCAGAGCCGCATGCTCTACGGCTACACCATGCATTCGGAGCGGCCCGGCCACCGCATGTACGAGCAGTACCAGCCGCTGGGCCTGGTCGGCATCATCAGCGCGTTCAACTTCCCGGTCGCGGTGTGGGCATGGAACTCGTTCCTGGCCGCGATCTGCGGCGACGTGTGCCTGTGGAAGCCATCGAACAAGACCCCGCTCACCGCCATCGCCTCGATGAAGATCTGCAACGAGGCGCTGAAGGAAGGCGGCTTCCCTGACATCTTCTTCCTGGTGAACGACGCCGGCACCGCGCTGGCCGAGAAGCTGGTCGATGACCGGCGCATCCCGCTGATCAGCTTCACCGGTTCGACCCAGGTCGGCCGCGAGGTCGCGGTGAAGGTCGCCCGGCGCCTTGGCCGCTGCCTGCTGGAGCTGGGCGGCAACAACGCGATCATCCTCGACGAGAGCGCGGACCTGAAGCTGGCCATCCCCGGCATCGTGTTCGGCGCGGTCGGGACCGCCGGCCAGCGCTGCACCACCACCCGCAGACTGATCGTGCACGAATCGATTTATGACGACGTGCTGGCGACCCTTGTCAAGGCCTACCAGCAGGTCGAGGGCAAGATCGGCGATCCGCAGGACACGGCCAACCTGATGGGCCCGCTCAACAGCCGCGGCGCGGTCGAGCAGTTCCTGGCCACGGTCGAGAAGGCCAAGGCCGCCGGCGGCAAGGTGGAAACCGGCGGCACTGCGCTGGACCGCGCCGGCCACTTCGTCCTGCCGACCATCGTCACCGGGCTGAAGAACAGCGACGAGGTCGTCCAGCACGAGACCTTTGCCCCGATCCTGTACGTGATGAAGTACTCGACCCTGGACGAGGCGATCGAGATGCAGAACGGCGTGCCGCAGGGCCTGTCGTCCTCGATCTTCACCCAGAACCTGAAGGCGGCCGAGCGCTTCCTGTCGGCGGCCGGCAGCGATTGCGGCATCGCCAACGTCAACATCGGCACCTCCGGCGCGGAGATCGGCGGCGCCTTCGGCGGCGAGAAGGACACCGGCGGCGGCCGCGAGTCCGGCTCGGACGCATGGAAGGTGTACATGCGCCGGCAGACCAACACGATCAATTACTCGGATTCGTTGCCGCTGGCGCAGGGGATCAAGTTCGATTTGTGACGGCGCGGGGCGTTCGCCTTGGGCTGCGCATCGACCAACCACAATAGCGACTCCAATTCCCGTCGCCCCCGCGTAGGCGGGGGCCCAGCGACTTTGATCTTGCAGGACTGCGGGCAGTGCCAAGTCGCTGGATGATCAGCCATCCGGCTGCTGAGGAACGTTTCCCGCCTACGCGGGCATGACGGGAATTGGAGAAATGCGCAGCAAGCGGTGATCGTTCGATGACAACGGACGAACGCGTCCGGCCCTACCCTGGCCGTCCGTCCACCGAGCCATCCATGGCGACCAAGCGACCATGAGCGACCTCTCGCCGACCGAACGCTTCAGCGACCGCGTCGCCGATTACGTCCGCTACCGGCCCGACTATCCGCCGGCGCTGCTGGACTGGCTGCGGCGCGAACACGGCATCGGGCCGGACTGGCGGGTGGCCGACATCGGCGCCGGCACCGGCATCTCCTCCAGGCTGTTCCTCGATGCCGGCCACGAGGTGGTCGCGGTCGAGCCGAACGCGGCGATGCGCGAGGCGGCGGCCACATGGCTGGGCGCAAACCCGCGCTTCAGCGTCGTCGACGGCCGCGCCGAGGCGACCACGCTGTCCGATGCGAGCGTCGACCTGGTCTGCGCGGCGCAGGCCTTCCACTGGTTCGACCAGCAGGCGGTCAAGCCGGAATGGCGCCGCATCCTGCGCCAGCGCCCCGATGGAACGCCGGGCCGGGTCGCGGTCTACTGGAACTCGCGGCGGCTGGCCGGCACGCCGTTCCTGGAAGGCTACGAGCGCCTGCTGCTGGACTACGGCCTGGACTACTCCAGCGTCTCCGAGCGCTACGGCGACGACGACCACATGCGCCGCTGGTTCGGCGACGGCCTGCGCGGGATGGCGCGCTTCCCGCACTCGCAGCGTCTGGACTTCGAGGCACTGCGCGGGCGCCTGCTGTCGTCCTCGTACACGCCGCGCGCCGGCCACCCGCGGCACGCGCCGATGCTCCAGGCGCTGGAGCACCTGTTCGAGGCGACCGCCATGGAGGGCCAGGTCGACTTCGACTACGACACCCGCATCTTCGTCGGCGTGCCGGACTGACGCGCAGCCGCCATGCGCATCGCCGCCCTCTCCGACATCCACGGCAACCTGCCCGCGCTGGACGCGGTGCTGGCCGACATCCGGCGCCGCGGCTGCGACCGGGTCGTCAACCTCGGCGACATCGTCTCCGGACCGCTGTGGCCGCGCGAGACGCTGGAACGGCTGCTCCCGCTGGCGCTGCCGACCATCGCCGGCAACCACGAACGCCAACTGCTCGGCGAACCGGCCACGCTCGCCCCGTCCGACGCGCACGCGCGGCACGCGCTGGCGCCGGCGCAGCTGGACTGGGTGCGTGCGCTGCCGCCGCGGCTGCGCATCGACGACGTGCTGCTGTGCCACGGCACCCCGGACAGCGACCTCGACTACCTGCTCGACCAGATCACCGCACCGGTGCTGGGCCCTGCCGACGCAGCCAGCGTGGCCGCGCGCCTCGCGCATCCGGCCGCCGCCGGCGCCGGCCTGGTGCTGTGCGGGCATTCGCACACCCCGCGCGCGCTGCGCCTGGCCGACGGCCGGCTGGCCTGCAATCCCGGCAGCGTCGGCCTGCCGGCCTTCGCCACCGAATGGCCGGTGCCGCACCGGGCCGAGACCGGCTCGCCCGACGCGCGCTACGCCCTGCTGGAACGGCGCGGCGGACAGTGGCACGCGCAGTTGCTGGCGGTCCCGTACCCGCACGCCGAGGCGGCTGCGCGCGCGGCCACGCTCGGCCGCGCCGACTGGGCCCATGCCCTGCGCCACGGCCGGATGCCGTGACCCGGGACACGCTGCACGCCACGCGGCCGGCGCCGCGTTCTGGGATAATCACCGCCCGCCGGACCCGCCATTCCCCCGTGGCCGCTCCGCGTCCGCCGCCGCACCCGCCTGCCCCCCGACAGGACTTCTCCTCCATGAGCCAGATCCGCCAGACCAGTTCCCTCGCCATCGCCAGCCTGGTATCGGGCATCCTCGGCTGGACCCTGCTGCCCTTCCTCGGCGCGCTCGTGGCGATCATCACCGGGCACATGGCGCGCGGCGAGATCCGCGCCGCCAACGGGCAGCTCGACGGCGACGGCCTGGCGGTCGCCGGGCTGGTGCTGGGCTGGGTGTCGATGGCGCTGATCCTGGTCGCGATCGTGGTCGTGTTCGCGTTCCTGGGCGGCATCGCCTGGCTGGCCGCGATCAACGCCTGAGGAACGCACCGGCGATGTATTCCCTCGCACGCCCGCTCCTGTTCACCCTGGATGCCGAACGCGCCCACGGACTGGGCCTGGGGGCGCTGGACCTGGCCTGGCGCAGCGGCGGCATCGGCCTGCTGGCGCGCCCGCGCGTGCCGCTGCCGACCAAGCTGCTGGGCCTGGTCTTCCCCAATCCGGTCGGCCTGGCCGCCGGCCTGGACAAGAACGGCGAGCACATCGACGCGCTGCTGGCGCTGGGCTTCGGCTTCATCGAGGTCGGCACGGTCACCCCGCGCGCGCAGCCGGGCAACCCCAGGCCGCGCATGTTCCGGCTGGTCGGCGACGAGGCGCTGATCAACCGGCTCGGCTTCAACAACGCCGGTGTCGATGCACTGGTGCGCAACGTGGAACGCGCGCAGCGCAAGGACGGCCTGCTCGGCATCAACATCGGCAAGAACAAGGACACGCCCAACGAGGACGCCGCCAGCGACTACCTGCACTGCCTGGAGCGGGTCTACCCGCTGGCCGACTACATCACCGTCAACATCTCCTCGCCCAACACCGCCGGCCTGCGCGAACTGCAGGAGGAACAGGCGCTGCGCCGCCTGGTCGGCACCCTGCGCGAGGCGCAGGAGCGCCTGGCCGCGCGGCACGGCAAGCGCGTGCCGGTACTGGTCAAGGTCGCCCCTGACCTGAGCGACGCGGACATCGACGCCGCCGCGCGTGTGCTGTCGGACCTGGCCGTGGACGGCGTGGTGGCGACCAACACCACCGTCGCCCGCACCGCGGTGCACGGCCATCGCCATGCCAGGGAGGCCGGCGGCCTGTCCGGCGCGCCGCTGATGGGCCAGGCCACGCTGGTGCTGCGCCGGCTGCGCACGCGCCTGCCCGAATCGATCCCGCTGGTCGGTGTCGGCGGCATCCTCTCCGGCGCCGACGCGGTGGCCAAGATGGCCGCCGGCGCCAGCCTGGTGCAGTGCTACACCGGCCTGGTCTACCGCGGCCCGGAGCTGATCGGCGAGTGCGTCGACGCGATGCGCCGGCGCAAGGAATCGCCCAGCCGCGGCACGGCCAACGCCGAATGAAAGAGCCTGCATCGCACATGCCGCCAGTGAACGCGCCGGCATGACCGCACTGTTCCGCCTGCTGCACGACGCCGACCTCTCCGCCCGCAACACCTTCCGGGTTCCCGCGCGCGCGCCGTGGCTGCTGGAAGTCAACGACCCCGGCTCGCTGGCCGAAGCGCTGGACCTGGAACAGGTCCGTGGCCTGCCGCTGCTGATGCTGGGCGGCGGCAGCAACCTGCTGTTCGCCGGCGACGCCCCGGGCGTGGTGGTGGCGCTGCGCGCGTGCGGCATGGCCATCATCGGGGACCGCGGCGACCGTGCGATCGTGCGCGCCGAGGCCGGCGCCGACTGGCACGGCCTGGTGATGTGGAGCCTGGACCAGGGGCTGTGCGGACTGGAGAACCTGGCACTGATCCCCGGCAGCGTCGGCGCCGCACCGATCCAGAACATCGGCGCCTACGGCGTGGAAATCGGCGAACGCATCGTCGCGGTGGAGGCCTGGGACCGCGACGCCGCGCGCATGCTGCGGCTGGACCGCGCCGGCTGCGCCTTCGGCTACCGCGACAGTGCGTTCAAGCGCCAGCCCGAGCGCTGGATCGTCACCGCGGTGGAACTGGAACTGCCGCGCGGCGCGGCGCCGCGCCTGGACTATGCCGGCATCGGCGAGGAACTGGCGGCCATGGGCGTGGCCACGCCGGCCGCGCGCGACGTGGCCGAGGCGGTGATCCGCATCCGCCGGCGCAAGCTGCCCGACCCGGCCGTGGTCGGCAACGCCGGCAGCTTCTTCAAGAACCCGATCGTGCCGGCCGCGCAGGCGCAGGCGCTGCAGGACGCGAATCCGCGCCTGCCGGCGTTCCCCGGCGACGGCGACGGCACGCGCAAGCTGTCGGCCGCCTGGCTGATCGACGCCTGCGGCTGGAAGGGCACGCGCGAAGGCGACGCCGGGGTCTCGGCCGCGCACGCGCTGGTGCTGGTCAACCATGGCGATGCCAGCGGCCTGCATCTGCTGGAACTGGCGCGCCGGATCGCCGGCTCGGTGCGCGAGCGCTTCGGCGTGGCGCTGGAACCGGAGCCGCGCATCGTCGGCGCGGGCTGGTGAACGCGACTCCACCGATCCCCGCGCGGACGCGCACGATGCTGGCATGACCTCCACCCATTCCACCCACTGGCGCGCGGCGCGGCTGATGCTCGGCAGCACGGTGATGTTCGGGCTGATGGCGGTGGTGATCCGCCTGGCCTCGGCGCACCTGCACACCTTCGAGATCGCCTTCTTCCGCAACTTTTTCGGCCTGCTGGCGGCGCTGCCGCTGCTGCTGCGCCACGGGCCGGGGTTCCTGCGCACCACCCAGTTCCCGCGTTACCTGTTCCGCTGCCTGGTCGGGATCTGCTCGATGCTGGCCGGCTTCTGGGCGATCGGCCACCTGCCGCTGGCGCAGGCGGTGTCGCTGTCGTATTCCACGCCGCTGTTCGTGACCATCGCCGCGGCCGCGCTGCTCGGCGAACAGGTGCGCGCGCGGCGCTGGCTGGCGGTGGCGCTGGGCTTCGTCGGCGTGCTGCTGATCGTGCGCCCGGGCAGCGCCGAGTTCAGCATGGGTACGCTGGTGGCGCTGCTGGCGGCGCTGCTGTCGAGCATCGTCGCGATCCAGATCAAGCAGCTGTCGGCCACCGAGCCGGCCGACCGCATCGTCATCTGGACCACCCTGCTGTGGGTGCCGATGTCGCTGCTGCCGGCGCTGGGCGTGTGGCAGTGGCCGCAGGGCATCGTCTGGCTGTGGGTGGTGGCCGCCGGCGTATGCGGCACGGCCGGACACATGCTGTGGACGCGCGCGCTCAAGCTGGGCGAGGTCTCGGCGCTGACCCCGATCAGCTTCATGCAGTTGCCGCTCGTGGTCCTGTTCGGCTGGCTGCTGTTCGACGAGACGCTGGACCGCTGGACCGTGGTCGGCGCGGCGGTGATCCTGGGCGCCAACGCCTACATCGCCCACCGCGAAGCAACCCTGGCCCGCCGCGCCTCCTCCGAGGGCGCCAGCGCGGCGGCCAAGCCGGGCGAATAGCCGACGCAGGCCTGCGCGGCGAGAAGGCCGCGGACCGGAAAACGGGTTCGTCGCCGGACTCCACGGGAAGGCGGCCCGGTTCCTGGGTGGAAGGCGGCTGCCATCGCGAGACGGGGGACGCCGTCTTCGGTATGAGTGGCCCTCCTGTGAGGCAAAAGCGTCGCTTTGGCCGGGGCCGCCGTCCCATCGGGGTATGACGGTCGTGGCTTCGATCAGAAGAGCAATAACTAAAGACAAAGGCATCCCTCAACCTTCCCCTTCGTCTGCGGCGAAAGCGAGGGAGCAAGGCCTGCGACGGCGCTGCCTTCTGTAGGAGCACAGCTTGCTGGCGACACGGGCGTCGGAACCACAAGGGCATCGTTTGTGCCGACGGCGTCGGGTCGCCGGCTGAACCCGGCTCCTACAACAGCCACGGCGCGGCCGCTTTTCTGTAGGAGCTGACTTCAGTCGGCGACACGGGCGTCGGGATTGCGAGGGCGTCGCCTGGGCCAACGGTGTCGGATCGCGGGCAAGCCCGGCTCCTACAGAACAGCGCGACGACGGCTGTTTCCTCCCGGCACTGGAACGCAGCCACGCCCCGGGCGCTCCCGAAGACGTGGCAGGCCGGGTGTGTTGCGGCAGCGGCCATGGATGGCCGCTTCGGCGAGTCGGCACATGGATGTGCCGTCGAGCCGACCGCAACACACCCGGCCTGCCACGGCTCAGCCCGAAGCCGACCACCCCAATCGCTCTTGCCGCTGCCGTTGCAGTCGCAGCGCGGACCCAGCGCCCCGGATCGGCGAGGAAGCAAAAAACCACCCGAATCCTTGCCCTCGACGCGACCGATCCAGTATCATGCGCGGCCTTGTCGGGGTGTAGCTCAGGCTGGTAGAGCGCTACGTTCGGGACGTAGAGGTCGCAGGTTCGAATCCTGTCTCCCCGACCATTGATCCAACGCCATGCGGTATGGCACGCAGACCGGCCTCGCGCCGGTTTTTGCTTTTCCGGGCCTCGCAGGCCCGGCCGTATCGCCCGCCCCGGCCGCCGATGACCGCTCGCACGCCCCCGCAGCACACCACCGCCCCGCTCGCCGGCCGGGCACTGGTCCTGGCCGGCATCCTGCTGTCGGCATTCAACCTGCGCACCGCGGTCACCTCGCTGACGCCGCTGCTCGACGTGCTCGGCGCCGAGTTCGGCTTCGGCCCGACCGTCGCCGGCCTGCTCGGCATGGTTCCCACCGCCGCCTTCGCGGTGGCCGGCGTCGGCACCCCGCGGCTGGCCCATCGCCTCGGGCTGGAGCGCACCGCCGTGCTGTCGATGGCACTGGCCGCCGCCGGCCTGCTTTGGCGCTCGCTGACCGGCGGCACCGGCGGCCTGCTGGTCGCCTCGACCGTGGCCCTGGCCGGCATGGGCATCGGCAACGTGATCCTGCCGCCGCTGGTCAAGCGCTATTTCCCGGACCGGGTCGGGCCGGTCAGCAGCCTGTACATCACCGTGTTGCAGGTCGGCACGATCCTGCCGGCGCTGCTGGCCGTGCCGTTGGCCGATGCCGCCGGCTGGCGGATCTCGATGGGTGTGTGGACCCTGCTGGCGGCGGCCGCGATCCTGCCCTGGCTGGGCGTGCTGCGGATCGAGCGCCGCGCCGGCAGCGAACTGGCGCGGCTGCACGACCGCGCGGTGCGGCCGGGCGACGAGGCCCCGGAACTGGCCGCGCCGCCGCCGCGCGGAAGGGTCTGGCGCACGGGCCTGGGCTGGGGCCTGGCGCTGATGTTCGGCATGACCTCGCTGGTGACCTACGCCATGTTCACCTGGCTGCCGAAGCTGCTGGTCGAGGCCGGGGCCAGCCCGGCCTTCGGCGGCACGATGCTGGCGCTGTTCTCCGCGCTGGGCCTGGTCGGCGCACTGGCGATGCCGACACTGGCCGCGCGCATGCGCAATCCGCTGCCGATCGCGCTGTTCTGCGCGGTGTGCCACCTGTCCGCCTTCGCCGGCCTGCTGTGGGCGCCGATGGCCGCGCCGCTGCTGTGGGTGGCGCTGCTGGGGCTGGGCCCGAGCACCTTCCCGCTGGCGCTGACCCTGGTCAACCTGCGCACGCGCACGCCGGCCGCGTCGGCGGCCCTGTCCGGCTTCGCGCAGGGCGTGGGCTACGGCCTGAGCTGCCTGGGCCCGCTGCTGTTCGGCTGGCTGCACGAGCGCAGCCACGGCTGGGGACTGCCGTTCGCGTTCCTGGTGCTGTGCGTGGGCGTGATGCTGGCCGGGGCCTGGCTGGCGTGCCGGCCGGGGTTGCTCGAGGAGCGCTGGTAGGCGTCGGGCTTGCCTGCGACGCGATGCCGTCCATGCAGGCGGCGCTGCAAGCCGTGCTCTCAACTGTAGGAGCCCACTTCAGTGGGCGACACGGGCGTCGGAACCATGGGGGAGTCGCCTGCGCCGACGGCGTCGTGTCGCCGGCTGAACCCGGCTCCTACAGGAAGGTGCGACGCCGGGCGGGCGTCACAGCAGGTCGGGGTGGCGTACCTGGCCGTCGCCGCGGACCACGAAACGCTCCACGGTCAGCGCCTCCAGGCCCATCGGCCCGTAGGAATGCAGGCGCGTGGTGGAGATGCCGATCTCCGCGCCCAGACCCAGCTCGCCGCCGTCGGAGAAGCGCGAGGAAGCATTGACCATCACCACCGCCGAGCGCAGCGAGTCGACGAAGCGCCGCGCCGCGGCCTCGTCGCCGCTGGCGATCACCTCGGTGTGGTCGGAGGTGTAGCGGCGGACATGGTCGATGGCCGCGTCCAGGTCCGGGACCACGCGCACGGCGATGATCAGGTCGAGGAACTCGGCGGCGTAATCGTCCTCCGTCGCCGGCTTCGCATCGGCCACGAGCGCGCACGTGGCCTCGTCGCCGCGGACCTCCACACCACGGGCGCGCAGTGCCGCGGCGGCCTGCGGCAGGAACGCCGCGGCCACGTCGGCGTGCACCAGCAGCGTCTCCAGCGCGTTGCACACGCCTGGGCGCGAGGCCTTGCCGTCCAGCAGCAGGCGCAGCGCCAACTCCAGGTCGGCGGCGCGGTCCACGTACAGGTGGCACACGCCCTTGTAGTGCTTGATCACCGGCACCCGCGCGTGCTCGGCGACGAAGCGGATAAGGCCCTCGCCACCGCGCGGGATGGCCAGGTCGACGATATCGGTGAGCTGCAGCAGCTCGAGCATGGTCTCGCGGCGCAGGTCGGCGACCAGGGTCAGCACCGCCTCGTCCAGGCCGGCCTCGCGCAGGGCGCGCTGCAGCGCCGCGGCGATCGCGGTGTTGGAATGGATCGCCTCCGAGCCACCACGCAGGATCACGCCGTTGCCGGCCTTGATGCACAGCGCCGCCGCGTCGGCGGTCACGTTGGGACGGGCCTCGTAGATCATGGCGATGACGCCCAGCGGCACGCGCACGCGCTCGACGCGGATGCCGTTGGGACGGGTTTCGCGCCGGGTCACCTGGCCGACCGGGTCCGGCAGCGCGGCGACCTCGCGCAGCGCGTCGGCGATGCCGGACAGGCGCTTGCCGTCCAGGGCCAGGCGGTCGAGCATGGCCCCGGCGATGCCCTTGGCCCGCGCTGCCTCCAGGTCGCGCGCGTTGGCGGCGAGGATGGCGTCGGCGTCGTCCTCCAGCGCCTGCGCCATCGCCCGCAGCAGCGCGTCCTTGGCCGCGGTGTCCAGCTGTGCCAGCGCCTGCGCGGCGGCGCGGCAGCGCAGCGCCTGGTCCCTGATTCCACTGGCCGTACCGCCGACTTCGGTCATTTCCGGTTCCTCGCGTTCCCGGCCGGGCCGGGGGTCTGGTCGCCTCAGGCGGAAGACGTCGTACGACGCCGCGCCGTTGCTGCTGTAGGAGCCGGGTTCAGCCGGCGACACGACGCCGTCGGCACAGGCGACTCCCTCATGGTTCCGACGCCCGTGTCGCCGGCTGAAGCCAGCTCCTACAGAAGAACCGCACGGATCATTCAACTTCGCTGCGCGCGGTGGCGCATTCTTCTACCTTGGGCAACACGCCACATCATGGCGCGATTCCGACGCCCGTGTCGCCGGCTGAACCCGGCTGCTACAAGTTGCGTCGGCAACCGATGGCGCAACGACTGGAGTCACAGCAGCACCAGGTCGTCGCGGTGGATCACGTTGCCGCCGTAGTTGTAGCCCAGGATCGACTCGATGTCGCGCGAGTGGCGGCGCGCGATGCGGCGTACGTCGAGCGCCGAGTACTGGCTGATGCCGCGGGCGACGCGGTGCTCGCCGTCGCCGTCGCGCAGTACCACCTCGATCATGTCGCCGCGGCGGAAGTCGCCCTCGGCACCGACCACCCCGCCCGGCAGCAGCGAGGCACCCTTCCCCGCCAGCGCCGCGGCCGCGCCTGCGTCGACCAGGATCGCGCCCGGCTCCACCGGCGCATGCCGCAGCCAGTACTTGCGCGCGGCGATCCGGCTGCGCGCGGCGCGGATCCGGGTGCCCTGCAGGCGGTCGTGGGCCAGCTCGCGCAGCACCTCGGCGCGGCGACCGTTGAACAGCACCGTGTCGATGCCGGCAGCGCCGGCCTTGGCCGCCGCTTCCAGTTTCGTGCGCATGCCGCCGGTGCCCATGGCGTTGTCGCTGCCGCCGGCCATGGCGAACACCTCCGGGGTCAGCTCGGCCACTTCCGGCAGCAGCTTCGCAGCAGGATTCGTGCGCGGGTTGGCGTCGTACAGGCCGTCGATGTCGGTGGCGATGAACAGCACGTCGGCGTCGATCAGCGCGGCGACGATCGCAGCGAGGTTGTCGTTGTCGCCGAGCTTGAGCTCGTCCACCGACACGGTGTCGTTCTCGTTGACCACCGGCAGCGCGCCCAGCCGCAGCAGCTCGTTGAGGGTGGCGCGGGCGTTGAGGTAGCGGCGGCGGTTGCGCAGGTCGTCGTGGGTCAGCAGCACCTGCGCCACCGGGCGCTCGAAGAAGCGCTGCCACAGGCCGATCAGCTGCGCCTGGCCGAGCGCGGCCAGCGCCTGCCGTGCGGCCATCGCCGCACCGGCCTCCTCGGCCCTGGGCAGGATCGCGCGGCCGGCGGCGACCGCGCCGGAGGAGACGATCACCACCTCGCGCCCGGCGGCCAGGCTGGCGGAGACGAACTGGGCCAGGCCCAGGGCGAAGCGCGGCGACAGGCCGCCGCCATCGGCGGCGAGCAGGCTGCTGCCGACCTTGAGCACTGCCCGCCGCCACGACGGCAGGACCTGGATGTTCTGCGTTGCGGCGGGTTCGGCGTTCATGCGCTCAGCGTGCGCTCCAGTCGCGGACGTTCCATTCGTGGACGGTCAGGTCGGAACTGCCGGTGACGGCCAGCGGATCGGTGGCGACGAGCGCCTGCGCCTCGGCCAGGCTGGCGACGTTCTCCAGCACGTAGGCGCCGCCGCTGCGGTCGCCGAAGCCGCCGGTCAGGGCCAGCAGCCCGCGGGCGCGCAGGTCGTCGAGCCAGGCCAGGTGCGGGGCGACCACGGCCTCGTCGAATTCCGGCCTACGCATTGCAAGGACAAGGTAATACGTCATGACGATGCGTTCCTGCCTTTGGTTGCGCCCCGGTCCGGCCGGAGCACGAGATCCACCCATTCCGATCAGGATCGTCATCCCCGCGTAGGCGGGGACCCAGTGACTTTCGTACGGGTAGAGCGTAAGTCTCTGGGTTCCCGCCTGCGCGGGAACGACGGTTCTTGAGGGTTATTGCGGGTATTCGGCCAAAGCCTCCCAGCGCGCCCGCAATTCATCCAAGCGCAGGTCGGCCGCTGCGCCCGGCGAGACCCGCGCTTCCAGGCTGCCCTCCGGCGTGCGGCCCTGCCCGGCGGTGTCCGCGCCGGCCGCGGCGGCCTGGTACGCCTCGCGGAACGGCACCCCGGCCGCGGCCGCCTCGACCGCGACGTCGGTGGCGTACATGCCCGAGTCGATCGCAGCGCGCAGCCGGTCCTCGCGCCACTCCAGGTTGGCCAGCAGCGCCGGCAGCAGTTCCAGCGCGGCCAGGCCGCGGCCGAAGCCGTGGAAGATCGCGCCCTTGGACGCCTGCAGGTCGCGGTGGTAACCCGACGGCAGCGACAGCAGCTGCTCGATCTCGGTGCGCGCGGCAGCGACGCTGGCGTGGGTGGCGCGCATCAGCTCGATCACATCCGGATTGCGCTTGTTCGGCATGATCGAACTGCCGGTGGTGTACTGCGCCGGCAGCGCGACGAAGCCGAACTCGGCGCTGGTGAACAGCGACAGGTCCCAGGCGATGCGGCGCAGGTCCAGGGTGGCGCTGCCCAGCGCTTCCAGCGCGGCCATCTCGAACTTGCCGCGCGACAGCTGCGCGTAGACCGGGCTGACCTGCATCCGCGCGAAATCGAGCGCGGCAGTGGTGTGCCCGCGGTCCAGCTTCAGGTTGACCCCGTAGCCGGCGGCGGTGCCCAGCGGGTTGGCGTCGACCAGCTTCAGCGTGTCGGCGGCGCGGACCGCGTCGTCGATGAAGGCTTCGGCCCAGCCGGCCCACCACATGCCGGCCGAGGACACCACGGCGCGCTGGATGTGGGTGTAGCCGGGCACCGGCAGCGGCCCCTCGGCCTGCGCACGGTCCAGCGCGACCTTGGCGATCTCGCGCGAGAGCTGCGCCACGCGCGCCAGCTTCTGCTTCAGCCACAGCCGGGTCGCGACCAGGATCTGGTCGTTGCGGCTGCGGCCGGTGTGGATCTTGCGGCCGGCGTCACCCAGGCGCTGGGTCAGCCGTGCCTCGATCGCCGAGTGGCCGTCCTCGTAGGACTCGTCCAGGACGAAGGCGCCGGAGCGGAAGTCGTCGGCCAGCAGGTCCAGCTCGCGCAGCAGGCCGGCCAGTTCGCCCTCGGACAGGATGCCGATGCGCTGCAGGCCCTCGGCGTGCGCCTTGCTGGCGGCGATGTCGTAGAGGAAGAACTCGCGGTCCAGGAGCACGTCGTCGCCGGCGAGGAAGCGCTGGATCTGCGCGTCCACGGCCACGCCGGGTTTTTGCCACAACAGGTCTGCCATTGGTGACTCCAAGAAGACGGGCTTTTTCAGCTTCTCGCTACTGCTCTTCCTTCTCCCCTCGGGACAAGGTGCCCTCGGGGTAGAAGGTGGCCCGGAGGGCCGGATGAGGGTACGGAGGAGTGGCGGGCGTTCGAACAATCGCAGCTTCGCCGTACCCTCTCCCCAACCCCTCTCTCCCACGGGGACTTCCTTCGGTCGCCGAAGGGAGAGGGGCTCAAGAACCTACACCGGAATCGCGGTCAACTCGTCGAACCCGAGCGCGAGGTTGATGTTCTGCATCGCCTGGGTGGCCGCGCCCTTGAGCAGGTTGTCCAGGGTGGCGACCACCACCAGGCGCTTGCCACCGGGCGCCACCGCGAAGCCGCCGATCTCCACCCCGTGCCGGCCGGCGATGCGGCTGACCCACGGCGCCTGCTCGACCACGTCCACCAGCGGCTCGCCGGCGTAGCGTTGCTCGTAGCGCGCGCGGACCCAGTCGGCGGTCACTGGCTCGCGCAGCCACAGGTTCGCGGTCAGGGTGATGCCGCGGAAATGCGGGGCCACGTGCGGCATGAACTCCACCGGCACCCGCAGCTGCGCCGAGACCTCGCGCTCGTGCAGGTGATCGACCAGCGCGTACGGCATCAGGTTGTCGCGCAGCAGCCCGACGTCGTTCTTGTCCGACGGCGTGGTGCCGGCGCCGGAATAGCCGGAGACGCCGAAGCACTGCGGCGGGCCGGCCAGGTACTCGAGCATCGGCCAGATCGCCAGCTGCATCGCGGTGGCGTAGCAGCCCGGGTTGCTGATCCGCTTCTGGCCGGCGTAGTGGCCGCGGGTGATCTCCGGCAGCCCGTAATACCAGGCTGGGTCGAAGCGGTGGTCGGCCGACAGGTCGACCACCAGGGTGTCCGGCGCAGCCGCGTCGATGCCGGCGACGATCTCGGCCGACTTGCCGTTGGGCAGGGCCAGCACGACCACGTCGGCGCCCTTGGCCGCGACCTGCTCGTGGGCCAGGTTCTCGTAGCGCAGCTCGCCGCGGTAGGCGTCGCTGTGCTCGGCCACGCGCCGGCCGTCCAGCTCGCGCGAGGACACGAACGCCAGTTCCAGCCCCGGGTGCGCGGCCACCAGGTGGATCAGCTCGGCGCCGGTGTGCCCGCGTGCGCCGACGATGCCGATGCTTCTCTTCGCGGCAGTCATGCTGTTCTCCTCAGCCCAGCAGGGTCGGCTGGTGGGTGGCGCAGTGGGCGACGCAGCGCCCGATCTGGTCGAGCCCGTCGATTCCGTACCAGAACACCTTCCACTTCTCCTGCTTGATGCAGCCGTCGGACTCGGCGTAGTAGAAGATGTTGACCTGGTTGTTGTGCCGCGAGCGCCAGAACAGCGCCGGGGTCTCCTCGCGCATCACGTTCCACACCGCCCGGCCCAGGCCTTCGCCCTGCGCGTCGTCGAGCACGGCGAACTTGTCCAGGTACACGCCCTCCCCGGTGTCGACCAGGATCACCGCGGCGCGGTAGTTCTCGCTGACGTAGGCGCGCAGCAGCCGGGTGCGCTCGAAGTAGTCGGGCACCAGCTCGCGGCCGAAGCTCGATTCGATCAGCGTCTTCAGCGCGACCAGGTCCAGCTCGTCCCAGGAAGTGGCGCGCTGCACCTTCTCGCCGCGCCGCACCAGCGTGCCGGAGCCCTTGTGGGTGAACAGCTCCTTGGCCAGGTCGGCCGGGCGGGTGATCGAGACCGACGAGGTCAGCGGCAGCCGGTCGAGCAGGTCCTTGATCTGCTGGATCTTCACCCGCATGCCGCCGTTGATCCACGGCTGCTGCATCAGGTGCTCGAACTCGGTGGACAGGTTGATCGAATCGATCACCTTGCCCTGCTCGTCCAGCAGGCCGCCGGTGCCGGTGAGGAAGATGATCTTGTACGGCTGCAGCACCTGCACCAGCTCGTTGGCCGAGAAGTCGGCGTTGACGTTGAGGATCTGCCCGCCGGCGGTCTCGCCGAGGCTGGCGATCACCGGGATCGAGCCGGCCTGCAGGCTGGCCTCGATCGGCGCCAGGTTCACCGCCTTGACCTCGCCGACCAGGCCGTAGGTGTCGCGGTCCAGGTACTCGGCCTCGAACACGCCGCCGGTGATCGAGGTGGCGCGCGCGCCGGCCTGCTGCAGCGCCTCCACCAGCTGCAGGTTGGAGGCCTGGAACACCTTGCGCACGATCGCCAGCGCCTGCGGCGTGGTCACGCGCAGGCCGTTGACGGTCTGCTTCTCGATCCCGGCCGCCGACAGCTCCTCGTCCAGCTGCGGGCCGGCGCCGTGGACCACGATCGGGGTCAGCCCGACCTCCTGCAGGAAGGTCAGCGAGGAGGTCAGCGCCTCCAGGTCGTCGCGCAGCACCGCGCCGCCGACCTTGACCACGGCGAAGCGCTTGGCGTCCAGCTGCGAGAAGCGCTTGAGGTACTGGCTGATCTCCTTCGCGCTGGCCATGCTCGAGAGCAGGCGCACGATGGTCTGGCGGGTCTGGGTCTGGGTTGCGGGAACGTTCACTGGGGTGGGGTCTGCTTCAGTACTGCGGTAGCGGTGGAAAGGGGCGGCGACGCGCTCACGCCGCGCCGTGGATGGTCGTGCCGTTGATAGTGGTGCCGTTGACAATCCGGTGGACCGAGGCGGCGTAGCGCCGCAGCTGCTCCAGGGTCACGAACTCGTCGGCGGTGTGCGCCTGGGCGATATCGCCCGGGCCGTAGACCAGCGCGGTGTAGCCGCCGGCGGAGAACAGCGAGGCCTCCGTCCAGAAGTCGACCGCGTTGCCGATCGGCAGCTCCAGCGCGTCGGCGACGTCGCGTGCGGCCAGGCGGCGTTCTTCTGCACGCGCGATGTCTCCCGAAGGCAGGCTCGGCCCGCGGAAGGTCTCTTCGAAGTGCGCGGCGGCCGGCTCGGCGAAACCGGCGAAGGTGGCCAGCAGCTGGTCGACGTCCATCGACGGCAGCGGCCGGAAACCGAAGCGCAGCTCGGCCTCCGGCGCGATCATGTTGGCCTTGATCCCGCCCTCGATGCGGCCGATGTTGAAACGCAGGCCGGTCAATCCGCCGAAGCGGGCGTGGGCCAGCGACTGCACGTGGTCCAGCGCGCGGTCACCCCAGCGCACGGCCTGGTGCAGCGCGCTGGCCGCGGCGTCCTGCTGGCCGGAGGCATGGCCGGCGCGGCCGGTGAACCGCATCAGCACCGAGGCGATGCCGCGGTGGGCCAGCACCGCCTCGCCCATGGTCGGCTCGGCCACCAGCACCGCCTCGTAGGGGATGCCGCGGGCCAGGAACGAAGCAATACAGCGCGGATCGTTGGCCTCCTCGTCCGAGGAGAACAGGAACGCGGCATCGCCATCGCCGGCATGGGCAGCGGCCACCAGCGCGGCGGCCGCGCCCTTGATGTCGCACACGCCCAGGCCGACCACGCGGTCGTCCAGCCGGCGCATGACGTGCGGGTCGGCGCTCCAGTGCGGCGAGTCCGGCACCGTGTCCAGGTGCACGTTGAACAGGTACTTCGGCCTGCCGCGCACCGCGTACAGGCTGACCGCGCCGGCACCGTGATCGACCACCTGCAGGTCGAACCCGGGCAGGTTCGCGGCCAGGTAGCCGAAGATGCCGCCCTCGGCGGCGATCGCGCGCGGCGGGTTGCGGGTGTCGAAGGACACCAGCTTCTCCAGGTGCGCGAGGGTGGATTCGAGCAGGTCGGTCATCGGATCGGTCGTGTCAGTGGCCGGTTGCCGCGGCGCCGTAGGGATCGTCCAGGACGATTTCCATCATCTTGCCCGGCTCGGCCGGTTCGAAACCGAAGCTGGCGTACAGCGCATGGGCATCGGACGTGGCCAGCATGAAGCGGCGCAGGTCCTGCAGGTCCGGGTGCGCCACCACCGCGGCGACCAGCGCCCTGCCGTGGCCGTGGCCGCGGTGCTCCGGCAGCACGAACACGTCGGCCAGGTAGGCGAACGTGGCGCAGTCGGTGATGACCCGCGCGAACGCCACCTGGCCCGCGCCGTCGAGGTACCCGCCGAAGCAAAGCGAACCGGCGATCGCCCGCTCCACCGTCTCCCGCGGGATGCCGGGGCTCCAGTAGGCCTCCTCCGACAGGAACCGGTGGATGGTGTCCACGTCAAGTTCGCCGCGGTCGGTGCTGATGCGCAGTGCGTTCATGGCCAATCGAACTCCCCTGCAAGAACCACCGTCGTCCCCGCGTAGGCGGGGACCCAGCGACTTGACGCCACGTGTCCTACCGGCGTGCAGCAAAGACACTGGGTTCCCGCCTGCGCGGGAACGACGGTACTGGAGATGTCCGCGGAAACCGGGGAAATGGCGGCTAGATACTCCACTACAGCCTCCTCGCATATTCAACGAAGCCGCCGTCCCGCTCCCACCCCTCGCTGGCATACAGCGCCTGCGCCGGCCCGTTGTCGACCGCGGTCGACAGCACCAGCTTCACCGCGCCGCGCGCCCGCGCATCGTCCGCCGCACGGCGCAGCAGCGCCCGGGCCACGCCACGGCCGCGCGACTCGGGCGCCACGAACAGGTCGTTGAGGATCTCGATCGGCGCCGTGCCCACCGAAGTGAACGAGGGATACAGCTGGACGAAGCCCAGCGCCGCACCCTGCCCGTCCACCGCCAGCAACAGCCACGAATCGCCGCGCTCCAGCCGCTCGCGCAGGAACGCGCCGGCCCGCACCGGGTCCGATGGCTGCCCGTAGAACACCCGGTAACCGTCGAACAGCGCGGCCAGCGCCGGCAGGTCGTCCAGGCCGGCGCTGCGTACTTCGATCACGGTGGCGGTTGCATCGCTCATCGCGCCATCGGCCTCAGCGGTTGACCTCGGCCCACAGCGTGCTGCTCATGCCGAACAGCTTGATGAAGCCCTCGGCCTCTTCCACGCCCCAGTCGGCCGACTGCGCGTAGGTGGCGCCCTTGGCGTTGAGGATGTGCGGCGAGCGGATCGCGACCGCGTCGACGCGGCCGCCGCGGGTCTCCAGCACCACTTCGCCGTCGACCTGCGCCTGCGACGACGCCAGGAAGGCTTCGAGGTCGGTCTTCAGCGGGTCGTGGTAGAAGCCCTCGTAGACCAGCTCCACCCACTTGCGCGCCACGTCCGGCTTGAAGCGGTTCTGCTGCTTGCTCAGCACCGCCTCCTCCAGCGCGCGGTGCGCGGCCAGCAGCGCGGTCAGGCCCGGGGCCTCGAACACGATCCGGCCCTTCAGGCCGATCACCGTGTCGCCGGTGTACATGCCGCGGCCGACGCCGTACTGGGCGAACATGGTGTTGAGCTTCGCCAGGATCTTCGCGCCCTCCAGCGGCTTGCCGTCCAGCTCCACCGCCTCGCCCTGCACGAACTTCAGGGTCACCGTCAGCGGCTCGGCCGGCCAGGAGGCGCGCGGCACGCACCAGCCGCGGGCGCCGTCGCCCGGGGCTTCCCACTTGTCGATCTCGCCGCCGGACATGGTCACGCCCAGCAGGTTCTCGTTGATGGTGTAGTGCTTCTGCTTGGCCCGCACCTCGAAGCCGCGCTCCTCCAGGTACTTCTGCTCGTAGGCGCGGGTCTGGGTGTGCTGCTTCTGGATCTCGCGGATCGGGGCGACGATGCGGTAGTCGCCCTGCGCCTTGACCGCCAGGTCGAAGCGGACCTGGTCGTTGCCCATGCCGGTGCAGCCGTGGGCGATCGCGTTGGTACCCAGCTCGGCCGCGCGCGCCAGCGCCGCGTCCACGATCAGGTAGCGGTCGGACACCAGCAGCGGGTACTGGCCCTGGTAGCCCTCGCCGGCCCACACGAACGGCTTGACGAAGCCGTTCCAGATCGCCGCGCCGCCGTCGACGGTGACGTGGCTGGCCACGCCCAGCTCGGCGGCGCGCTGCTCGATGTAGGCGCGCTCCTCGGCGTCCACGCCGCCGGTGTCGGCGAACACGGTGTGCACGTTCCAGCCTTGCTCCTTCAGGTACGGGACGCAGAAACTGGTGTCCAGGCCGCCGGAGAAGGCCAGGACGATGTCGCGGGAGGTGTTGGGACTGGTGCTCATTTCGGGATTTCCGTGGGGAATTCGTTGGGTCGGGCGGGACGGAGGCTCAGGACACCAGTGCGGCCATCACCGCCTTCTGCACGTGCAGGCGGTTCTCGGCTTCGTCGATCGCGATGCAGTTGGGCGAATCCATCACCGCGTCGGTCGCCTTGACGTTGCGGCGCAGCGGCAGGCAATGCGAGAACACGCCGTTGTTGGTCAGCGCCATCTTCGCCTCGTCGACGATGAAGTGCTGGTAGCGGTCGCGGATCGGCTTCTCGGGCTCCCAGTTGCCGAAGTACGGCAGCGCGCCCCAGCTCTTGGCGTAGACCACGTCGGCGCCGGCATAGGCCGACTCGATGTCGTGGCTGACCTGGAACGCGCCGCCGCTCTCGGCCACGTTCTGCTGCGCCCAGCCGATGTAGCGCTCGTCGAGCAGGTACTCGGGCGTCGGGCACAGCAGGGTCACGTCCATGCCCAGGCGGGTGGCGATGGTCAGCGCCGAATTGGCCACCGCGGTGTTCAGCGGCTTGGGGTGGTAGGTCCAGGTCAGCACGTACTTCTTGCCGCGCAGGTCGGTGGTGCCGAAGTGCTCGTGCAGGGCCAGCGCGTGGGCCAGCTCCTGGCACGGATGGGTGATCGTCTCCATGTTGATCACCGGCACGGTCGAGTACCTGGCGAAGGCCTTGAGCACGTGGTCCTCGCGGTCGTAGGCCCAGTCCTTGAACTTCGGGAACGCGCGCACGCCGATCAGGTCGACGTAGCGGGCCAGCACCCGCGCCACCTCGGCGATGTGCTCCTCGGTATCGCCGTCCATCACCGTGCCCAGGTCGAACTCGATCGGCCAGGCGTCCTTGCCCGGCTGCAGCACGATGGCGTGGCCGCCAAGCTGGAACGCGCCCAGCTCGAAGCTGGTGCGGGTGCGCATGGACGGGTTGAAGAACACCAGCGCGATCGACTTGCCCTTGAGCTCGCCGCCCAGCTTGTTGCGCTTGAACAGCGCGGCCTGGGTCAGCAGCGCATCCAGCTCGGGACGGCTCCAGTCCTGGGTGTTGAGGAAGTGCTTGAGCGACATCGATCGTTCCCTTGCGGTGGTGGATGCCCGAGATTCGGGCCTGGTTGTTGCGGTTCTCTTGCGCCTGAAACTTTCGCCGGGCCGGAAACGAAAAAACCCAGCCTGGGGCTGGGTTTTCCGAACGGACAGCACGAAGCTCCGGTCACCCAGCGGAAAGGTGGGGTTCCGGTCGACGCGCGCGCGAGGTCATCCCGGAGGCCATCCGGGCGGCGCTGGCGGCGTGCGGCTGCAGGTCGGTGTTCATCGGGCGCGAATGGTCGCATGCGCCCGCATGGCGCGCAAGCGCCGAGGGCCGCCCAGGCGCCGGGGAGTATTGCCTACCGTCGTCCCGGCGAGGCGCAGCACACCGGCCTCAGGGCGGCGGCAGGGGCGGCGCTTCGGCTTCCCAGGGTGTCACCGCCACGCGCACGCGCAACCGGTTGCCCGGGTCTTCGGCCAGGCGCGAGCGGTACTTGGTGCCCTTGTAGACGTAGTCCACGTCGTAGGCGATGGGGCGCTGGAACTGGCGGTCGACCTGGACCAGGCGGCAGTTCTCGGGCGTGGCCGGGGCAACGGGCGCTGGCGACGGGGCGTCCTGCTCATGCGAGAACATGCCCTTGACCGAGTCGACCATCCGCGAGAACACCCCCGGCTCCTGCCGCTGCTCGGCCGGCTTCTGCTTCTCCGCCGGCACCGGGTCGCAGCGCTCCTCGGTGCGCGACGCGCGCAGGGTCTGGTAGACCGGCTCCACGCGCAGCACCTGAGCATAGTCGATCCTGACGTTCTCCACCGGCACCACGCGGATCCGGTCCCCGGACTGGCCTCCTTCCTGCGCCATCGCCGGCTGCCACGCGCAGCAGGCCATGCCCAGCAATGTGAGTTCCAGCAAGCGGCGCATCGGGTCCGGTGACGACAGGAATCAGACGCCAGTTTAGGCGACGCGCCTTGCAGCCCGCTGAACCGGGAGCCCGGGCCGCGCCATCCATCGCCTTCCTTCCCCTCCGTCCAGGCGGGGCCGGGCCGGCGCGCGGCCGCGGCAGGCTAGAATCCACGGTTCTTCCGCCCCCACCGCCCGTGCCGATGCCCCTGCGCCTGTACAACAGCCTCACGCGCCAGGTCGAGCCGTTCGCCCCGCTCGATCCCGCCAGCCCGACGATGTACGTGTGCGGGCCGACGGTCTACAACTACGTGCACATCGGCAATGCCCGCGGCCCGGTGGTGTTCGGGGTCCTGGCCGCGCTGCTGCGCCGGCGCCACGGCGGCCTGCGCTACGCGCGCAACATCACCGACGTGGACGACAAGATCAACGCCGCCGCCGCCGAGCAGGGCGTGCCGATCTCGGCGATCACCGACCGTTTCGCCGCGGCCTTCCGCGAGGACATGGCCGCCCTCGGCGTGGCCCCGCCGGACATCGAGCCGGAGGCCACCGCCCACATCCCGCAGATCGTGGCCATGATCGAGCGGCTGATCGAGGCCGGCCACGCGTACGCGGCCCAGGGCCACGTGCTGTTCGCGGTCGCCAGCTTCCCGCAGTACGGCCAGCTCTCGCGCCGCGACCCGGAGGAAATGCTGGCCGGGGCCCGGGTGGAAGTGGCGCCCTACAAGCGCGATCCGGGCGATTTCGTACTGTGGAAGCCCTCCAGCGACGATCTGCCCGGCTGGGACTCGCCGTGGGGCCGCGGTCGCCCGGGCTGGCACATCGAGTGCTCGGCGATGGCCGGGGCGCACCTGGGCCGGACCATCGACATCCACGCCGGCGGCATCGACCTGCAGTTCCCGCACCACGAGAACGAGATCGCGCAGAGCCAGTGCGCGCACGGCGGCGCGATTTTCGCCCGTTTCTGGCTGCACAACGGCATGCTCAACTTCGGCGGCGCCAAGATGAGCAAGTCGCTGGGCAACATCGAGAAGGTCCACGACCTGGTCCGCCGGCACCCGCCCGAGGCGCTGCGCTACGCGCTGCTCTCGGCCCACTACCGGCAGCCGCTGGACTGGTCCGACGCGCTGATCGAGCAGTCGGTGCGCACCCTGGACCGGCTGTACGGGACGCTGCGCGACCTGGCCGATGTCGAGGCGCAGGCCGCCATTCCCACCTCGGTCGAGGACGCGCTGGAGGACGACCTCAACACGCCGCTGGCGCTGGCCGAGGTGGCGCGGATCGCCGGCGAGGCGCGCAAGGCCGCGATCGACGCGGACAAGGCCCGGCTCAAGGGCGAGTTGCTCGGCGCCGGCCTGGCGCTGGGCCTGCTGCAGCAGGCGCCGGGGGAGTGGTTCAACCGCGGCGCCTCCGGCGAGGACGATGCGCGCATCCAGGCGCTGGTGGAGGAACGCACTGCGGCCAAGCAGGCGCGCGACTTCGCACGGGCCGATGCGATCCGCGAGCAGTTGGCGGCGGAGGGTGTGCTGCTGGAGGACACGCCGCAGGGCGTGCGCTGGAAACGCGGCTAGCTTTTTCCTTTTGGGACTCCCCTCCTCGGGAGACGACTGCATGCTTTTCTCTTCTCCCTCCGGGACCAGGTGCCCTCGGGGTAGAAGGTGGCCCGAAGGGCCGGATGAGGGTTCGGAAAAGCGACGGGTGGCCGCGCGCCGCGAAGGGGCTTCGCTCCCCTACCCTCCCCAACCCCTCTCCCGGCGGGAGAGGGGCTCAAGCAAGAGCGGCTCCTTCCTGCGAGGGGGAGCCCACACAGGAACCGCAATGCCCGATACCCCCTTCCCGCTCGAACCCACCGCCGCGCTCGCGCAAGCCGCGATCAAGGAAGAGTTCGCCTTCTTCGCCGACTGGTCCGAGCGCTACCAGTACCTGATCGACCTGGGCCGCAAGCTGCCGCCGTTCCCGGAGGAATGGAAGAGCGAGCAGCACCGCCTGCTCGGCTGCCAGTCGCTGGTCTGGATCGTGCCGCAGGGCAACCGCGAGCGGCTGGATTTCCACGCGGTCAGCGACTCGGCCATCGTTTCCGGACTGATCTTCCTGGCCCTGCGCGTGTATTCGGGCCGCTCCGCGGCGGAGATCCTGGCCACCGAGCCGGACTACATCGCCGACATCGGCCTGGCCAGGCACCTTTCCCCGACCCGCAGCAACGGCCTGGCCTCGCTGCTGGCCTTCATCCGCGACACCGCCCGCCACCAGGCCTGAGGTGGACGCGGCGCCGGCCCTGGCGGTCCCGTCGCCGCTGCGCGAGCCGGGCTACCGCGTCCTGCTCGGCTACCGGCTGTGCGCGATCCTGTCCTACCAGATCGTCGCGGTCACGGTCGGCTGGCACGTCTACGAGCTGACCCGCAATCCGTTCTCGCTGGGCCTGGTCGGCCTGGCCGAGGTGCTGCCGTTCATCGGCACGGCACTGTTCGCCGGCTACCTGGTCGACCACCTGCCCAAGCGCCGGCTCGGTGCCGCCGCCTGCGCCGGGCTGGCCACCACCGCGCTGCTGCTCACGCTGATCTCCGCCGGCCACCTGGCGCCCGGCCAGACCTGGCCGATCTACGCGGCGATCGTGCTCACCGGCCTGGTCCGCTCGTTCCTGACCCCGGTCTACACCGCGCTGTTCGCCCAGGTGCTGCGCCGCGAACAATTCGCGCGCGGCGCCAGCATCGGCAGCATCGCGTTCCAGACCGCGCTGGTCTGTGGTCCGGCACTGGGCGGGATCATGGTCGGCTGGGCCGGCAAGACCGCCGCCTACGCGCTGGCGGCCCTGCTGGCGCTGGTAGCCGGCGGCGTGCTGCTGGCGCTGCGGGTGGCCGAGCCACGCACCGACGGGCCGCGCGCGCCGGTGTTCGGCAGTATCGCCGTGGGCCTGCGCTTCGTGTTCAACAACCAGGTCATGCTCGCCGCGCAGGTGCTGGACCTGTTCGCGGTGCTGTTCGGCGGCGCGATCTCGCTGGCGCCGGCCTTCATCCAGGAAATCCTGCACTACGGGCCCCAGGGCCTGGGCATCCTGCGCGCGGCGCCGGCGCTGGGCGCGGTGGCGGTCGGCATCGTGCTGGCGCGGCGGCCGCCGGGACGCCACGCCGGGCGCCTGCTGCTGTGGGCGGTGGCCGGGTTCGGCCTGTGCATCATCGGTTTTGGCCTGTCGCGGCACTTCTGGCTGTCGGCGCTGTTCCTGCTGCTGTCGGGCGTGTGCGATGGCGTGTCGGTGGTGCTGCGCACGACCATCATGCAGCTGGTCACGCCCGACGGCATGCGCGGCCGGGTGGCCTCGATCAACGGCATCTTCATCGGCTCGTCCAACGAACTGGGCGCGTTCTACGCCGGCTCGATGGCGCGGCTGCTGGGGCTGGTGCCGGCGGTGGTGCTGGGCGGCTTCGTGACCCTGGGCGTGGTCGGGGTGACCGCGGTGAAGGCGCCGCGGCTGCGGCGGCTGGACCTCAAGGAGCTCCAATAGGTCGTGCGTGTAGGAGCCGGGTTCAGCCGGCGACACGCCACGTCGGCACAGGCGACGCCCTCATTTTCCCGACGCCCGTGTCGCCGGCTGAACCCGGCTCCTACAAAAAGGAACCCGGAAACGGCGAAGCCCGCCGGATGGCGGGCTTCGCTCGGTACATCGGCGGCGCGGGGCGGACTACTCGCCCTGCTGCTTCTGCATGTGCTCCCAGCGTTCCTGCGCGTCAATGGTGCGCTCGGCGGTCAGGCGCGCGTCCAGGCGCTCCAGGCCGATTTCCTCGCCGGTGTCGACGCAATAGCCGTAGTCGCCGGCTTCCAGGCGCTTGAGCGTGCTGTCGATCTTGCCGATCAGCTTGCGGTAGCGGTCGCGGGTGCGCAGTTCCAGCGAGTTCTCGGTCTCGCGGGTGGCACGCTCGGCCTCGTCGCCGATGTCGCGCACTTCGTCCTTGAGGTTCTCGATGGTCTGCTTGGACTCCTCGACCAGGTCGGCGCGCCACTGCAGCAGCCGCTGGCGGAAGTACTCCTGCTGCAGCGGGTTCATGTACTCCTCGCCGACCGAGGGGCGGTAGCCCTTGGGCAGGAGCGGGCGGCCGGTGGCCTCGTCGACCTTGTAGTCGACGGGGCGGCCGGAGGCACGCGGTTGCGGCGCTTCGGTCTTCCTGGAGACCACGGCGACGGCGACCTTGCCCTTGGGCAGGGCCGGCGCCGGGGCGGCGGGTTTGACGGGATTCTTGCTGGGGGATTTCGATGCGGGCACTGGCTTGGATGCTGCTGGAGCCGGGGCCGGGACCGGCCTGGCAGCCGCCGGCGCTTTCGCGGGAGCGGACTTCACAGGCGCGGCCTTGGCGGGCGTCGGCTTGGTGGGGGCGGGCGTCGGAGCGGGCTTGGGGGCCGGCTTGTTCGCGGATTTCTTGGCGGGAACCTTCTTCGCCGGCGCCTTGGCCACCGGGGCCGCCTTGGTCACCTTCTGCGGGGCCTTCGCGGCCGGCTTCTTCGCCACCGGCTTGGCGGCCTTGGCCGGCGCCTTCACCGTCTTCTTCGCCGCCGGCTTGGGCGCAGCCTTCTTGGCCGGCTTGGCCGGTGCGGCAGCCTTGGCCCCCTTTTGCGGGGTCTTGGCCGCAGGCTTCTTGGCGACGGCCTTCTTGGCGGGAGCGGCGGGCTTCTTGGCCGGCTTGGCGGCCTTCTTCACGGGTTTCTTGGCAGCCACGTACGAAGGTTCCTCTCTGGATTTCCCCGTTGCCGGGAAAGCGCGCCTTTATAGCTCACCCCACCCGACGCGGCAACCTCGAGCGCCGGCGGGTATCATGGCCGGGTGATCGACCGCATGCTCATTCTGGTGTTGCGCGGCTACAAGCGCTTCATCAGCCCCCTGCTCGGCCCGCGCTGCCGCTTCGTGCCCAGCTGCTCTGAATACGCGATGCAGGCGATCGCGCGCCACGGGACCCTGCGCGGCGGCTGGCTGGCCATGCGCCGCCTGGCCCGCTGCCATCCGCTGCACCCGGGCGGCATCGATCCGGTGCCGGAAAAACCCGGACACGCCCACTCCCGCTCCTGCGCAGGACACCATCGATGAGCACACTGATCGTCAACGCCCGCCTGGTCAACGAAGGCCGCGAGTTCGACGGCGACCTGCGTATCGAGCACGGCCGCATCGCCGCGATCGGCAGCGGGCTGCAGGCGCGCTCGGACGAGAAGGTGGTGGACGCGGCCGGCCGCTGGCTGCTGCCGGGCATGATCGACGACCAGGTCCATTTCCGCGAGCCCGGCCTGACCCACAAGGGCGATATCGCCAGCGAATCGGCCGCGGCGGTGGCCGGCGGGCTGACCAGTTTCATGGACATGCCCAACACCAACCCGCCCGCACTCGACGCGGCGAAGCTGGAGTCCAAGTACGACCTGGCCAAGAGCCGTGCCTGGGGCAACTACGGCTTCTACCTGGGCGCCAGCAACGACAACCTCGAGGCGGTGCGCACGCTCGACCCGAAGTCCGCGCCGGGCATCAAGGTGTTCATGGGCGCGTCCACCGGCAACATGCTGGTCGACGACCCGGACACGCTGGACGGCATCTTCCGCGAGGCGCCCACGCCGATCATCACCCACTGCGAGGACACGCCGACCATCGACCGCACCCTGGCCGAATTCAAGGCCAGGTACGGCGAGGACGGCCTGACCGCGGAGATGCACCCGGACATCCGCTCGCGCGAGGCCTGCATCAAGTCGACCCGGCTGGCGCTGTCGCTGGCGCGCAAGCACGGCACCCGCCTGCACGTGCTGCACATCTCCACCGCCGACGAGCTGGCCCTGTTCCAGCGCGGCCCGCTGGTCCACGCCGACGGCGCGCGCAAGCGCATCACTGCCGAGACCTGCGTCCACTTCCTGCGCTTCGACCGCGCCGACTACGCGCGGCTGGGCAACTTCATCAAGTGCAACCCGGCGATCAAGGACGCTTCCGACCGCGAGGCGCTGATCAAGGCGCTGGTGGAGGACGTGGTCGACGTGCTGGCCACCGACCACGCGCCGCACACGCTGGAGGAGAAGCAGAAGCCCTACCTGCAGGCGCCGTCCGGCCTGCCGCTGGTGCAGTACGCGCTGCTGGCGGCGATCGAGCTGGTGCACGAGAAGCGCCTGGACATCGCCCGGGTGGTGCAGAAGACCGCGCACGCGCCGGCGCAGCTGTTCGACGTGGCCGAGCGCGGTTACCTGCGCGAGGGCTACTGGGCCGACCTGGTACTGGTGGACGACGAACCGCTGACCGTGCGCCGCGAGGACGTGCTGTCCAAGTGCGGCTGGTCGCCGTTCGAGGGCACGACGTTCCGGTCCAGGATCGGCGCGACCTGGGTCAACGGGCGCCTGGCCTGGAACGGCCGCGAACTGATCGGCACGCCGGCCGGGCAGCGGCTGGAATTCGCGCGTTGAGCGAGGCGGGAATTCACGTTCGCCCGTCGTCCCGGCGAACGCCGGGACCCGGCGACTTCCGTGCGGATCGCCGCGGCCTGTCCGAAAGGCACTGGGTCCCGGCGTGACCAGCCATTACCAGCCATTCGGCTGTTATAGATCGCTTCGGCTGTGATGAAGCGCTTCGCCGGGATGACGGTCGTTGTCCTTTCCGCCTTCGCGGCGTTCTTTTCGCCTGCCCTGCCCGCGCAAGCCCAGGACGCACAGGTCGCCGCCGACCAACGCGTCGTGTTCCCCGCCAGCGTCCCGCAGGGCTCGATGGTGCTGGGCAAGGTGCCGCCGGGCAGCCGCGTCGAGGTCGCCGGCCGGCGGCTGCGCACCACCGGCTACGGCACCGTGGTGTTCGGCATCGGCCGCGACGAAGCCGGGCCGGTGCGGGTGGCCGTGGTCCGCCCGGACGGCAGCCGCGCCGACGCCAGCATCGCGGTGACGCCGCGCGACTGGCCGGTGCAGCGCGTGGACGGCGTGCCGCCGAAGACAGTGGATCCACCTCCGGCGATCGCCGAGCGCATCCGCCGCGAACAGGCCCGGGTCACCGCCGCGCGCGCGCGCGACGACGACCGCGCCGATTTCGCCCGGCCCTTCGTGTGGCCGGTGCAGGGCCGGATCAGCGGCCGCTTCGGCAACCAGCGCGTCTACAACGGCAAGCCCGGTTCGCCGCACTCGGGCATGGACATCGCCGCGCCGACCGGCACCCCGGTCAAGGCGCCGGCCGCCGGCGTGGTCACCTTCGCCGATCCCGATCTGTACCTGACCGGCGGCACCGTGCTGCTCGACCACGGCTTCGGCATCAGCTCCAATTTCCTGCACCTGTCGCGGATCGACGTGAAGGTCGGCGACCGGGTCGAACAGGGGCAGACGATCGGCGCGGTGGGCGCGACCGGGCGGGCGACGGGACCGCACCTGCACTGGGGGATGAACTGGTTCGATACCCGCATCGACCCGCTGCTGGTATTGGAACGGACGCCGTAGCCACGCCGGTGTTTTTCTGCGCAGCGCGCGGCGCGTTCAACCACCCATGCAAGCGTTCCGCATCCGTCATCCCCGCGCAGGCGGGGACCCAGTGACTTTGCGCCCACGCCGAGGGCAACGAAACCGCAGGACGGGTGCCGCGACGGGCATACGGGCCGGTCTCCCATCGGTTGCCGGACCGCGACGTGGACGCGACGTGGCTTGCAGGGGCGCCACACGCGCCGCCGCGCGGCGAATGCGAACAAGGGACTTGCCCTGGTCGCCCGTGCCGACGGCGCCGGGTCGCGGGCAAGCCCGGCTCCTACAGCGGCAGGCGGTCGCCGGGCTGCAGCAGCGGCGGGTCGGCGCGGAAGGTATCCGGGTACTTGATCCCAGCGCCGGTGTTGAGCGCCACCACCCGCTCCCCGCCCCGGATCCAGCCGTTGCGGCGCAGCTCGCGCGCGGCGGCGAACAAGGCCGCGCCCTCCGGGCAGACGAAGGCGCCCTCGCATTCGGCCGCGCGGCGCTGCGCGGCCAGCAGGTCGTCGTCGTCCACCGCGACCGCGCAGCCTTCGCTCTCGTACAGCGCCTCCAGCACCAGGAAGTCGCCCAGCGCCTTGGGCACGTTGATGCCGAAGGCCACCGTGCGCGAATCCGGCCAGAACTCCGAGACCGTCGCGCGCGCCTCCCAGGCGCGCACGATCGGCGCGCAGCCGCTGGCCTGCACCGCCACCAGCCGCGGCAACGGACGCGACGGGTCGATCCAGCCCAGTTCGCGCAGTTCCTTGAACGCCTTGTGGAGGCCGATCAGACCGACGCCGCCGCCGGTCGGGTACAGGATCACGTCGGGCAGGCGCCAGCCGCACTGCTCGGCCAGCTCCAGGCCCATGGTCTTCTTGCCCTCGATCCGGTACGGCTCCTTCAGCGTGGAGGCGTCGTACAGGCCGCCCTCGGCCACCGCCTGGGCCACGATCCGGCCGGCGTCGCTGATCAGGCCTTCGACCAGGTACAGGTCGGCGCCGCAGATCGCTATCTCTTGACGGGTGATCGCCGGCGCGTCCTTCGGCATCACGATGGTCGCGCGGATGCCCGCGCGCGCCGCGTACAGCGCCCAGGCCGCGCCGGCGTTGCCGTTGGTCGGCATCGCCAGCCGGGTCACGCCGAGCTCGCGCGCCCGCGAAACCCCGACCGCGGCGCCGCGCGCCTTGAACGAGCCGGTCGGGACGATGCCCTCGTCCTTCATCCACAGCCCGCCGATGCCCAGTTCGCGACCCAGACGCGGCAATGGCAGCAACGGCGTGAAGCCTTCGCCGAGGCTGACCACGTGCGCCGGATCGCGCACCGGCAGCAGTTCGCGGTAGCGCCAGAGCGTGGGTTCGCGCCCGGCCAGGTCCGCCGGTCGCCACGACCGCGCCAGCGACGCCAGGTCGTAGGCCGCCAGCAGCGGCGCGCCGATCCGGCTCAGCTGCTGGATCCGGTCGGCGTCGTAGCGCTCGCCGCTCTTCGGGCAATACAGGTGCGAGAGATGGCTGCCGGTGCCGGAGGGCTGCGCTTGCATGGCGTGCGCCGCGGAGGGCGCCGCAGGATAGCACCGCCGGCGACGGCCGCCGGATCGTGCGACGACCCGGCGCGCATGGGCGTGACGTCGACTTCGCGCCGGCGGCTGCCGGCGGCGGATCAGCGTGCCGGATTGGTCCCGCTGACGCTGGCCACCGCGTCGTGCGGGTGCAGGCTCTCGAAGTGGGAGACGGTGGCCTCGTAGCGCTCGATGCGCGGGTCGGCCGACAGCACCGAGGCCACCCGGCGGGCGGCGTCCTCGCAGAACATCAGGTTCTCGGCGTTGAGCATGGCGAAGGCCTGCTCGTCCTCGCGCTTGACCGCGGTCTGCACCGGCGTGCCCAGCGCCGCCTCCAGCGCGTCGACCAGCGCCACCAGCGGCAGTTCGTCGAACTGCGGGCGCAGTTCGACCTTGACCCTGGCCTCGCTGCGCTGCGCGTGCGGGGTGGCGGCCATGCCGCGCTCGGAGGCGAGCCAGTCGCGGACCACGCCGGTGGAGATCGGCCGTGCGTCGGCGAAATCCTCGGCGAAGCGTTCGGCGTTGGCCTGCCGCGACAGCGCGGCCGAGCACGGGCAGGTGCTGGAGTATTCGACGCCGAAGCCGAGCACCAGCTTCAGGTGGCCGTGCTCGAGCACCGCCTCGATCTCGACCGGGTAGCGCTTCCAGCCGGCGTTGTCGCTGCGCAGCGCGCGGCGCAGCAGCAGCGCCTCGTAGCGCAGGCGCAGGCGCGCACGGCTGGACAGGCCGGCCTGCGAATCGACGCTGCCCTGCAGGACGTGGCGCAGCCCGGCCGGGGTGACCTCGTTGCGGGCCAGTTCCTCCTGCAGCCGCAGGTACAGCCGCGACATGTGGATGCCGCGCTCGCCGGCCTGCTTCAGGTCGACCGACAGGTCCACCCGGGCGGCGACCTGGACGTGCCCGCCGGCGCCGTCGGACACGCGCACCGGGAGGGCGATGCCTTCCATGCCGACCCAGTCCAGCGGGCGCGCCAGGGTGGCGGGCTGGTGGGCGACGTCGGGCAGCGAGGCGACGTGGGGGGCTGCGGGGGCGGGAACGGACATGGGGTCGACTGGAAACGGCGGGGAAGGCGGATCGGCTCGAGGGCCTGGCGATCCGGGAAATGATCGAATCGGGACCGATTCGGGTCGGATTGTAGCCGCTGCCGGCCGCACAGCTGCCGAACGGCGTGCAACGGACTGTCGCGCGGGGGGATGACGGCCATACGACGGGTGGGGGCGTGGGGATGGGCGACGGCGCCGTGGCGCATCCGGGACGGCCGACGAAGATGGGCGCCGGCCCGGGACTCTCCCTACGCCCGCGCCGCGCGCCAGGCCTGCCAGAGCGTGCGCAGCGGGCGCCGGCCCGGCTGCGGCAGGTGGCCATCGGCGAACAGGCCCAGGCGATGGCGGGCGAAGGCCGACCACATCCGCCGCGCGGGTGCCCCGCCCGGCCGCGAGGGCCAGGCGTCGAGCAGTTCGCCGGCCCAGTCGCGCTGGGCGCGCTCGCGCGCGGCGGCGCCACCGGCCTCGTCCACTGGCCGGGCCAGCGGTACCGCCTCCAGCCCGGCTTCGGCCAGCCGCGTCGCCAGCACCTGCGCGGCCAGCGCCTGTGGCCAGGCCCGCGGCCCGCCCAGCACCGCCGCCTCGGCGTCGGCCACGGCATCGGCATAGGCCGCCAGCGACGCCAGCGCGGCGGCGCCGTCGACCGGCCGCCCGCGGGCGGGCACCAGGTCGGGCAGCGCATCGGCCAGCCGCGCCCATGGCGCCTGGACCGGTTCGAGCAGGCGCCCGAGCGGATGCCGGGAACGATGCCCGGACCAGTCGCGCAGCTCGGTCGCCCACCAGCCGAGCTTGGCGTCGGCCGGCAGCGGGTCGCCAGCGACGTTGAGGATGTCGTCGAACTCCTGCAGCAGGGCGAACCAGGCCAGGGTCCGCGCACGCTGCCCTTCGGGAGCGAACACCTCGGCCACGGCCCATTCCGGCCAGCGGGCGCGCCATTTGTCGAGGAAGCTGTCGAGGGCGGTGGGGGTGGTCATCGAAGGTCGTTGCGTCGCACTTGGCTGTTGTAGGAGCCGGGTTCAGCCGGCGACATGCCACGCCGGCACAGGCGACTCCTTCATGGTTCCGACACCCGTGTCGCCGGCTGAACCCGGCTCCTACAGGCGGCGGGGCCAGAGGGCGGGTTGCAGCAGTTCCGGCGGCCGGTGGGCGATGGCGTCGGCCTGCCAGGTCTCAGGGTCCTCCCCGTCGAGCCGGTAGCCCCACAGCACCGCGATCGAAGGCATGCCCGCGGCGCGCGCGGCGGCCACGTCGCGCTCGTCGTCGCCGACGTACACGCACGCGCCCGGGTCCGTGCCCAGTCGCGCCGCCGCCTCGGTCAGCGGCAGCGGGTGCGGCTTCTTCTCGGCCAGGGTGTCGCCGCCGATCAGCACCGCGCAGCGCGATTGCCAGCCCAGCCCGGCGACCACGTCGCGGGCCAGGTATTCGGGCTTGTTGGTGACGATGCCCCAGCGCGCACCGTCGTCCTCAAGCGCCTGCAACATGTCCGCCACGCCGTCGAACAGCACGCTGTGCCGGCCCAGTTCCTCGCGGTAGATGGCCAGGAACTCGGGCACCAGCGCCTCGCGCCCCCCGGCATCCAGCTCAGGGAAGCTGGCCGCGATCATCGCCCGCGCACCCTTGGATACGTGCTGGCGCAGCATCGCCAGCGTGGTCGGCGCGCGGTCGCGGGTGGCGAGCATGCGGTTGGCGGTGGCCAGCATGTCCGGCGCGCTGTCCAGCAGGGTGCCGTCCAGGTCGAACAGAGCCACGCGCGGGAAGCGCGATACCGCGACGCCCATGCTCAGGCCTCCGCCTTGACCGCGCAGGCCAGGTAGTTGACCTCGGTGCGCCTGGACAGGCTCGCGCGTTGGCGCAGCGGGTCGTAGAACAGGCCGCTGACGTCCTCGATCTGCAGGTCCGCCTCACGCAGCCAGGCCGCCAGTTCGGAGGGACGGATGAAGTCGGCGTAGCGGTGCGTGCCCCGGGGCAGCAGTCGCGCCACGTACTCGGCGCCGACGATCGCCAGCGCGAACGCGGCCGGCGTGCGGTTGAGCGTGGACAGGAACAGGCGCCCGCCCGGACGCAGCAGCGTGGCGCAGGCGGCGACGATCGCGCCCGGGTCCGGCACGTGCTCCAGCATCTCCATGCAGGTGATCGCGCCGAAGCTGCCGGGCCGCTCGGCGGCCAGCGCCTCCACCGCCTTGACCTGGTAGTCGACCTGCACGCCCGATTCGAGCGTGTGCAGGCGCGCGACCTTGACCAGTTCCGGGGCCAGGTCGATCGCGGTGACCTGGGCGCCGGCCCTGGCCAGCGCCTCGCTGAGCAGGCCGCCGCCGCAGCCCACGTCCAACACCGGCAGGCCGGGCAGCGCCACGCGCCGCCTCACGTAGTCCAGGCGCACGGGGTTGAGCACGTGCAGCGCGCGCTGCGGGCCGTCCGGGTCCCACCAGCGGTTGGCCAAGGCGGCGAACTTGTCCAGTTCGGCCTGGTGGTAGTTGTGGGTCGTTTCGGCGTGGGTCATGGCTGCATTCTCGCTATGCCGTCGTTCCCGCGAAGCGCTTCAACACAGCCGAATGGCTGGTCTCGCGGGAACCCAGCGACTTTCATCCAGATCGCGGTTGCGTCACGGAAGACACTGGGTTCCCGCCTGCGCGGGAACGACGGACTACTGGATGCGGATCGTAGCAATCCGCGTGCGCCACTGGCGTGCATTGGCGATCAACGCCGCGGTGTCGATGTCCACCAGTTCACGCTGGTCCAGCTTGCGGCGGCCGGCAATCCACACGTCGGTCACCTGCTGGCGCCCGCTGGCGTAGACCAGCTGCGACAGCACGTGGTGCAGCGGCTGGGTCTCCAGCACCGACAGGTCGACGCAGGCCAGGTCGGCCTCCTTGCCCGGCTCGATCGAGCCGATCCGCTCGCCGAAACCCAACGCGCGCGCGCCGCCCAGGGTCGCCGCGCGCAGCGCGCTGGCCGCGTCCAGCGCGGTAGCGTCGTTGGCCACGGCCTTGGCCAGCAGCGCGGCGGTGCGCAGCTCGCCGAACATGTCCAGGTCGTTGTTGCTGGCGCAGCCGTCGGTGCCGATGGCCAGGTTCACCCCTGCCCGCTGCAGCGCGCAGGCCGGGCAGAAGCCGGAGGCCAGCTTGAGGTTGGACTCGGCGCAGTGCGCCACATGCACGCCGCGCTCGGCGCACAGGTGGATCTCGGCCTCGGTCAGCTGGGTCATGTGCACCGCGATCAGGCGCTCGCTGACCAGGCCCAGCCGGTCCAGCCGCGCCAGCGGGCGCTGGCCGTGTTCCTTCAGCGAGTCGGCGATTTCCTGCGCGGTCTCGTGGGTGTGCAGGTGGACCTGCATGTCGAGCTGATCGGCCAGCATCCGCACCCGCTCGAAGTTGGCGTCGCTGACAGTGTACGGCGCGTGCGGTGCGAAGGCGGTGGCGATCAGCGGGTCGGCGCGCCAGGCGTCGTGCACCTCGCCGGCCTTGTCGAAGTATTCGTCGTCGCCGGCGGCCCAGGCGGTGGGGAAGTTGATCACCGGCAGGCCGACCAGGGCGCGGAAGCCGTGCCGCTTGTACACGGCGGCCTGCACGTCGGGAAAGAAGTAGTTCTCGTTGGCGCAGGTGGTGCCGCCGCGCAGCATCTCGGCGATGGCCAGGGCCACGCCGTCGGCGACGAACTCCGGCCCGATCACCGCCGCCTCGACCGGCCAGATGTGCTGCTGCAGCCAGGTCATCAGCGGCAGATCGTCGGCCACCCCGCGCAGCAGGGTCATCGGGTTGTGGGTGTGGGCGTTGACCAGGCCGGGGATCAGCGCCGCATCCGGCCGCTGCACCACCTCGGCCGCAGCGAAACGCGCCCGCGCCTCGGCCACCGGCAGCACGGCGACGATCACGCCTCCGGAAACGGCGACGGCGTGGTCCTCCAGGACCACGCCGTGCGGTTCGACCGGGATGACCCAGCCGGCTTCGATCAGGAGGTCGCAGGCTTCACGCAGGCCGGCTTCGCCCATGGCTCACTTGACCCGCGAGACGTATTCGCCGGAGCGGGTGTCGACCTTGATCACCTCGTCCTGGCCGACGAACAGCGGCACGCGGACCACCGCGCCGGTCTCCAGGGTGGCCGGCTTGCCGCCGCCGCCGGAGGTGTCGCCGCGCACGCCCGGGTCGGTCTCGGTGATCTTCAGCTCGACGAAGTTCGGCGGGGTGACCTGGATCGGGGTGCCGTTCCACAGCGTGACCACGCAGGGCTCCTCGCCCTTCAGCCACTTCTCGGCGCCGCCCATGCCGGCCTTGTCGGCCTGGACCTGCTCGAAGGTCTCCTGCTGCATGAAGTGCCAGTACTCGCCGTCGGAGTACAGGTACTGCATGTCGGTGTCGACCACGTCGGCGGCCTCGACCGAGTCGGTCGACTTCATGGTGATTTCCTGCACGCGGCCGCTCTTGATCAGGCGGTACTTCACCCGGGTGAAGGCCTGGCCCTTGCCCGGCTTGACGTATTCGGTGTCGCTGATGATCGCCGGCTCGTTGTTGATCAGGATCTTCATCCCGTTCTTGACGTCGTTCATGCCGTAAGAGGCCATGGGAACTCCTTGGGTATGGCAGGGCCGCCGCGGAAGACGGCGGCCGGGCAGTTAGAATGTGGGGAGCCGCCGGAGCCCGGCAGGCGTGTCTTCCAGGCCCCACATGATACCCGCAGCCCCCCTGCCCATGCAGCCGGACACGGTCCCGGCGCCCGTCCCTGCCGTCGCCGCCGGCGCCCCGCGCTGGCAGCGGCTGTGGCGCGAGGCCGTGCGCGACCCGCGCGAACTGCTAGCCCTGCTGGGCCTGGACGCGGCCGCCGCCGGCATCTCCGACGCGGCCGCCGCGCAGTTCCCGCTGCGGGTGCCGCGCGGCTTCGTCGCGCGCATGCGCGCCGGCCACCTGGACGACCCGCTGCTGCGGCAGGTGCTGCCGGTCGACGCCGAGGAACGGATCGTGTCCGGCTTCGGCCTCGACGCGGTGGGCGACGGCGCGGCGAAGAAGGCGGACGGGGTCATCCAGAAATACCGCGGCCGCGCCCTGCTGGTGGCCACCGGCAGCTGCGCGGTGCACTGCCGCTACTGTTTCCGCCGCCACTTCCCGTACGCCGAGGAGACCGCCGCGCGTGACGGCTGGCGCGAAGCGGTGGCCGCGATCGCCGCCGATCCTGACATCGACGAGGTGATCCTGTCCGGCGGCGATCCGCTGTCGCTGGCCACGCCCAAGCTGGCCGAACTGACCGCGCTGCTCGCCGACGTCCCGCAACTGAAGCGGCTGCGCATCCACAGCCGCCTGCCGGTGGTGCTGCCCGAGCGGGTGGACGCCGGACTGCTGCAGTGGCTGTCCGCCCTGCCCTGGCCGGTGGCGTTCGTCATCCACGCCAACCATGCCAACGAGTTCGACGCCTCGGTCGACGCCGCACTGGCGGCGCTGCGCGGCACCGGCGCGCAGCTGCTCAACCAGGCGGTGCTGCTGCGCGGGGTCAACGACAGCGTCGATGCGCTGGCCGCCCTGTCCGAGCGCAGCTTCGCCGCCGGGGTGCTGCCCTATTACCTGCACCAGCTTGACCGGGTCGAAGGTGTGGCCCACTTCGAGGTACCCGACGACGAGGCACGCGCGCTGCACGCGGCGCTAGCTGCGCGGCTGTCGGGTTACCTGGTGCCGAAGCTGGTCCGCGAAGTCCAGGGCGATACGGGGAAGCGGCCGCTGTAGGCCGCCGTTGCCTTTGCGGCGACGGCTGTGCGGGAACGGGAGCAAGAGCAGAGGCGGGTGCTTCGGCTTCGGAGGGGGCCGCCGTGCCCAGGGGGTCTGGCGCATCGCTCCGCTGCGGCGTCCTGCCTCCGAGTCGCGACCGCAGCACATCCCTGTGCTGCTTGCGCCAGACCCCCTGGGCACGACGGCCTCGGGAGCTATTGGGGGGCGTGGCTTCGATCAGGAAGCAACAGCAACGGCTAAGGCCCTCTCCCCGTCCCTCCCCTTCGCCTGCGGCGAAAGGGAGGGACCAAGCCCTCGACGGCGCTGCTTTCTGTAGGAGCGGGCATGACCGCGACACGGGCGTCGGAATCACGGGGGCGTCGCCTGGGCCAACGGCGTCGGGTCGCGGTCATGCCCGCTCCTACAAAAGCCGTGCGCTGCTCAACGCCTGAACGAAGCCGCGACGCCAAAGCTCCCGGAGACGTGGCGGGCCGGGAGTATTGCGGCAGCGGCCATGGATGGCCGCGTCGGCGAGTCGGCACATGGATGTGCCGCCGAGACGACCGCAATACTCCCGGCTCGCCGCGGCTCAGACCGAAGCCCACCACGCCCGGCGCTTTTTGACCTTGACCTTGACCTTGACCTTGACCTTGACCTTGACCTTGACCTTGACCTTGACCTTGACCTTGACCTTGCCGTTGCGGTTGCGGTTGCGGTTGCCACATGCCGCCTCCAGCAGAGACAGCGGATCGGCCAAAGCCCGGAAAGCAGAACGCCACGGCCGGAGCCGTGGCGTTCTGCTGCGACTACCGGAGCGGGCGTACGGCCCGCACCGGCTCAGAACTTGAACAGCACCTTGACCGTGCCGTCCACCGCCGCGTCGTCGATATAGCCGACCGCGCCCGGGGTCGAGGCGACCTTGGCCTTGACCGCCGCGTCGCTGGACAACTCCTCCGGCGCCTTGGCCTTGCCGGTGAAGATCAGCTTGGACCAGTAGCCGGCCAGGTCGGCGCCGGAACGGCCTAGGACCTTGTCCTCGAACGCCTGCTTGGTCGCGCCGGCCTTCTGGTACACCACCACCGCCGGCTTGCCGCCGACCGTGGCCTCGCGGCCCAGGAACACGCGCTTGACCGCCTCGGCGTCCATCGCGCCGGCCGACGAATCGGCCCCCACCACCACCGAACCTGCCAGGCACGGGAAGCTCAGCGCGCACAGCGCCAGGCCCATGAAGAACTTGCGATTCATGATGTGCTCCCGGCTCAGAAGGTGAAGACGACGCCGGCCGCGACCAGGTCCGCATCGGAACCGGCAGCGACGGTGCTCTTGAAGCGGGTGTAGTCCGCCTTCACCGCGACGTTGGCGTTGACGTCGTAGCGCACGCCCACGCTGGTGTACTTCTTGTCGCCGCCCTGGCTGGCCAGCAGGCCGGCCACCATCTGGTACAGCGGGTGCGCCGGCGGCACCGGCAGCAGGCCCAGCACGGTCGCGTCCGGCTCGGTGCGGCTGCGCGACCAGCTGGCGTACGGAGTCCAGTCGCCAGCGCGGTAGGCGGCGTTGACCGCCACGGCCTTCTGCCCGCCGATGTAGTTGTCGCCGTAGTCGATGTCGGTGTACTCCACGCCGACCGTGGCGCCGCCGCGGTTGATCTCGGCGCTCAGGCCGAGGAAGGAGGCGTCATCGCGGTCGAAAGCCAGCGCCGCGCCGGCCCGCGGGCTGACCGCCATCACCGCCGCGATCAGCGGCTCGGCCGCGTCGACCTGCACCGAGGCTTCGCCGACCACGTAGCTGGCGCGCAGCGACAGCCATTCGTCGTACTGCGCCTCGAAGGTGGCGCCAGCCTGGTCGCGGACTTCCACGTGCAGGCCGTCCTGTTCCTCGTCGACGGTGCCATAGATCAGCTGGGTGCGCAGGCTCCACTTGTCGAAGTGGCGGCTGCCGATCAGGTTGACGCCGTTGTAGTTGCTGTACGGGAGGTTGTACACGCCCAGCGGCACGCGCATGAACGGATAGGCGGCGCCCACTTCCAGATAGTCCGAATAGTGGAAGTACGGGGTGCGCTGGCGGCCGGCCTGCACCGACCACGAGGAGCTGAACCGGTAGCGCAGGTAGGCCCAGGCGAACTCGGGCTCGTAGCCTTCGTCGCCGCGGGCGACCACCTGGGCGATCGCGTCGGCGCGGTCGCCGAGGGTGGCGGTGGCCTGCAGGGCGAACAGGGATTCGGGGTCGAAGCTGATGCGGTCGTCGTAGGACAGGCCGGACACGCGGCTGCCGTCGTCGAGCGTCGCGCCGGCGACCACCTGGCCGAAGCCGTTGAAGGTCACCTCGGCCTGCGCGACCGGTGCCACGGCCAGCGCGAGCAGCGCGACCGCGGGGAAATGCTTGGTATTCACTTCTGGGTTCCTGGGCTGGAGAGAGAGGGCCCCGGCGGGGCGTAACCCGGTATCGGCCCCCGCGCAGCCGCCTTTAACCTTTCGCTAACGGATTCCTGAACCCCTGGATTCAAGCCGGCGCCACCGCGGGCCGATAGCAACCGTGCCGGAGGTCGCACATTCCGCCCCGGCATCCCGCATGTCCGGAGTCGTCCCATGTCGTCCGTCCGCGGAAGCCTGAACAAGCTTCCTGTCCCCAACCTCCGCGTCGCGCCCCTGGTCGCGTCCGCCTCCCGGCGTCTGCGCTACCTGTCGATCCGCAGCAAGATCCTGCTGCTGCCGGCGATCGCACTGGCCGGGCTGCTGGTCTACTTCGTCTACTCGGCGCTGGTGCTGCGCGCCAACACCGGCACCCTGGAAGGCTTCGCCGAGCGCACCCTGCCGGTGATGACCCTCGCCGCGCAGGCCAACCAGGGCCTGATCGAGACCCAGGGGCTGTTCACCCAGGCCCTGGGCGACCGCGACGAATTCCTGATCGAGGACGCCAACACCCAGGCCGCGGCCACCCGCGAGCGCCTGCTGGCGATCAAGGCCACCGACCCGGCGTATGCCGAGCGCATGGACCAGTTGGCCGCGCTGTGGGACCGCTACGTGGAGCGCAGCGGCACCGCGGTGGCCGGGATGATCGCCGGCGACGGCGACATGGAAACCTTCCAGGCGCTGGCCGCCGAGAAGCAGGCCGCGTTCGAGGAAGTGCACAACGAACTGGCGCAGCTGGCCCAGGACAGCGAGGCCTCATCGCAGGCCGCGCTGGCCGGCGCCACCGCGCGCTCGCGCGGCGCGCTCAAGGTCGGCCTGGGCATCGTGCTGGTGCTGGCGCTGCTGGCGGTGGTGGCGGTGATCCTGGTCGACGCGGCCATCCGCCATCCGATCGAGCGCCTGGACCAGGCCATCGCCGAGGTCGCGCGCGGCAATTTCGGCGTGCGCGTGGAGGCCGAGGGCCGCGACGCGATCAGCGCCATGTGCCACTCCTTCAACGCGCTGCTGGCGGCGCTGAACTCGGCGATCGCCGAATCCAACGACGTGCTGGCCGCGGTCGGCCGCGGCGATTTCACCCGCCGCGTCGACGCCGACCTGCCCGGCGACCTGGCGCGCCTGAAGACCGGCGTCAACGCCAGTGCCGACAGCGTGCAGAAGACCATGGACGCGCTCGACGCGGTGATGGACGCGATGGCGCGCGGCGACTTCTCCGCGCGCATGAGCGCCGAGGTCCAGGGCGAGTCGCGCGGCAAGGTCGACCGGGCCATGGGCCTGCTGCAGCAGTCGCTGGCGGCGCTGGAGCGCAGTCTCAGCGGCGCGGCGGCGGGCGACTTCACCCGCCGGATCGAGGCCGAACTGCCCGGCGAGCTGGACCAGCTCAAGCGCGCGGTGAACAGCGCGCTGTCGGCGCTGGAAACAGCCTTCGACGAGATCGGCGCCACCGCCCAGGCGCTGGCCGAGGGCGACCTGACCCGGCGCATCCGCAACGACTACGCCGGCACCCTGAAAACTCTGACCGAGGCGCTCAACAGCTCGCTCGACAGCGTCTCCCAGGTGATCCGCGAAAGCATGTTCAACGCCGAGGAAGTCGGCCTGGGCATCGAGGAGATCGCACGCGGCAACGCCGACCTGTCCGGCCGCACCGAGCGCCAGGCCAGCGCGCTGCAGGACAGCGCCGCCAGCATCGAGCAGCTGCTGGCCGCCGCGCGCAACGCCGCCGACAACAGCCGTCAGACCAACGACCTGACCCATGGCGCGCTGGGCAATTCGCGCCAGGGCGTGGACGTGGCCGGCCAGGCCAGCAACTCGATGGTATCGATCACCGAGGCCAGCCGCCGGATCGGCGAGATCATCTCGCTGATCGACTCGGTCGCCTTCCAGACCAACATCCTCGCGCTCAACGCCGCGGTCGAGGCCGCGCGTGCCGGCGAGCACGGCCGCGGCTTCGCCGTGGTCGCCACCGAGGTACGCAGCCTCGCCCACCGCACCGCGACCTCGGCCAAGGAGATCCGCGACCTGATCGCCGACGCCATCTCGCGCGTGGGCGAAGGCAGCGGCCTGGTCGACGAGTCGCGCCGGCAGCTGGAGGCGATCGCCCACTCCAACGAGACCATCGCCGGCCTGGCTCGCCAGGCCGCCGACTCGGCGCAGGAGCAGTCGCAGGGTCTGCAGCAGCTCAGCCGTTCGGTCGGCGACCTGGAGTCGGTCAACCAGCAGAACAGCGCGCTGGTGGAGGAAGTGGCCGCGGCCAGCGCCTCGCTGCGCGAACGCGCCCAGGCGCTGCGCGCGGCGATGGCGCAGTTCCGGTTGCAGCCGGAAGGCGGCGACGTGGTGCGGGCGGCCTGAGAGCGCTTGCCATCGTTCCCGCGTAGGCGGGAAGCGTTTTACAGCAGCCGAAACGCCTCACGACAGCCGAGGTGCCTTCACAACAGCCGCATGGCTGGTCGTGGCTGATCGTCCAGTGACTTCCGCGTCTGATAGCGGAGCGTCGGCTCTGGACGCGCAGTCGCGACTCGTGGCCTTGGAGCAAGAGCGCTGACTCCGGAGGGGGCCGCCGTGCCCAGGGGGTCTGGCGCATCGCTCCGCTGCGGCGTCCTGCCTCCGAGTCGCGAACGCAGCACATCCCTGTGCTGCTTGCGCCAGACCCCCTGGGCACGACGGCCTCGGGAGCTTTGGGGGCGTGGCTTCGATCCAGGAAGCAACAGCAAAGGCCCCCTCCCCGGCCCTCCCTCTTCGCCTGCGGCGAAAGGGAGGAGCAAACCCCATGCAGCACCACCTTCTGTAGGAGCCCAGCTTGCTGGCGACACGGGCGTCGGAATCACGAGGACGTCGCTTGGGCCGACGGCGTCGGGTCGCCGGCTGAACCCGGCTCCTACAACAGCCACGGCGCGACCGATTTTCTGTAGGAGCTGACTTCAGTCGGCGACACGGGCGTCGAAACCACGAGGGCGTCGCCTGGGCCGACGGCGTCGGGTCGCGGTCATGCCCGCTCCTACAAAAGCCGTGCGCTGCTCATCACCTGTGAACGAAGCCACGACCTGGAAGCTCCCGGCCCGCCGCGGCTCAGCCCGAAACCGACCACGCCCGGCGCTTTTGACCTCGCGGTTGCGGTTGCTTCCGCCAGATTCAGCGCTCGAACAGCGCGATGCTCTCCACGTGCGCGGTGTGCGGGAACATGTCTATCACCCCCGCCGATACCAGCCGGTAACCGCGCTCGTGCACCAGGAAGCCGGCGTCGCGGGCCAGCGAACCCGGGTGGCAACTCACGTAGACGACCCGCTCGATGTCCTGCAGCGGCAGCTGCTTGAGCACCTCGTCGGCGCCCGAGCGTGGCGGGTCCAGCAGCAGACGGTCGAAGCCCTGGCGCATCCATGGCGTGCCGCGCTGGTCCTGGGTCAGGTCGGCGGAGAAGAACTGCGCGTTCTCCAGCCCGTTGCGCTGCGCATTGGCCCGCGCACGCGCCACCAGCCCGGCGTCACCCTCCACCCCGACCACCTCGCGTACCTGCCGTGCCAGCGGCAGGGTGAAGTTGCCCAGCCCGCAGAACAGGTCCAGCACCCGCTGCTCCGGCCGGGCGTCGAGCATCTCCAGCGCCAGCGCGATCATCTTCTCGTTGAGCCGCGCGTTGACCTGGATGAAGTCCGCCGGCTCGAACGCCAGTTCCACGTCCCACTGCGGCAGCCGGAACGACAGCGCCGGCGCCTCGCCCTCCAGCGGATGCACACTGTCGATGCCCTTGGGCTGCAGGAAGATCGCGAAACCGTGCTCGCGCCCGAACCCGGCCAGCGCGGCGCGGTCCGGCTCCGACAGCGGCACCAGATGGCGCACGGTCAGGGCGATGGCGTCGTCGCCGGCGATGAACTCGATCTGCGGGATGTGCTCGCGTGCCTGCAGGCCGTCGACCAGCGCGGCCAGCGCCTCGATCTTCATCCCGATTTCGGGAATGGTGGTGTGGCATTCGCGCAGGTCGGCGACGAAGCGCGGATCCTGCTCGCGGAAGCCGACCAGGGTCTTGTCCTTCTTGTTGACCCGGCGCACCGAGAACCGGCCCTTGCGCCGGTAGCCCCAGCTGTCGGCGGTCAGCGGCGGCAGCACCCGCCCCGGGGCGACCTTGCCGATCCGTTCCAGGTTCTCCAGCAGCACCCGCTGCTTGGCCACGATCTGGCGGTCCTCGGCCAGGTGCTGCAGCACGCAGCCTCCGCAGGTGCCGAAGTGCGGGCAGCGCGGCGCCACCCGTTCGGGCGAGGCCGTGAGCACCTCCAGCGTGCGCGCCTCGTCGAAGCGGCGGCTGCGCGCGGTGGGCTCGGCAATGACCGTCTCACCGGGCAGCGCGCCGGCCACGAACACGGTCTTGCCGTCGTCGCGGCGGGCCACGCCGCGGCCGTCGTGGCTGAGGTCGAGGATGTCGGTCTGGAATGGAGTGCGGTCGAATCGGGCCACGTGGCGCAGGCTGCGGGGCAAAAAGGCCGGCCATTGTCCCAGATCGGCGCGGGCCGGCCCACCGCGGGCGCGGCCCGGGACCGTGACCTGCGCCCGTTGCCCCCGGGACTGGTAGCGCTAAGATGGCCCCAGCCGACATGGAGTCAGCCGCATGGAACCCCGGGATCCCGCCCCGCTTCCTCCCGTGCCGAGGATCCTGCTGGTCGAGGACGACACGATCAGCCAGGCCTATTTCCGCGCCGTGCTCGAGGCGCTGCCCGCCGCGGTCGACACGGTCGCGACCCAGGCCTGCGCGCTGGCGCGGGCCGAATCCAGCCGCCACGACCTGTGGCTGATCGACCTGACCCTGCCCGA